>NZ_CP160035.1:2135000-2492500 GCF_040703125.1 Flavobacterium ovatum
GCCATGTCAAGTGTGATTTCCACAACTTGGTTTCGTTTAACAGAACTTATCTTTTGGAGATGATTGATCACTGTCTCGGCTTTTGTCCCTGCTACTATTGCTCCTTTTTGACCTTTAGCAGCTTTATTTGTCACCACAGTATAGAGTTCGCTTATTGATAAATTGACTTCATCAATAGATAAATATTGCCCCATATTTTCGGGGAATAATAACCATTCACTAGATTGCTGTCTTTGATTCCAGGTAGTAAAATTACTGAGATGTTTTTTATATTGTCGTTGTAGTTTCTTTCCGTTGATTCCAAAGAAGAAGTCAATAGTTTGACAATCATTTGCTTTAGTATCTATTAATCTCTTTTAAAAAATCCGCAAATTCTTGAGTCATGCGGGTTCCTTGTGCTATACTATTCCAATCACGTTTAATTATTGCTTGAGATTCTTTATCAGTCCATCTTCGTCGTTTAATATGTAAATAAACCGAATTACTTCTCAAAGTGAAATCTTGAATAGTGATTTCATTTAAGGATCTTTTAGGAATAAGTTGATGATTGTGATGTTCTTTTGGAAGTTGTACCTTTTCTCTCCGAAGTAGAGTTGTGTTTTCTCTTGTTCAATCTAGGTTTCAATAAAGTCAAAGTTTTACGGTTAATTAAGTAACTATGATTTTCAGCAGTTCTAGATACTTTTTTAAGACTTATTTTTTAACGGTACATCCCGGAAATATGTGTCTCTTCAATTTTTGAGATTGATCTAAATAAAGCCAACTACAGTTCAATATTAGGCTGTATATCTATTAACTAAAAAAGGCTTATACATAAATAATTGTATAAGCCTTTTTTTAAATTATAACGACAGTTTTTTAAGAGAACCATCTTTTTGACCAGTGTTTTTTTACAGGCTCTATATCTTCTCCATAACCATAGCCATAACCATAGTTAAAATTAGCTTTGCCTTGCATTCCATTTAATACATAAACAACGTTTTTTAATTTATTTTTGACCATTAAATCAGTCGAATATCGAATTAACTGTTTCTCTGTATAGTTATAACGGGTTGTATAGACTGTTAAATCAACTAAATTAGAAATTAGAAATGTATCATTAACATAGATTGTAGGCGCTGAATCTATAATAATGTAATCGTATTCTTTCTTAGCTTCATTCAACAACGTCTCTAACCTACCATTTGAGAGTAAATTTGATGAATTAGGAGGGATGATACCTGTAAACAATAGGTGTAAATCATTATTGTATGGATTTTTTGTGACTAATAGGTCTTTCCAATTAGTATCAATTTCATGCAAATAAGTAGACAAACCTTTATTATTATCTTCCATATAGAAAGCTTCTTTAAGTTTTGGCTTCCTCATATCCGCACCTATAATCAATACCTTTTTATTATAACTCGCTAATGCCAAAGATAAATTAGAAGAGATATATGTTTTTCCCTCTCCTTTTATTGAAGAGGTTACCAATATCACTTTTCCTAATTTGTTTTCATTAAGTGGTAACGAAAAGTTAATGTTGGAGGATAAAATTCTGAAAATTTCAGAGTGTATCGAACGCTCGTCTTTGTTTTTAAAGATTGGTTTATCTTCAAAATAAGGGATTTCAGCGACAACTGGAATGTTTGAAATTTGAAATTCAACTTCATCTTTAGATTTTATTTTGGTATCAAAAGTGAAATATAGATATAGTCCGCAAAATGGTAATAGCAGGCCTAACATTAGTGCTATAAGATAAAAATTAGATTTCTTTGGTGAAATAGGGTTTTTACTTCCATTTGCAAAATCAATTACTTTTAGAGAGGGTGAGGTAATTGCAAAAGCGATAGCCGACTCTTCTCTTTTTTGTAATAATAATAAATATAGTTCTTCTTTAATTTTTTGTTGTCGTTCAATTCCTCTTAGAAATTGTTCATCACTAGGGATTTTAGTAATCAGTCTATTAGCGTTATTGAACTCTTTTTCCTGTTGGGACAGACTAATTTTTAATTGCTTAGAATAGGTTGAAATTGATTGTTTGATATTGTTTTTTACCATTCCTATTTTGGAATCTAATCCTATTAAAGTTGGATTTTGGCTTCCAGCTGTTTTAAATAATTTATCACGTTCAATCACTAAAACATTGAATTCCGCGATTAATGTGTTGATAATTTCATTTTCCAGTCCTAGATTGGCAGGCAGAATGTTGGTCATGTTTTTGTCATCAATGGCATCTTTTAATAAATTGGATAGCGCTAATTGAGTTTCTACTTTAAAAAGTTCTGATTCTGATGCCGCCTTTTTTTCCATGTCCAAAGTAACATCCGCCTGAATAAAACTTAAATTATTAGATTGTTTAAATTGTTTCTTTTTATTCTCAATACTGTCTAGTTCTAGGCTTAGATATTTGAAACGGTCATGAATAAAATCAATGGTTCTTTTAGAGACTAACTGTCGGTCGTTGATACCATCTTCATTAAATATTTCAATGATTTTATTAACAACAGCTACTGATTTTTCAAAATTCTCATCTTCTATACCTACTATTAATATTTCGCTGTCACTTTTTCCATTCGTAGTCACATTTAATTTATCGGAAAGCATATTAACAGCACTTTTAGTCGGTATAATAGCTACACGGTAGGCTAATTCACTATTGATATTATCGTAATTAGGGTTGGGTTTAATTTGAATTTTTTGGTTATTAATTTTTGTAGTGGCATATTGACCTTTTACCTCAATCGTTTTTCCGTCAGTCTTTATAGTATATCCTTGTTTGGTTATTTCAATCTGAAATTCAATGGGTGGAAAATCTTTATTTTCTAATGGTTTTATTATGATAGGGATATTCCATAATTCAGTATTAACAAACTTTCCCTCATGGTAATATTTCGTCGTTAAATTTAAATCACTTACTACCGGCTCTAAAATTTTCCTGGAGGTAATCACTTCAATTTCATTATCTAAGTTCACTTTTGAACCAGACCACAAATCTGCGGCATCCTTAGGCATAAGGGAGGTTTTACTGTCATCCAGAATTTTTATTTTAGATTCAATACTATAGATATTCTTAGTATATCTTAAGTAAATAGTCATGGAGACGAGTGCTATAAAGGTCGTCACGGCAAATAATTTCCAATACTTTAAATATTTGAAGACTAAATTTTTTGTTGCAATTTGATTGTCAAAACCGAATTCATTTTCCATTAATTTAAAATTTGATAAGTAAAAAACTTGTTAACAATATAGACACTATTGAAAGTAAAGCACTAGGACTTGAGATCAGTCCGGCAGATTTAATCTTAGCCTCGTTTGGATTTACAATGATTACATCGTTTGGTTTGATATAGTAATAGGGTGAGCTAAACCAATCGGTTGACGTCAGATCAATATGAATGATTTTTTTTTCATCGTTTTCTTGACGAATCAGCATGATGTCATTTCTCCTTCCGTTAATAGTAAGATCGCCAGCTAATCCTATGACTTGTAATAAGGTTATATTTTTTTCTGTAAAATTGTAAGTACCAGGCGTGTTCACTTCTCCTAAAACAGTTATTTTTGAATTTAATAATCGAACAACTACAGTTGGGTTTTTCAAATGCCCTTGTGTAATTAATTTATTGGTCAAAAATAATTCTAGTTCTTCAGTTGATTTATCGATTACTGTGATAAGTCCTAATACAGGCAAAGTGATTTTTCCAGAATTATCTACTAAATAACCTACATCTGTAATAGAGGCTAAATTGTAGGGTGCTGAAGATTCAATATCTAAAGAATAAATTTTGACACTTAAGATGTCATCAATATTGATGTTTTTATCGATTCTGATTGCTTGCTGGTAATTCTTTTGCTCCGAATTTTGAAAGTACAATATATCCTTTTTTGTAGAACAAGAAAAAAAAGTATTAGTGACTATAAAGACGAGTAGTAATTTAAGACTAGTTGACATCGCTTTTTGTTTCATTATATTTAATTTGGTGTATTATAGTTTAAAGTCATAATGTAATGTTGGAAATATTTATAGTCAATATTACATTATAAATATCAAATTTAATGATTCTTCAATTTTAAATTTGCGACAAAAGTAGTACAAATTAAACCGAGATTGTTTTAAAAGTAATAAGTGTATTAAATGATGGGATAAGTGGTTTTGGTTTTGGTAAAGTAAATCAAACAATAGAAGAATTACATCCCACGTTTTATGTTAATTATTAATTTATAGATTTTAAAAAAAAAGCTTATTTTTTTGTAGTTAAATTATTGCAGTTTAGTTGTTTATGTATATCTTATTTGAACCTAGTGTTTTTATTTTAGTGATGGAGTTAATTTTAATAAATTTCATTTTACTGTAGTATCCAAGTTATTGTTATTTATATAAATTACCAATGTATTTATGATTCAACGGATAAACTTAATAAAATAACTCATATCAATTTCAAAATTGATTATGTGGTTTTTTTTTACAGCGTTAATTAGTATCCTAATCAAATCAACATAATTGGATGTTAAAAAGGGTTCGATTATATTAATACTCTTGAATTAGGATAAATTAGTCGAGAACTTTTGAGATATTTATTAATAACTCGTCATAGGTTTTTTATTTGTTGGTTTAGCATTAATTATTAAAATGATCCTTTCATTTGTATACAATTTGAAAGGTTGTATTTAAAAATGGGATTAAGATAAAAGAGTTATCCTATTTAACTATTTTTTGTATTGAGGTAGGAATGCGCATTCGATTTGTTGTACTGTACTCCTGTGTAATTATTTTAATGTGTTTAGGAGTTATGCTCGTTTGATTTTATTCATCAAGGAATTAATGCCTGATTAACGTTTAAAATTTTATTCAAATCGTCTAATTTTCTTTTAGAGACTGGAACAATTTTATTGTTTTCCATTTCACAGTAGCAACCATCAGATTTAATGACGTTCATTAGTTTATCGATACTAATTATATATTTATGGTGAATGCGACAAAATATTTCTGGGTTTAATATTTTTTGAAATTCGCCAAGATTCCTCGTTGCCATTTTAGTGGTTCCATTGTCCAAATGCACGATAGTATATCTACCGTCTGCTTCAAAATGCACAATTTTTTTTGTTTTTATTAATTCAATTTTTTTTGTAGACGTGATAGTTATGAAATTTTGATAATTATTTACCGGTCTCACATTTTCTAAAGTATTCGACTTTTGTTGAATTGTATATATTGTTTTTATTAATGAAATCATGAATTCACCAGTATCTATTGGCAATAATATATAGTCGCTAATATTACATTTTAAAAATTTTAAGGCATGGTTTTCTGAATTACTTAAAATAATTATTTTAGAATTATTTTTAACTTTATTTTTTAGGAAATGTAATGATTCTTCTATGAAATTGGATATATTGATTACAATCAAATGGTAATATTTTGTTTGATATTTTTTATCTGCATCAGTGAATTTATCACAATAATCAATTGTTAAAATAGCATTCGGGATTGTATTTAGTAAAGGGTAAATTTTATTTTCGTCTTTTTTATCGTCTATTATTAATACTGATAAATTCATTCTTTTTTAATTATAGTTATTTATGAAGCTCAATTAAATGTATCGTAATTTTGAAAAGTTTTTGGTCCTTTTTTTATAGAGGAGATTGTTTTTTGTTGGTTATATAGTTAGGTGTTTTTTAACTTTATAGGTCTCATTTTAATGTATTTAAATGGCTAGTAATAGTTGTTACTTTATATTGTTTAATTAATATTAATCGTTCGTTGTATAGCTTCGGTGTTAATTATAAATCAGTTATATATAACATGTACCTTGAAACCTTTAGGCTTAAAGGAATAATTATTTTCGGACTTTTTTTCCCAGTGCGAATCATTCTAACGGATAAAAAATAATCATCAAAACTTAATTATAATAAATAGTTTTATGATTTTAAATGCTTAAAACATTTGTTACTGTGATGTAATGTCAACTCTTGTTGTTGCTCAACAACGAATTGGTCTGCCAAATATAATGAAAAACCTTGGTGGTTAAGACGATTATTAGTACATCAATTTATTTTAAAAATGATTTATTTTATATAAATACAATTTATTATGATGGTACTGCATTAGATTTGTTAAAATTGATCGCCTAATATTTGTGTGTTTTTTTTCTTTCAAATATATAAGTAGTAGTGATTTTTATTTTTTAGCACTTATAGTAATTAAGATGACAGTTATTTTTAAAACTACTACATTTAATCAAATAATAGCTATTGTTTAGTTATTGGTTTTATTATATGTTAATTTCGCGCCAATTGTTTTAATATATAATAATGTTGTGATTCGTAATTTATTCTACACTTAAACTGGGGGAAAAGTTGTTTAGATATTTACAAAGAATTGGTAATGAACTGTATTGCCCGATGATTTTCAAAACGATATAATGGACTGATGCGAAGAAATCACTTGAAGTGCCTTTAGTTAAATACTATTTTTTTTGTATAAATTTCTAATAAGGTGAAAATGTTTTTTTTTTTTAACTCAGGAATGATAAGGTGGAAATTATAAACGTTGTTGGGTATTTAAGATCGATAATGCGTCTAGGTTACTGATTTACTAAGTCTTTTTTAAGTTTCGTTGTTGAAATAATTGTAGTTATTTTTAATTATTTGAAAGTGTTTTTTTATTAATGTTTCACAAATGTGATTCATTTGGCGGAGCCGTTGTAAAAACAGCCTAAAATGGCTGTTTTGTCCCTGAATTTCATCATAAATAAGTATTAGATTACTTACTTATTAATCTAGATTTTTAATTGAATTCAAATATGATATAAGCGTTTATATAAAATTATTAAAAATGTAATTTTTATATAAAAAAAAAAGAGACCTCTAACTATAGATGCTTTTATTTCTTTTTTAATAGATCAAATCGTTCGGCTGTCATTCAGTAAATGCTTGCTCGAACTATTAATGGAAGATGGGATTAAGAAAAGAAGCTTTTACTTAGAACTCTTTTAAAGAGTAGTTTTATAAAACATATTAATTACAATGTCAAATACTATAAAACACGAACAACGAATAATAAAATATGACTACACAAGCAAAAGTGGCATTTATTACAGGGGTTACAGGTCAAGATGGAGCTTATTTAAGTGAATTTTTATTAAAAAAAAGGATATATTGTTCACGGATTAAAAAGACGTTCTTCTTTATTTAACACTGATAGAATTGACCATTTGTATCAAGATCCACATGTGGACAACCGTAATTTCTTTTTACATTATGGGGACATGACCGATAGTACTAATTTAATTCGTTTAATCAAAGAGATAGCACCGGACGAAATTTATAATTTGGCAGCGATGAGTCACGTTGCAGTTTCATTCGAAACTCCCGAATATACTGGTAATGCAGATGGATTGGGAACATTGCGTATTCTTGATGCAGTACGTTTGTTAGGACTGGAGAGAAAGACCCGTATTTACCAAGCTTCTACTTCTGAGTTGTACGATAAAGTACAGGAAGTACCGCAATCAGAAACGACTCCTTTTTATCCACGTTCCCCTTATGCAGTAGCTAAGATGTATGCGTTTTGGATTACAGTAAATTATAGAGAGGCTTACGGTATGTATGGCTGTAATGGAATTTTGTTTAACCATGAATCACCTATTCGCGGGGAAACTTTTGTAACCCGTAAAATAACCAGAGCGACTTCTAGAATTGCTCTAGGATTACAAGATAAATTTTACTTAGGAAATCTAGATGCTAAACGAGACTGGGGACATGCCAAAGATTACGTTCGTATGATGTGGATGATTTTACAGGCGGAAGAAGCAGAGGACTGGGTTATCGCTACAGGGACAACCACTCCAGTTAGAGAGTTTGTTAGAATGAGTTTTGCTGAAGTAGGAATTGAATTAGAGTTTACAGGAGTAGGAGTTGATGAGAAAGCATTTGTTAAAGCATGCAACAACCCTGAATTCCAAATAGAAATTGGAAAAGAAGTTCTTGCAGTTGATCCTAAATATTTCAGACCAACGGAAGTTGATTTATTAATAGGGGACCCTACAAAAGCAAAAACAAAGTTAGGTTGGGAATGTAAATACGACTTGGCTGATTTAGTAAAAGACATGATGCAATCCGACCTTAAATTGATGAAGAAAGATCAGTTTTTAAAGGATAATGGATACACAACACTCAATTATTTTGAATAAGAAAATCTTTTTAAGTAACGATTTATTGAAGTTACAGTTTTACCAATGCTAAATAAAATAAAATCACATCCACAGTATGATAAAGTACTTCATTGGGGGAAATTAATTAGCATTACGGGTTCTGCTCAAATCATAGTACAAGCTGTAGGTTTTCTATCGGGGATTTTGATTATACGCTTATTACCAATTGAAGAATATGCTCTGTATACTTTGGCTAATACCATGTTAGGAACCATGACTGTTTTGGCTGATGGAGGAATATCTACAGGTGTAATGTCTCAAGGTGCTAAAGTATGGCAAGACAAAGAAAAGTTAGGTGCAGTTTTAGCAACAGGACTAGATTTAAGACGTAAGTTTGCTATAGGAAGCCTGATAATTGCTAGTCCCATATTAATTTACTTATTATTGCATAATGGTGCTTCTGAGTTGACTACTTTTCTTATTGTAATTTCTTTAGTCCCTGCTTTTTTCGCAGCTTTATCCGATTCATTATTGGAAATTGTACCAAAATTACATCAGGATATTTTACCTTTACAAAAAAATCAGGTTTTGGTAGGACTGGGGCGACTCTTACTTACTGTATTAACTGTATTTATTTTTCCTTGGACTTTTGTTGCCATATTAGCTAGTGGTTTATCTCGTATTTATGGAAATATTAAATTACGTAAAATAGCATATAAATTTGTTGATATAAAGCAACAATCAGATCCAGTAATACAGAAAGATATTTTACAAATGGTGAAAAGGATTTTACCCGGAGCCATCTATTTTTGTGTTTCAGGTCAAATAACGATCTGGTTGATTTCTTTTTTTGGAAACTCTAGTTCGGTTGCGCAACTAGGTGCCTTAGGGCGGTTGTCAATGTTACTTTCACTTTTAAGTGTTTTGATAGGGACATTAATTATACCACGTTTTGCACGGTTATCAGAAAACAGGAATCTTCTATTAAAGCATTATTTTCAGATTATGTTACTCTTGTTTTTGTTTATGATTGTTATTGTTGCAATTGTTTATATTTTTCCAGATCAAATATTATGTGTGTTAGGGAAAAATTATTTGGGACTACAGCGGGAATTTCTATTGAGTATAATTGGAAGCTATTTTAACCTTATAGCAGGTGTTTATTTTTCGCTTTATACTAGTAGGGGATGGGCAATTAATCCTCTGTTTTCAATTACAATTAGCTTAATGGCTGTAGTTATTGGTGCATTTTTATTTAATGTATCAACTTTATATGGAGTGTTAATTTTTAATATTTTTATAGCTATAACTCAGGTAGTTATAAATAGTGGTTATTGTCTAAAAAAAATAATATTTAATAAATGAAATCAGTAGTTTGTACCCTTTTTGAAGGGAATTACCATCATGGTGTTGCAGTTTTAATAAATTCTTTATTCAAAAATGGATTTCGAGGTGAAGTTTGTGTAGGTTATCGTGGAGAACTTCCAGAATGGACATGTAAAGCAGATAAAAATATTGATTTGAAATGGGAAAATGCCAGCCGATTAATTATAACAGATGACTTAATTGTAAATTTCTTACCTATTACTTTTGATTATCATATGACAAATTATAAACCTGATTTTATTATAGAATTATGGAATAGTATTGCTTATGATGCAGATGCAATATTTTATTTTGATCCAGATATTATTATTAAGTGTAATTGGAGTTTTTTTGAAAATTGGGTAGATCATGGTGTTGCATTAGTTCATGAAATTAGTTCTAATGACATGCCTATTAATCATCCTATCCGTGGTATGTGGAAGGGAATAATAGAAGATAATAATGAGAAAGTATGTAATGATGTTACATCATATATAAATGCGGGTTTTGTTGGATTAAGGAAAAAAAACATTCAATTTGTTGAGAAATATTCTAAATTCGTACATCTTTCTAAAAATAAGTATAATGTAGATGTCATAAATTTAAATTTCACTAGCAGGACTGATCCTTTTTCCGCAAAAGATCAAGATGCTTTGAATATTGCAGCGATGTGTTGTTCTGTACCCTTATCTGAAATGGGGCCAGAAGCAATGGATTTTATTCATGGTGGTTTTACAATGTCACATGCAATTGGTAGGTCTAAACCATGGAATAAATCTTTTGTTTTATCGGCTTTAAAAGGAATACCTCCTTCTTTGCCTGATAAAGTTTTTTGGCAAAATGTGGGAGAACCTATAGTTACTTTTGAAAAAAGAATAACCAAATTAAAAATTTTAAGTATTAAAATAGCTTCTTTTATTGGTCGTTTTTATAGAAAAAACTAATTATGAAAAGATTTTTTTCTGAATTTCGCTTATATATTTGTAATCATTTGATTTGTCATATTCCAAGTCATAGAGTTAGACTTTGGTTTTATAAAAACATAATGGATTTTCACATAGGTAAAGGAAGTACTATTTTTATGGATTGTAAATTTGATTGTGCAAAAGGGTTAACAATAGGCAATAATTCTGTTATTAATGCAAATTGCCGTCTTGATTCTAGGGGGGGACTAGAAATAGGGAATAATGTCTCCATTTCAGAAGATGTAATCCTTTTAACGGCAGACCATAATGAAGATCTTCTTGGTGTTGTTAATCGCGAAAAAAATGTGTATATTGATGATTATGTGTGGATTGGTACACGAGCAATGATTTTACCAGGAGTAAATATTAATAAAGGTGCCATTATAGCGGCAGGTTCCGTTGTTACTAAGAATGTAGAAGCACTTGTAGTTGTGGGTGGGATTCCAGCAAAATTTATTAAAATTCGCCCTGAAAAATTTGATTATACAGCAAATTATAAACGCTTATTCCAATAGGTTTTAAATGAAGTTTACTTATTTTACTCAGCAATCATTTTTTGTTCTTCGATTTAGATATTTAAAAAAAATAGCTAGTTTTTTTAGAAAAAAGCTATTGCAAATACAGGGGATGAGAATTGCAACTGGTGTAAATGTCCCTAAAATTTATACTACTTGGCCACACAAAGTTTTTCTAGGCAAAAATTGTATTTTGGAACACAATATTAATTTTAAATATGATGGTATTTGGTCTAAAGAACCCTCTATTATAATCGAGAATGATGTTTTTTTAGGTTTTGGATGTGAATTTAATATTAGTAGTAAAATTGAAATAAAACAATTTGCAATGATTGCTTCAGGTTGTAAATTTATAGACCACGATCATGGTATTGCACTTGATTCAGTGATGAATGGACAAAGCCCAATTGAAAAACCTATTGTGATTGAAGAGTATGTTTGGTTAGGATGTAATGTTATTGTGCTGAAAGGGGTAAATATAGGGAAAGGAGCTGTTGTTGCTGCAGGGGCTGTTGTTACTAAAAGTATTCCTTCAAATGAAATTTGGGCTGGTGTACCAGCAAAAAAAATTGGTAAACGAAAATAAATAAGAGTTTATAATATGCGAATTTTAACTTTAAGCAATTGTCCATTAGAGGAGTCTCAAGGCTCTGGATATGTAATATTAAATACAGCTAGATGTTTAGTAGACCAAGGTCATGAAGTTGATTTAGTTTCTGAGGAAGAGATTATCGTGTTTAAATTTTTAAAAAGCAGAGCTAGAATTTATAGAATTATGCTTGGTATGGCTTGGTGGTTAATTACACATAAAATAAAAAAATATGACCTTTTTATTTTTTATGGTGCTGAATCATTTTTAGCAGTTTTCTTGTTGAAAAAGTTATTTAGAACGAAATCCTTGTTGATATTGCATTCTAATGGTTTGGAGTTAATGGTAAGTGATAATATAAAAAAACATAGAATTAACCAAGAAAAGAAAAAATGGTTTCATTTTGATTTGTCCATGTCCTATAAGTATTGTTATAATACTGTTGATAAAATTATAACAGTGTCAAAATCTGAAAAAGAATTTGCTATAAATAGATTAGGATTGAAAAGTGATAAAGTATTTTATAATAACCTCGCTTTACCAGCTATTTATTTTGAAACAGAAATCACTAATGAAAAACAAGATATTATAGCATATTGTGGTAGATGGACAATTGACAAAGGTGCGCCAGCTATGGCTGAAGCAATAAATTCGGTATTAAAAAAACATTCAAATTATAGATTTAGGATGATTGGGGTCGGTGAAAATTTTGTTGTAAGCGATTTTTTCTGTGATGAAGTTAAAGAACAAATTGAAATCATATCATTTGTTGAGGATAAAGTTTTGCTTATGAATTTATATAGCGAATGCTCAATATTCTTATTTCCCTCACTTACTGAAAGCTTTGGTTTAGTAGTTGTTGAAGCAATGTATTGTGGTTGTGCAGTAGTTTGCGGGCCAACAGGATATGCAGCAGAAATCATAAATAAAAAAGAAGGAATAATATTAAATAAAATCAGTAAAGAAAATATCATTAAGGCACTAGATTTATTTATCTGTAATGAGAAGTTTAGGAAGGAAGTAGCTTTCAATGGTCAACAAAAGGTCAGTGAATTGACTTGGAGTAATTATTCTATTCGACTTAATAGTATAATGAAAACGGTTTAGTTTTTAGAATGTTTTCCTTGTCAAATTATCATATTTATATCGGATAACAGGTGCAGTTGATACAAAAGCAATTCCTTCAAATGAAATTTGGGCAGGAGTTCCCGCAAAAAAAAATAGGTGAACGAAAATAAAATATTTTTAAACATGCAAATTTTAACTTTAAGTAATTGCCCATTAGAAGAATCTCAAGGATCTGGATATGTTATCTTAAATACCACTAGATGTTTAGTTAAGCAGGGACATCAGGTTGATTTAGTTTCAGATGAAGAAATTTTAGTATTTAAGTTCTTGAAAAGTAGAGCTAGAATTTATAGAATTATGCTTGGTATGGCGGTTAATTACACATAAAATTAAACAATATGATCTTTTTATTTTTTATGGTGCAGAATCATTTTTAGCAGTTTTTTTATTAAAAAAGATATTTAGAACCAAATCCTCAATAATTTTACATTCTAACGGTTTAGAACTATTAGTGAGTGAAAATTTAAAGAATAATAGTATAAATGAAGAAAAGAACAAATGGTTTCATTTTGATTTATCCTTTTTTTTTATGTATTGTTATACTTCAGTTGATAAAGTTATAACAGTTTCAAAATCTGAGTGTAATTTTCTTATAAATAATTTAGGTCTGGATAATAAAAAGGTATTTTATAATAACCTCGCATTACCCGAAGTTTATTTCAATAATGGAATTCCTTTTCAAAGTGAAAATATTATTACGTATTGTGGTTCTTGGATAAGTAGAAAAGGTATTTATCCAATGGTAGAGGCTATGAAAATAATTTTGCAAAAACATAAAAATTATAAATTTAGAATTATTGGAGTTGGGGAAAATTTTGAGGTTCTAGAATGTTTTAGTGATTTCTTAAATCAAATAGAAGTAATACCCTTTGTTGAGGATAAAAAAGAATTAATGAATTTATATGGACAATCTTCTATTTTTTTATTTCCATCCCTAAGTGAAAGTTTTGGTTTAGTAGTAGCAGAAGCCATGTATTGTGGTTGTGCTTTAATTTCAGGACCAACGGGTTATGCTGCAGAGATTATAAATGGACAATAAGGAATAATATTGAATAAAATAAGTAAAGAAACTATTGTTAATGCATTAGATTTATTGATTGAAAACAAAGAATTTAGGGAGGATTTAGCTTTCAATGGCAAACAAAAAGTTAGTGAATTAACTTGGGAGAATTACTCTATTATGCTTAATTCTATAATTAAAACTATTTTATTTTTTTATAAAAATATTATAATTGATCACCAAATAATATCTATTATTTGAGACTTTACGTAGTACATATCTTAATATTATACTTTGCATTTCTTAGGGTGATTTTGTGTAAATCTGCTTGCGAGTTGAATTTTATGTAAACAGATGAAGCTTTAATAAGGCAATAAAAAATTTTATTCAAAATTATATTAACTACAATATTAAAAAAAAAAAACATTTTCTAATTCAGTTCCAATTTAATGATTCCAATTTATAAAAGATTACTATATTCGATAGGTTTGTTTTTTACTAAAACGACTCCTGTCTCATCTGAGGGACTTAGTGTAATTATTTTTAGTAAAGATAGACCAATGCAATTGGACGCTTTGTTACGATCAATAAAACATTGTGTCAGTGGAGAGTTCCAGGTAACAGTACAATGGCAAACGTCTTCTCTTAATTTTGAAAAAGCTTATGGAGAAGTTTTAGAAAAAAATGCTGATTTAATTTTTGAACACGTAAAAGAGAAAAATTTTAGAGAAGATTTAATAGAAGTTATACAAGGAGTTGAATTTTCACGATTGATGTTTCTAGTTGATGATATTTTATTTATCAATCCTTTTTCTATATCATGGTTAAATGACATTAATTTAAAAAAAAATGTGCCAAGTATCCGGTTATGGTCCGGTATAAACTACACACAGCCTAGTGACTCTATAAGTCCAGCACCTACATTATATCCTTTTTCAGTTAAACCTTGGTCTTTCTTTTCTTGGATAAAATCTTCTGGTTATTGGTCTATGCCACTATCCGTAGACGGAAATATCTTTCATACTAAAGAAATTTTATTTTTATTAAAAAGAGCTCAGTTTAAAGCGCCAAATACCTTAGAAAAAGCTTTAGGCCCTTATAGGTTTATGTTTAAATATCGCAATGGAATTTGTTTACAGTACCCAGTACTAATAAATTTCGCACTAAATCGTGTTAATATTGAAAATAGCGATTTTCCTTGTGGTGAAGAGTATACTTCTGAGAAATTGCTCGAGTTTTGGAACTTAGGCCGACGAATTGATATTGAAGCTATGAAAGCTATAGAATCTAATAGTTGTCATATTGTTTGTGATCCTATTTTTATAGATTCAAATAATTAGATTTATGAAGATTTTATTTTTATGTAGTTCTATTGAATCTGGCAAAGACGGTGTAGGTGATTATACAAAACATCTTTGTGGTGCTTTAATTAAAAAAGGTCATCAAGTAGCTATAGTAGCTTTATGTGACAAACATATTGAAGGCTTAGTAAAAGAAACAATAATCTTAGGGGATTTTTCATTTATAGTGACACGTATTTCAATTAATTCGTTACAGACTCAAAGGTTTGCTTGGACTCAGGAGACTATAAGAGCTTTAAATCCAGATTGGGTGAGTTTACAATTTGTACCTTATGGTTTTAATCCAAAAGGTTTACCATTTTGGTTGCCCTTTTTTTTAAATCGACTTAAAGGAAAATTTCTATGGCATATTATGTTTCATGAGTTATGGATAGGTAGAAAAAAAAATGTTGCATTTAAAAATAAAGTTATCTCCTATTTACAGCAAGTCATTATTAAGCAATTGTTAAAAAAAATGAAGCCACAGGTTATTCATACACATTTACCAGTTTACAAGGATAATTTAGAAAAATTAACATCCAATATAATACCATTACCTCTTTTTTCAAATATTAATCCACCAATTAATTTTTCACAAAACATTTCAGGTAATAACTTTAGATTTGCCTTTTTTAGTCAGGTGGATATAACTACTGAAATTATCCATTTTATAAATGTTTTTAATGTAGGACTTAAAGAACTAGGTTTTTTTCCTGAACTGATCATCATTGGAGGTAATGAAAATATGATGTCAGGATATATAGAAGAATTTAAAAAGAAATGTCCTTTATTAACAACTGTAACTTGTACTGGTTTTTTAGATGATAATGAAATTTCAATTGAGTTGAAAAATTGTAATATAGGGATTACTCCCATACCCCGTCATGCCCTTGGCAAAAGTGGAAGTACAGCTGCTTTTTTAGCACATGGAATTCCAGTTGCGGTACCTATTATTGCAAAAGAATATAGCGAAGAGGGTATTGGATTTTTTGATAAGAATTGGGGTGGTGCAATTATAACCAATCCAAATGTAAACGAAATTAAAAATGCACAAAAAATAGCTCAAAGTTATAAACACATGTTTACTGTAGAACAGATTGGTACTTTTTTTATAAATGATTTATGGTAAAATTCTTTGATGTTAAAACTAGTATATATCTTGATATAGTAAGATTTTTATGTGCGTTTGTTGTGATGGTTACTCATTGTTGTCAAGTTATATTTGAAATGAATTTTAATAGTCATTTTATTGGAGATATACAACACGGAGCTGTCATGATATTTTTTGTTTTATCAGGATATGTAATTGCCTATACTACGACTGTTAAAAAACGAACAATAGTAGAATATACTATTGCACGATTAAGCCGACTATATTCAATATTTTTTCCAGCGATAATATTGACTGTGATATGCGCTTTATTAACTAAGGCAGTAAATCCAAGTTTTTACGAAATTTATAATAATGGGAATGAAATACTTCGCTATATATTAGGCGTATTTTATTTAAATGAAATTTGGTTTTTATCCGCTGCCCCAAGGATGAATGGAGTTATATGGTCACTTGGTTATGAGTTTTGGTTTTATGCTGTATTTGGTATATTCTTTTTTAAGAAAAAGGGATTGAAAGGTTTTTTTTTACCATTTCTAATTTGTTTGTTAGTTGGTCCTAAGATTTTATTAATGATGGTTATTTGGATGTTTGGTTTTCTTGCATTCAGAATACAAAAAATTATAATATCTACTAAATTGTCTTGGTTTTTTGTGTTTGTATTTTTAGTGATATCTATTTTGTGTATGAGTTTTTTTTCTAGTATTCCTTTCAAGTTAGGGACATATCCATTATTTTGGGCAAGTCAATTTATAACGGATTACGTCGTAGGTGTCTTTTTTGGAATCTCAATTTGGTTTCTACCACTTAAGACAAAGAAAGTACAAAGTTCTCAGATCATATTAAAAAACCAAAAAATATTTAGAACCATTGGAGATTTAACCTTTCCTATTTATGTGTTACACTGGCCATTATTAATTTTATTCAAATCTTTAATGCCTATAGGGTTAGGTTTAAATATACAGTTTCTTATAATTAGTTTATCTACCTTTTTAATATGTATTTTTGTTGGGATGTATTTAGAATCAAAAAAGCAATTGTGGTCACTATTATTTAATAGAATTTTATTAAAATTAGTTGGGAAAAAAGATTTTGAGACATGATAGATATAAGATTAATAAGACGTATTAGAATTAAAATTACTACTGGATTTTGGACTGTTTTATTTTATTTTAAGGCAAAAGTTATATGGAAAATTCAAATTGGTAAAAATTGTAAGTTTAATGGTAAAACAATACTTGTTTTGAAAAAAAGAGATTCAATGGTCAAAATAGGTAATTATTGCCGTTTTGTTTCTGAATCGGATAATATTAACCTGATTGGTATAAATAGACCTTGTATTATTAGTACTCATTCTGATCAAGCAGTTATTGAAATAGGGAATAATAGCGGTTTTAGTGGAACAGTAATAGGTTGTTTCAAAAAAATAACTATAGGCAACAATTTTAAAGGAGGGGCAAATACATTTATAACGGATTTTGACTGGCATCAAGAAGATTTACGGAGTGGAGAGCCTAAAGAAGTCCATATTGGGGATGATGTATGGTTAGGTTTAAATGCAATAGTTTTAAAAGGTGTAAGAATTGGTGATAATGTTGTAATAGAGGCAAATAGTGTAGTAACAAAAAATATTCCTCCAAACGCAATAGCTGCTGGAAACCCATGTAAAGTTTTATATATTAAAAATGAAAATATTAATATTGTCACATAAATTTTCTCCTGATATTGGAGGAATTGAAAGTATATCTAAAATGTTCGCTGAAGAGTTTGTAAAGGCAGGTCATGAAGTACGAATAGTAACCCATTCGTTAGATACAGAAAATCAAAAAGGTTCTTACTTAGTATTTCGTCAACCTAAAACTAAAACTCTTTTTAAGCAATTTATTTGGGCCGATGTAGTGCTTGAGAATAATCCTTGTATGCGTTTAGCATGGCCATTGTTTTTTGTTCGACGTCCAAAGGTGACGGGTTTACAGACGTGGATTACTAGTGCTGATGGATCCACGGGGATTACTCACCATATTAAAAGATATTATTTGAATTTTTCGTCTTCAGTTACAGCTTGTAGTTATAGTTTACGGCAGAAGACCTTTTATAAAGCTCTTGTAATTGGGAACCCATACCAACATGAATTATTTAAAATTAAAAAAGAAATAATACGTGATAAACAGTTCGTTTTTTTAGGTAGGTTAGTTTCAGATAAAGGAGCGGATTTAGCAATTAAAGCATTATCTATAATTAATAATAGTAATCGAACTAGTTATTCATTATCGATTATTGGAAGTGGAGAGGAAGAGATAAAATTAAAAAAATTAGTTAAAATTTTAAATTTAGAAAATATAGTTACTTTCTTTGGATCTATGCAAGGTGAAGCTTTGGTAAATACCTTAAACCGTCATGAGTTTTTATTAGTTCCTTCAGTATGGGAAGAACCTTTTGGGATTGTTGCTTTAGAGGGTATGGCATGTGGTTGTTTACCAATAGTTTCAGATGGTGGAGGGTTACCTGATGCAGTTGGTAAAGCGGGTATGATTTTTAAAAGAGGAGATGTTGATGATATGGTTAAAAAAATGCTAAAATTACTTAAAGATCCATTACTTACTGCAACATTAAGAAATGAAATGCCAAAACATTTAACTTTACATACATCAGAAATTGTAGCCAGTAAGTATCTACAATTGCTCAAAATTGCTTTTGAAAGGAAATAAAATGAAAATAATATTATCTCATCCAACAGGAAATGCAAATGTTCGAGCTATCTCCAGTAAATTTGCTTCTCAAAAAATGTTATATCGTTTTTATACTTCTATTGCTTCTTATCCAGGTAATTTTTGGTACTGGTTAGGAGGTTTTACTCCGTTTAGTGAATTGCGACGCAGAACTTTTGATATAGCTTTAGAAACCTATTGTGATACTTTTCCATGGATGGATCTGGGAAGAACGGTTGTTCATAAAGTCGGATTTAGTAAATTATATGAGCATGAAAAAGGTTTTTTTTGTGTAGACAGTGTATATAAAGTAATCGATAAACGTGTTGCTGCTGATTTAATAAAAGCTAAAAAAAATGGAGTTAAAGCTGTGTATGCTTATGAGGATGGAGCATTGGAAACCTTCATAAAAGCTAAAGAGCTAGGATTAATTTGTATTTATGATTTGCCAATTGCCTACTGGGAAACTGGAAGAAAACTCATGCAAGAAGAGGCACAACGCTTGCCAGATTGGGCCAAAACCCTTGGTGGGGGGATACTTGATAGTGAAGTTAAATTAGATCGAAAAAGCAGAGAATTGGAATTAGCTGATGTGGTGATTGGCCCTGGTTCCTTTGTTATTAATTCTTTGCCTGTTTGGTCTGCTGATAAAATTAAGATAGTATCTCCATTTGGTTCACCACAAAATAATTCTAAAAAAAAAATAAGCAATAATAATATTGATAGACCTCTTCGAATTCTTTTTGTTGGTTCAATGGGGCAACGAAAGGGGTTGGGGGATTTATTTGCTGCAATAAATCTACTGAAAGGGGAACAGATTGAGCTTGTGGTTTTAGGTTCTTTGTTGGCTCCAATAGATTTTTATTACTCTCAATTAGCTACTTTTACTCACGAAACAGGGCGTTCTCATGAAGAGGTTTTAAAATTAATGCAAAGTTGTGATGTTTTTTGTCTTCCTTCTATTGTCGAAGGTAGAGCATTAGTTATGCAAGAAGCAATGAGTCAAGGTTTACCTATTATTATAACTCCAAATACAGGGGGAGAAGACTTAGTAATTGAAGGGGAAACAGGTTTCTTAGTTCCAATTCGTTCCCCAAACGCAATTGCTGAGAAAATAAAATGGTTTGTTGATAATAGAGATCAAGTTATTGAAATGGGAGATAAAGCAGCAGAACATGCAGAAAAATATACTTGGAATAATTATAGTACAACTATTACGGAAGAATTAAAAAAGATACTAAAATAGTATTTAAAAGCATTAATATTTTATCATCAAATGAACACATATAGTATAAATGAATTAAAGAAATCGGAACTAAATTCTATTCGTATTTTAAAACGTGGTGTATGGTTGTATTTCTTTTTTTTACTATTTGAAGGCGGGTTAAGGAAATGGATTTTACCTGGTTTAGCAACTCCATTGTTAATTGTTAGAGATCCTTTAGCCATTTGGATATTAATTGTAGCTTTGCAACGAGGTTTCTTAAAGAAAAATACTTATGTTGCCATAATTGTTGTGGTTGGGCTTATCGCATTTTTTGCGGCAATGTTCGTGGGGCATCAGAATCTCTATGTGGCTATTTTTGGGTTACGAATACTATTGATTCATTTTCCATTAATGTTCGTTATTGGTAACATATTTTCAAAACAAGATATTATTAAGTTAGGGCGTATTCTAATATATATCAGTTTTCCAATGTTGTTGTTAATTGCTTTTCAATTTTTTAGTCCACAATCTGCTTGGATAAATAGAGGGGTTGGAGGAGATATGGAAGGTGCTGGTTTTAGTGGGGCTATGGGATATTTCAGACCTCCTGGGACCTTTTCTTTTACTAGTGGTAACGCTCAGTTTTGGGCATTTGTTACCCCTTTTATTTTTTATTTTTGGTTAGTTCCTCAGAAAATTAATCGTTCGCTCTTACTTGGGGCGACAGGGGCTTTACTATTGTCAATCCCTTTGTCCATTAGTAGATCCGTATTTTTCGCAGTGATGTTAACTTTTTTGTTTGCTCTACTTATTTTTATCCGACAACCTAAATTTTTGGGGCGTATATTCATTTCAATTGTAGCCATTTTTTTTTTACTTGTGGCCTTAACTCAGTTGCCTGTTTTTAAAACTGGTAGTGAGGTGTTTATAGAAAGATTTACTTCGGCCAATAAAATTGAAGGAGGATTAGAAGGAGTTTTCCTAGATCGATTTTTAGGTGGGATGATTGGGGCTATTACGGAATCTCATGGTATTCCTTTTTTTGGCTATGGTATCGGCATGGGGACAAATGTAGGAAGTAAGCTTTTAACTGGTAAGGCTACTTTTCTTATAGCTGAGGGTGAATGGGGACGTTTGATAGGAGAAATGGGGGTTTTATTGGGATTAGTTGTTATTTTGACACGGGTTCTGTTTGTTTTTAAAGTTACACTATTGGCTTTCAAGAGAATAAAATATGGAGATATACTTCCTTGGCTGTTATTAAGTTTCGGCGCATTAGCTATATTACAGTCACAATGGGCACAACCTACTTCATTGGGTTTTAGTACCCTAATTGGAGGTTTGATCATAGCTTCGTTAAAAAAGAACAAATTTTGATTAAAAAAATAAAATAGGATTATGAAGATCATCATTTTTACACATCCTTTATTCCTTGGGTCGCAAAGTATGCCTCGATATGCTACTATGCTGGAACAGGGAATGTTGGAAAGAGGACATGCTGTAGGCCTTTGGACTGCTTCACCATTTTTTTTTAGGTTGCCTGTTCCTGTTCTTTTTAAAAAGTGGTTGGGCTATATTGATCAGTTCATTGTATTTCCGTTTCAAATTAATCGAAGACTAAAGAATCTACCTCAAAATACACTTTTTGTTTTTTCTGATCAAGCTTTAGGTCCTTGGGTACCATTAGCGGCCAATCGATTGCATGTGATTCATTGTCATGATTTTTTGGCACAACAATCAGCCAAAGGTATTATTCCCGAAAATAGAGTAGGCTGGTCTGGGATTAAATATCAAGAATTCATTAGAAAGGGATATAAGAAAGGAAAAAATTTTATTTCTATTTCTAAACAAACACAGACCGATCTTCATGATTTTATGGGGACAGTCCCTGCTCTTTCTAAAGTAGTTTACAATGGTTTGAATCAAAAATTTGAGCAATCAAATCCAGAATTGATTAGAGCGCAATTGACTAATGATTTGAAAATTAATCTCTCTTTAGGCTATATTTTGCATGTAGGTGGCAATCAATTTTATAAAAATAGAAAAGGGGTAATTGAAATTTATACCGCTTGGCGCAAATCTACTGAAATTAATTTACCATTATTATTGGTTGGTTCACATCCCACAATGGAGTTAGAACAATTAAGAGAGGAATCTCTTTTCGCATCAGACATTCACTTCTTAACTTCGATAAATGACGACTTATTAAAACAAGGATATCAAGGAGCTACAGTATTATTATTCCCTTCTTTAGCGGAAGGTTTTGGTTGGCCTATAGCGGAAGCTATGGCTTCAGGTTGTCCTGTAATCACGACTAATGAAGCTCCAATGACCGAAGTAGGAGGGCAAGCGGCTTATTATATAGATAAAAGACCATTAGATACAAAAGAAGTTGAAGAATGGGCAAAGCGATCTGCATTAATTTTGAACAATGTTATTAGACTAAATAACAAAGAACGACAACAATGTATTGATTTTGGTATTGAAAATTCCAAACGTTTTGAAACTGAAAAAGCATTGGATCAAATAGAATCTATTTATAAAAAAATTACTGAAAATAAATTTTAATGAAAATTCTTCATGTTATTTCTTCTATGCATCCCAATTCTGGAGGGACTTCCCAGGCGATTCGGAATATTATTCCAAGTCTTCAAAAAAATGACGTCGAAAATGAAGTAGTCTGTTTGGACAACTCTGATCTAGATTATGGAGCTACAGATGATTTTAAAATATATAAAATAGGGAGAGGTAAAACGTCTTATCAATATCAGTCCTTATTAGTAAAGTGGTTAGAAAATAATTTACTTACCTACGGTGCTGTAATAGTTCATGGAATTTGGCAATACCCTAATTATGCAGTATATAGAGCCATTAGCCGATTAAAAACACAAAATAAGTTAGTGCCAAAAGTTGTGATTATGCCCCACGGGATGTTAGATCCTTATTTTCAAAAGGCAACGGATCGTAAATGGAAAGCATTACGCAATGAGTTAGTATGGAAAGCGACAGAACAAAAAGCTGTTAATGCGGCGGACGCCTTGTTTTTCACTTGTGAAGAAGAACTGTTATTAGCTCAAACTACTTTTAAAGGTTATGATCCTAAAAAGGAAATTAATGTGGGGTTTGGTATTCCGCATCCACCTATTCGAACTGTTAGAATGCAAACAGTTTTTCATGAAGTACTCCCATCTTTAAAAAATAATTACTGGTTATTTTTGAGTAGGATTCATCCTAAAAAAGGAATAGATTTGTTGATTGAAGCTTATAGTCAACTATGCCTAGAGCATCCAATTTTACCTGAACTTGTTATTGCAGGTCCTACAGATTCTGTGTATGCTCAACAAATGATGACGCTAGCAAAGAATAACCCTAAAATTCATTTTACGGGGATGTTAAATGGGGAAGCAAAATGGGGGGCTTTTTATGGCTGTGATACTTATTTGTTACCGAGTCATCAAGAGAATTTTGGTATTTCGATTGTAGAAGCTATGGCTTGTCGTAAATCAGTACTTATTTCTAAAAACATTAATATTTGGAGAGAAATTGAAGCAGGTAATGGAGGGTGGGTGCTAGATAATCTGACCGTTAAAGCAATTGAAGCGCAGTTGGTTAAAATAGCAAAATTGGATATATTAGAATTAGAACTAAAAGATGCTCAGGCTTATGATACCTTTGAACAAAAATTCAGTATTGAAGTATGCGCAGCCGTTTTTACTAAAGTTATAAAAGAGTTGTAATGCTTATAAGTTCATTAATATAATATAATTTCAACTTTTTTAATAAAAATTAATTTTTATGTTAGGACATAATTTAAATGATAAAGATGCTTATAAGAGACCTGTTTTCTCGACTTCAAGTAAAATAAGACGTTTTTTATGGCAAATTACATGGTTTATTCTCTGTCGTTACTCACCAGCTCCATTACATAAATGGAGATGTTTTATTATTAGCGCTTTTGGAGCTAATTTAGGAAAGAATAATTTTATATATCCTAATTGTAAAATTTGGGCTCCTTGGCTTTTAGAAACAGAAGATGTTGCAACGATTGGCCCAGGGGTTGAGATTTATAATCCAGGAGGAGTGTTCTTAGGCCACCATTCAATTATTTCACAAGATGCCTACATTTGCGGAGCCACACACGACTATAATTCAAAACATTTTACATATTTGAGTAAAAAAATTATCATAGCACCATATTCCTGGATATGTGCAAGAGCTATAGTGTTGCCAGGTGTTATATGTAATGAAGGGAGCGTATTGGCAGCAGCAGCAATAACATCAAAAGACCTTGAATCATGGAGTGTTTATGGAGGTAATCCTGCAAAACGAATAAAAAAGAGAAACAATTTTTTGAATGATATTTAAGCAAAATTGAAAATGGACAATAGAATATTTGACCTATGTATAATAGGTAGTGGTCCCGCTGGTATTATTACAGCTCTTGAATACAGTAAACTTAATCCTGAGAAGACTATATTACTCGTAGAATATGGTAAGTCAGATACAGTAAAAAACCCATTGGATGACAGTATCATAATCTCCAATCTTACGAACCATCATCCAGTATATGAATGTACCAACAAGAAGTTTGGAGGGTCTAGCGAAACTTGGGGAGGACGTTGCGTAATGTATGATGAAGTTGATTTTATTGATCGACCAATAATTAACAATGGTTGCACATGGGATTTAGACTTGTTTGAAGAGGTAAAAAAATATTTATCGCAAACTGCTGCGTATTTCGAATGTGGTGAGGCTAAATTTAATCTAAATCAAATAGATAAATTTGAAAAAACACGTATTGCAGATGATTTTGATTCTGAAAATATATCGGACTCTGTCGTAG
Organism: Flavobacterium ovatum; assembly: GCF_040703125.1. Classification (NCBI taxonomy): domain Bacteria; kingdom Pseudomonadati; phylum Bacteroidota; class Flavobacteriia; order Flavobacteriales; family Flavobacteriaceae; genus Flavobacterium; species Flavobacterium ovatum. Next base: position 2,159,904 of record NZ_CP160035.1, read on the forward strand.
AAAGATGGAGTATGCCTACACGTTTTGGTATACGCTATAGAAAAGAAATATTTGCTAATAAAAATATTACCTTAATTGAGGGCTATGAAGCAAGATCTTTTGAAAAACCCATTGCCGATGGAAAAGTATCGCTTCTTGAGCTAGTTGATTGGGATAATAAAGTAAAACAAATAGAAGCTAGGGATTTTGTTATAGCTGCTGGCGCACAAGAAAGCACGAGGCTATTATTACGTAACCTGCAACTATTTAAAAATCTTAATGATGTTCCACATTCACTAGGCAAATATTACCAAGGTCATCTTAGTGGGAAAATTGCTTCGGTGCAGTTTTATGGAAATCCTAAAAAGACTGATTATGCTTTTTTGAGAGATGATGATGGGATTTATTTGAGAAGACGCTTTCAGTTTAAAGCAGATTACCTTATTGAAAATAATCTCTTAAATACAGCAATATGGCTTGATAATCCATTATATTATGATCCAAAACATGGTAGTGGGGCTATGTCGTTTATGTATATGGCAATGATTACACCTTTTTTAGGGAAAAAGTTGGCACCACCAGCAATTGCTGATTCAATAACAAAAGGGAAAGTAGAAAACTTAGATAAGCATTTATTGAACATCATAAAAGGATTTCCTTTTTCAATATCTAAACCCGCTATTATTTTTTTTAAACGGTTTATGTTAAAACGCAAACTACCTGGCGTCTTTCTTTATAGCCCTGAAAATAAATATGCGTTACACTTTCATTCTGAACAAATTCCTTATGAAGGAAATACAATTACACTATCTGAGGATGGAGATAAATTGTTAATAAATTATACACTTACGGATGACGATATAAATTCGGTTATAGCTCTTCATAAAGAGTTAGATCAATCCCTGCAAAAAAGTGGTTGTGGTAAATTAGAATATTGGTTCCCTGAAGCAGATTTATTTAATGAAATAAAAAAAATGTCGCGTGATGGAATTCATCAGTCTGGCACTACCCGAATTGCAAACTCTGCAGAAAAAGGAGTAGTAGACCGCAATCTTAAAATATTTGGTACAGCAAATATATATGTTTGTAGTAGCTCTGTTTTTCCAACTTCAGGACAAGCAAATCCTACTTTTTTTCTTGGGGCATTTGCAGTAAGGCTTGCTCATGAACTAACTTATAAAAAATAATAATGAAACAAATAGAGCTTGTGCCTGGAATAAAATCTTCAGTTTTAGGTTTTGGTTGCGCACCAATAAAAGGTTCAGAGGGTAATAATAAATCTGCTAGAGCATTAAGTGCTGCTATAGATTTTGGCGTAACGCATTTTGACATAGCTCGCTCTTACGGATATGGAGAAGCAGAAGCTTTTGTCGGTAAAATTCTTAGGCCATATAGGAAAGACATTATTATTGCAAGTAAATTTGGTATTAAAGCAAATAATAAAGCTAAATTATTAGCTCCTTTAAAACCTATTATACGTTTTGCAAAGAACCTGAATGGGAAATCGGCTGCTAAACCTTTGACTATACAAAATAACAATGTTGCATCATTAGGAAATAGGTTTCATTCTAGAATTGAAATTAATCCGTTTGAAATGAAAAAAAGTTTAGAAGAAAGTTTAAAAGCGCTAAAAACTGATTATCTAGATTATTTTTTTGTACATGAACCATTATATGAAATACAGGATGTTGCTGCACTTTTTGAGTTAGCTGAAGAGCTTAAAAAAGAGGGGAAAATAAGAGCTTTTGGTATGGCATTTATGCAAAATCAAAAAGAACTACATACTAATTATTTAGAGAGTTTTGATATTCTTCAGTTTAATAATTCCCCAGGAATACTAAACTACGAAGATGTTAAAAAAGACCGTTCTAATAAGGCAAATATTTTTTTTTCACCTATAAATGGAGTTGAGAATACACTTTTACCGGAAGAAAAGTTGTTGAAATTAAATGAGGATTTTCCTGAAAGTGTAATACTTTGTTCTATGTTTAATGAAAAACACCTTGCGTCTAATGTAAAGTTATTCTCTTAATTATAAATAATAATGCTAAATATAATCTTTGTTTAAAATGAAAAAGCATAATGAATGCTCTAATCGAATTGCGGACAGATTTACTAATTAAATTGTTTTGGTTTATTATTAGACGGGATAAAATAAATAGAATACGAAGTTAAGGTATGTATTTTGAAAACAAAAACAGAAGCAAAAGTGATTGAGTCACAGAGAATTTACTTCTATAGTAACTCTAATGAATCAAATTCAACGGATATTTTCTTTATTTCAGGAAATTTTGTGATTAAGTATTTTTTTTTGTGTTCAGCTGAAGCATTTATCATGACAAACATAACCTTAGGAGAAGGGGCAATAATAGTTGAAAGGTCTGCTGTTTTTAAGGATGTAGCAGCTTGGACTATAGTAGGAGGCAATCCAGCAAAATTTATAAAAGATAGAAAAATTGAATAAGATACCCATAACCGCTATAGTTTCGGTAAAAAATGAATCACTTAATTTGCCTAATTGTCTGATAAAATTAGAGCGTTTCGATCAATTAATTATTGTAGATTCAGGAAGTACAGATGATACCGTATCCATTGCAAAAGGGTTTGGTGCGGAAGTTATACAATTTGATTGGGATGGAAAGTTTCCAAAAAAGCGTAATTGGGCACTTCAAAATGTACATATAAAAAATGATTGGGTTTTATTTTTGGATGCCGATGAGTTTGTAACAGAAGCTTTTGTATCCGAAATTGAAGAAAAAACAAAAGATCCTAACTATAATGGTTTTACAATTCATTTTGAAAACTATTTTATGGGGAAAAAACTTCGCTATGGCTATGGTTTCAATAAATCGGCACTATTTAAAAAATCCAAAGGAGCTTATGAAAAAATAGAGGAAGATCTTTGGAGCCATTTAGATATGGAAGTACATGAACACCCAATCATCGAAGGGAATATAGGTGTTATAAAAGAAAAAGTAGTCCACAAAGATTTTAAAACACTCGAGCACTATATTAGTAAGCATAATGCTTATTCTAGTTGGGAAGCGCATCGTTACCTTCAACTGAAAGAAGGTAAAAATATTCAGTTGAGTCGAAATCAAAAAATCAAGTATTTTTTGATGAATACTGGTTTGCTACCCTGGGTCTATTTTTTTGGTGCTTACCTGCTTAAATTCGGTTTTTTAGACGGAAAAGAAGGCTTTTATTTGGCAAAGTATAAGGCTAATTACTTTTTCCAAATTCAAACAAAAATTATAGAATTAAAAAATAAACAATAAACAATGAAAAAAATATTAGTTACAGGTGGTGCAGGATTTGTTGGATCTCATTTGTGTGCCCGTTTATTAGAGGAAGGGAATGATGTAATATGTTTGGATAATTACTTTACAGGCGATAAGAAAAACATATTAAAATTATTGGGTAATCCTCGTTTTGAATTGGTCCGTCATGACATCACGGAACCTTATTATGCTGAAGTAGATGAGATTTATAATTTAGCTTGTCCAGCTTCTCCAGTTCATTACCAATACAATCCGATTAAGACTATAAAGACTTCTGTAATGGGGGCTATTAATACGTTGGGGTTGGCAAAAAGGGTAAAAGCAAAAATTTTACAGGCCAGTACCAGTGAAGTGTATGGTGATCCACAGGTGCATCCGCAACCTGAAAGTTATTGGGGACATGTTAATCCTATTGGGATCCGTTCCTGTTATGATGAAGGCAAGCGTTGTGCCGAAACCTTGTTCATGGACTATCACAATCAAAATAATGTAGCTATAAAAATTATTCGAATTTTTAATACTTACGGGCCTAATATGAATCCCGCTGATGGTCGTGTAGTTTCTAATTTTATCGTTCAAGCATTAAAAGGGGAAGATATCACGATCTTTGGTGACGGTATGCAAACGCGTTCTTTTCAATATGTGGATGATTTAGTGGAAGGTATGATTCGAATGATGAATTCAGATGATGCATTCTTAGGTCCTGTCAATTTGGGGAATCCTAACGAATTTACGATGTTAGAATTGGCAGAAGCTGTTATTGCATTAACAGGTTCTCAATCTAAAATTATACATTTGGCCTTACCACAAGACGATCCCAAACAAAGACAACCGGATATTAGTTTAGCGAAAGAAAAACTAGGAGGGTGGCAACCTAAAGTGGAGCTAAATGAAGGATTGATTAAAACGATAGCCTATTTTGAAAACCTCTTAAAACAAGAAGAGGTAAGTAGATAAACGTTCCCAAAAACAATCAAAAAGTAATGTTTTATTTCTATCAAAATCATAGATTTTGATAGAAATAAAAATAATAAAATTATGATAAAATTAAAAGAGAGAAATCATACAATTGATGCTTTTCGTGTTTTAGCTATTTTTGGAGTTGTTGCTATACATATTAAAAATGATACATCAAATGCAGCACTTATAGGTAATTTTTTCACCCCTTTGTCAGTTCCTTTTTTCTATATTGTTTCTCTTCTTTATTTTATTATTGGACTAAAATCAGTAGGGGATAATGTCGTAAAAAAGACTTTCCACAAAACTTTTTATAGAATAGTTTTGCCTTACCTAATCTGGACTGTGATTTATGTTTTATTACGGGTAATTAAAGCTCAATTAATAGGTGCTGAATCGGGGATAGTTTTTTGGCGAGCTTTTTTTTATGGAGAAAGTGCAGTTCAACTTTATTTTATACCCTATCTACTAAGTATGCAGGCTATCATACTGTCTTTGTACCTATTATTTAAAGGTAATGTTAAAAATAAATTTTATGGAATAACTTTATTAATATCTACAGCGCTATTTTTAAAAATTAGTATAGTTAATAATTGTTTTGGTAATTCCATTGGGTTTGTATTGATAGGGATTCCGTCGTATATTTCGTTTGCTTTTTTAAGTACCTTATTTTTATCAAATAGAATAAATATTAAAACTGTTTGTATTGGGGCAACAATTATAGCAGTTATTGTAGCTTTGATTGAAAATAAAATAGATCTAACTATTTCAGATTATTCAGCATTAAGTCCTTTGTTAGCATTTGGTTTGTTATTAATGGGTATTGGATTATATGATAGTATTCGCTTACCTTTAGTATTAACCTCGGCTACGTATGGCGTTTATCTTGCTCATATTTTGATTTTGGAAGGATTTGAATTTATAATTGATAAAGCACAAATTATTTTAAATTATGGTTTTTTCGAGAAATTACTTTTAACAGTATTCATTTTTGGTATTTCAATAATTCTATTATTATTGATTAGAAAATATTCTTTATTGCGTATTTTTTTATTGGGAGAAAAATAATTTAAGAAAGAATCCTGATTATTTTAGAAAAATAATACTTCCAGTATGATAAATAATTTGAAAAATTGCGTAAATCATTAGTTAAAAAAAGCAATAATCTGTATCGGTTATTTAGGACGATAGAACCCCTTTTTAAATTTGTCAATTGAATTGAATTCACCATGATTAATAAATGTTTGAAAAAAATAAGCCTACGCGTCTTATCGTTTTTTTATTTCTCGATAGTAATATATGTAGTTTTTTTTGCAAGAAGAAGACAGCAACTTGTAGATTTTAGGAATGAAATTAATTTATTTCCTTTTCAGGATAAAATTAATTTCATTCAGACAAGTAGTATCCGAAGTGAAGCTGATAAGTATGTGTTTTATTCTGATTTTTTAGGGAATATTGTTATGTTTATTCCTTTTGTTTTTGCTGTAGAATGGTTAGTGACTAAACAATATTCCAATCGTTTTCATATCTTAACATTGTTTTTATGTAGTTTTTCGATAGAAAGCCTTCAGTTCATTTTTAATATCGGAGTTTTTGATATTGATGATTTATTGCTGAATACAGTAGGTGGTCTTTTAGGCTTATTAGCCTTCAATTTTTTTAATTTTAAACGACTTAAGTCTTAATGAAAGTATCAATTATTACCATCTGTTACAATCGTGTTGCTACTATTGAAGCATCTATTTTAAGCGTGATTAATCAAGATTATCCTAATATAGAGTATATTGTTATAGATGGGAATTCTAAGGATGGTACTCAGGCTATTATCCAAAAATATACGGATGAAATCGCGGTTTATATATCAGAGCCAGATAAAGGCATGTATGATGCAATTAACAAAGGTCTTCAGTTGGCAACAGGGGATGTTATAGGTTTAATGCATTCCGATGATACTTTTTATGATACGAAAGTTGTGTCTAATATTGCCGCTACATTTCAAAAACAATGCGGCATAGATGGTGTTTACGGTGATGGAATCTATGTTACGAATGACGTAGAGGAACGTTTAGTGAGAAATAGAATTGGTGGGGAATACAATTTTAATAATATTTTGAAAGGTTGGTTGCCATTGCACCCTACGGTTTATCTTAGAAAAGCTTGTATTGAAAAATATGGAGTTTATAATTTAGATTTTAAAATAGCTTCAGATACTGAGTTTTTATTACGCTATTTATACAAACATAAAATTAAAATGTATTATCTAAATAGCTATGTCGTTAAAATGAAGATGGGTGGCCTAAGTACAGATTATAAAAGGGCTATTGCTGTTCTGAAAGAAGATTATACGATTTATAAATATCACAATATAAGCGCGCTAAAAGTTGTTTTCCAAAAGAAAGTACAAGCTTTACAGCAATATTTAAAAAAATAAAGTTTCCTTTTTACCAATAAATAAATTAGAATAATAGAACCTGTGGGGGTGAATTATAAAAAATAGTTCGATACATTATAAAAAATAAAATACAACGTCATTGGTTGTGTTGTATTCAAAAAAAGGAACACAAAAAGTGTCGAGAATTGTTTTTCAATATAAATTTCTACAGAAAATTACTTAAGCTGACGATAATTAATTACACCAACTGATTAAATCAACGAAATCATATGTCAATTTTACATAAACTAGTCCCCTTTCATATTTCCCGTTATTTTAAATTAATTTTTCTTATTTGGGATATTCTATTATTGAATGTATCTATTTGTTTTTCTTTTATGTTGCAATATGGTTCATTAGTACAAACAGATTTGAAGGAAGTTCAAACGATTTCATTGTTGTCTAATTTATTTTGGATTGGTATTTTATTAAACAAAGATGCCTATCGAATTATTAGAATTGAGCGAATAGAATCGATACTTTTTCGAATGATCAAACAATTAACGATACATCTAGCTTTAATTGCTATTTTTATTACTGTATTGAAATATCATGATATTTCTCCCATGCGACTTCTGTATTTTTATTTAATTTTCTTCATTTTACTTTTGTTTTCTCGTTTGGGCTTTATGAAAATGTTGAGGTACATCAGGTACAGGGGCTATAATTTTAGGACGGTAGTAATAATTGGGGCTAATGATAAAGGGGAGAATATCCGTAAGGTTTTAGCTAAAGACCTTACTTATGGGTACCGTATATTAGGATTTTTTGATGATGTTGTTGATCCTTTTGCTCTGATTTCTGGACCTCTATTGGGAGGCTTTGATGCGATTGAAAACTATGTTCTTAAGGAAAAAGTAGATGAAATGTATATTGCACTACATATTGAAAATATAGAAATAATCAAAAAAATGACAGCACTATGTGAACGAAATATGATTCGCATTAAATTTATTCCTGATTTTCTACAATACACTCGTGCACGCAAAGTAGAGATTACTTTCTACGAAAATATACCTGTCTTGATGTTACGCAAAGAACCTCTGGAAGCTACAGTCAACCGATTGTTGAAAAAAACTTTCGATATATTCTTTTCTTTGTTTGTTATTGTACTTATTTTTCCATGGCTATTTCCGATTTTATTTATTTTAATAAAATTAGATTCACCAGGTCCCATTTTCTTTAAACAGGAACGATCGGGTAGAGATAATATGGGTTTTTGGTGCGTGAAATTTAGAACTATGAGAGCAGATAAAAATTTTGACACCTCTAAGCAAGCTACTATTGAGGATAGTAGGGTTACCAAAATGGGCAGTTTTATGCGCAAGACTAACCTTGATGAATTACCTCAATTTTTTAATGTTTTGATTGGTAATATGTCAGTTGTGGGACCAAGACCTCATATGTTGAAACATACGGAACAATATTGTGAATTGATTAATAACTATCTAGTACGACACTATGCTAAACCCGGAATAACGGGCTGGGCTCAAGTAAACGGATTAAGAGGTGAAACAAAGGAACTTATTGATATGGAAAACCGAGTAGAATATGATATTTGGTACATTGAGAACTGGAGTTTTTTACTGGATATTAAAATTATTTTCAGTACTTTATATAATGTCTTTAAGGGAGAGAAAAACGCTTATTAATACTATTTATATTTGATGTGTTAATTTGTTTGGTGTTTTTTTGGAACGCTATTATTTTGTAATTATAATTTTTTATTAAGGTACTTTATATTATTTTTAAAACCTTGACTTGACTTTTTTTATTTGACGAATTGTTTTGTACTAAAATAATACCAGTAATGTTCAAAATATCAGTTTGAGTGCAGTCGAGAACTACTATTACATCTCGACAGCGCTACCTATGATGTTTTGGTTTAAATACGTGATTTATATATACTTAAAAAAAACACACCCCTAGCCCCTCTCAAGAGGGGAATTAGAAGTACTAACATTCAAATAACGTCATTTTATATTGCTTTTTTTAGAATAAAAATTACTCCTCAATGTGACAAAAATTAAATTGGACTATATTGAACTGGTTTTTGCTATAAGTCGACCTGTATAAAATTAAAAATCCCCACTGCTTTTATATTAAACCAAAAAGGTTATCATTAATTTTGAAATATTAAGTTCGATATTACATCGTGTTTATTGAATAAGGATTTAAGACTAAAAAGTTTATTGTCTTCGGAAATTTCGAAGTCAATAAACTTTTTTTATTTAAAGGTATAATTAATCCAATGACCAAATTCTAAGGTCATCAAATTCTGAGCTGGAGGATGCTAATGATAAGGCAATATTTTCTTTTTCTTTATGGTCAAAACCTGCTGATTTCAATTCGCCTACAAATTGGTTGTCAATAAATACAGATATTGTTTCTTGTTGTATAACAATCGTGATTTCGTACCAATGATTCAGTTCTAAATTGGTTTTAAACGTTTTAGACTTATCTTTTAATAATTCTTGAATCAGTTTTTTATCAACGCCATCTTTCCTTTTATTGTAAATATCCATGCCAAAAACTCCAGTTATTTGATCTGTTACCCCAATTTTATTTGGCGTAATACTCACTTGACAAATATGTCCCGCATGAGAAAGTTCTTTTGCTTTTGGGTCATTAAAATTGAGTTTAAAACCTTTTGGATTCAACATCTGGAATTTCACTTTTACAATCCCATCATCAAAAGGTGCTGAGTGTAAAATAGAGGTGCTATGATCGGCCTCTTTATACATTTCGATAAAGAGTTTTCCATCCCTCAAGTCCGCTTGTTTGTGTCCGCCAGCTCTAGTTTTGCTATTGGTTCGCCATCCTAATCCTAAATCTTCTATTGTTTCCTCTTTTTCATTTCGATTAAAATTATCTTCAAAAACGAGTTTTGCTTTAGAAATTAATTTGTTCACATCTACCGTTTGAGAATGCATATTTGTAAAGGTTATTAAAAAAAGGAAAAGGATATTTTTCATGAAGTTGGGTTTTATAGTTAAGTGAGTTTGATTTAAACTTTAGATGAGTTTGTTTGTCAATGGTTTAAAATATAATTACTGAAAATAATAAAGGTACTACTAGATGTTAATTTTTTCAATTGTTAAAGCAAAAACAACTCTCGGATACATTTTAAAAACGGACAAGGACATTGTAACTGTCGGTATTATACTCCAAAGGTTGTGAAATAGAAGGTGATAATAAAAGTAAATTTAGCGAAGCTATTGAAGTTGCAAAAAAATCTGATGTCATTATTTTGGCTATTGGAGAAGGATTTGGAATGTCAGCAGAAAACAGAAACAGAGCAGATATTAATATCCCAGGGGTTCAGGTAGAGTTGGCCAAAGAATTATCTAAGCTAAATAAACCAATTATTGTGGTTTTATTCAATGGAAGACCATTAACAATGCCATGGGTTTCAAAAAACATTCCTGTTATTCTTGAAGCTTGGTTCCCAGGTACACAAGGAGGAAATGCATTAGCGGATGTTATTTTTGGAGATTATAATCCTTCGGGGAAACTTCCTGCTTCTTTTCCAATTCATGTCGGACAAACACCGATGTATTATAATTATAAAAATACAGGACGTCCAATTAGAGAAGATGATTATAGATGGCAAACAAAGTATTTGGATGTGCCAAATAAACCAATGTATCCTTTTGGATATGGCTTAAGTTATACCCAATTTAAGTATTCTGATTTGAAGCTAAATAAAAAAGAAGTTCAATTTAAGGAAGTACTTGAGGTAAGTGTTAAACTTAAAAATTCAGGAAAATTTGATGGTGCTGAGGTTGTTCAACTTTATGTTCGTGACCTTTTTGGTAGCGTTACGCGTCCTGTCAAAGAATTAAAAGGTTTTGAAAAAGTATTCCTAAAAGTGGGAGAAGAAAAAGTAATCAGCTTTAAATTGACAAGTGATGATTTGAGATTTCATGACATAAATATGGATTTTGTAGCAGAATCAGGAAAGTTTAATGTTTTTGTAGGTGGTAATAGTAATGATGTACTACAATCGGACTTCAGTTTAGTAAAGTAATATTAGATTATGGTTTGTACTTTTTTCGAATAGAATTATCACAAGGTATTTTAAATCAAAATAAATATTAAAAGATTAGTTCAAAATTTGGTTGTTTTGAAAGGGATTGTTCTTCGGGATAGTCCCTTTTTTTGGTGTGCCAAATAACTCTCAGATACATTTTAAAAACGGACAAGAACATTAGAACGGTATTAATTATAGAGATTTGTTATCATTTTATAAAAAAATAACAATTGCATAACACTATTCACGTACAACTAGAATCTTTGTTTTTAGTACACTATAAAGATTGGTGTTTTTTGTCCTACTCTTATTTAAAGGACAAAGAAGAAGCAGAAGAGATAGTTCAAGATGTATGCGCTAAAATACTTTTGAAAAAAAAAGAGGAGGAGATCTTAAATCTAAAAGCATATATCATTGTTGCGATTAAAAATAGTTGTTTAAAAAAAATAAAATTCCAACAAAAGTTTAGTAGCCTATCAGAAACAGAATTAGTTAATGATTTTGAAACTATTGATGAACAAAACCAATCCTTAGAGCAGCAAACAGGAAAATTATTAAAGGTTATTGAAAAGCTACCCCAGCCTGCAAAAAATGTCTTTGTGAGATGTGTTATTGACGGTGAAAAATATCAAGAAGTGGCAGATACATTAGGGATATCTGTAAATACAGTTAAATATCATATAAAATCAGCCTATAAGAAAGTTCGCTTAGAAATGGTAGAATATTCTCTTGTTACGCTTCTATTATTGAAATTTATTAGGAAATAATCAAGTATAGAATTGGATTTGAATATCCTAAATAAGGATAAGTGTTTGGTTTTCAGACGATTATTGTGGTTGCTGCCTTTTTTTTGCCTTTTTTTATTTTTTTGACTACCCGATTATACTTTTTCGAGTCTTTATTATAACTAGTGTAAACTATGATTATAATTATTAGACTATGGACATAATAGATTTGATTGTCAAAAAATTGCATACTATTCCTCTTTCTAAACAAGAAGAGCAGTTTTTTATAGATTGGATTCAGGAATCAGATGAAAATGCTGTTTTCTATAGAGAATTAGAATTACTTAAAGATCAAGAGTCAGAGGAAGATCCATTTCGAGATCTTAATCCAGAATTGGCTTGGCAACAAGTATTATCAAAATACAAAAAAGTTTCCAAAAGGAATTCGATTCAGATTTTCATGAAACGAACTTTTAAATACGCTGCGATTTTTATAATTGCTTTGTCAGTAGGCTATTTTATTAGTGATTTTGTATTTAAACCGACCACTGTCTTAGTACCGAAAAACGAAGTCACTTTAGAATCGGAAAACGGTACTATTCAAGTACTCTCTTCGGATATAATTTACGGAATAAAAGACACGCAGGGGCATGTTTTAGGCGCAAAAAGTGGTAGTAAATTAGATTTTAGAGGCGTGAAGTATGTGGATAAATTAGTTTATAACACGTTAAAAGTTCCCTATGGGAAAAAATTTGAAATTACATTATCAGATGGAACGCTGGTCTATCTTAACTCAGGTTCTTCCTTTCGATTTCCAATCAATTTTATAAAGGGAGCTTCTCGAAAAGTTTTTTTAGAGGGTGAAGGATTTTTCGAAGTAACCAAAGATAAAAAACACCCTTTTATTGTAAGTACAGTTCCAGTAAATATTACTGTTTTGGGTACAAAATTTAATATATCTGCATATCCAGAAGATTTATGGGTAAACACTGTTTTGGTTGAAGGTGCAGTACAGCTTTATTCAAACGATAAAATAAACAAACACCATAAAAACATACGACTGCATCCTGGTGACCTAGCCAGCTGGAGTATCAATTCGAGTAAATCCAACTTACGACAAGTAGATACCGATATTTATACCAGCTGGATTGACGGTCGAATTGTATTCAAAAATCAAAAATTTGTGAATATCATCAAGAAGTTAGAGCGTCATTATGACGTAAAAATTAACAACAACTACAAAGAATTAAATTCAGAATTATTTACAGCAACTTTTGATGTAGAAAATATAGAAGAGGCTTTAAACTCATTTGCTGAAAACATACCTTTCATTTTTAAAATTAAAGAGAAAACCATAACAATTACTAAACCCTAAATATAAATCATGAAAAGAAGAAAAATTACAAACATTAACTAACCAACAAAAAAAACTAAAAAGGATTATGAAACAAACCACTCGTTTAAGAACCACTTCATTTCTTTCATCTCGATTGAAGTTGACATGGAGTTTAACTGCAATTTTCTGCATGGGAACAGTCGTTTCCAAAAGTGCAACAAGTTATTCTCAAAGTGTAAAAGTATCTTATGATTTCAATAATGTGAAAATCACATCCGTTTTTGAAAAAATAGAAAAAGATACCAAATACAAATTTTTATTTAACAACGAAGAAATTAAGGCTGACCGAATGATATCTGTTAAAGCCGATAATGTAGACCTTAAGACTGTATTAGAAAATATTTTTTTAGATACTAACGTTTCTTTTAAGGTCAAAAACAAGCAAATTATTCTTAAAGGAGAGAAAAATAACATTGATACTGAAGTTACAAGTAAAGCAATACAACAAATTCCGATAAAAGGAACCGTAAAAGATGCTGATGGAATGCCTATACCTGGTGCAAATGTTATGATAAAAGGAACCACAGTTGGAACCACAACAGATATAGATGGAAATTATGTATTAGCTGTTCCTGAAACTGCCAAAATTTTAGTTTTCTCCTATTTAGGTCTGCAAACAACCGAAGTTGCTATAAATGGCAAAAAAGTAGTCAATGTATCTTTAAAAAGTGATGCCGCTGCTTTGGATGAAGTTATCGTAATTGGATACGGCACAGTTAGAAAATCTGATGTTACAGGTTCATTATCTTCTGTAAGTACAGAGGATATGAATAAAACTCAAAATGTTTCTATAGCACAAGCTATTCAAGGTAGAGCTGCTGGAGTTTCAGTTTCCAAAAGTTCAGGGGGACCTGGGTCAACGCCGAGTGTGCGTATTAGAGGTGTCGGCACAGTTAATAATGCTGATCCTTTATATGTTGTAGATGGCGTACCTATTGTTGATATTTCTAGTATTAATATGGCGGACGCTAAATCGGTAGAGGTTTTAAAGGACGCATCTGCTACAGCTATTTATGGTTCTAGAGGTGCAAACGGTGTAATTCTGATCACAACAAATAGTGGGCGCAAAGGTAAGCCTACAATTTCTTATTCTACCTATACTGGTATTGAAACCAGAATTGATAATTTAGAAATATTAAATTCTGAACAGTGGGCAACTCTATACAACGAAGGTAATATTAATGATGGTAGGGTTGCCGATCCGGATTTAGCCAATCCAGCATCATTGCCTAATTATAATTGGAAAGATGCTGTTTATCGAAATGGTTCTATCCAAAGTCACCAAGTGGCAATTTCAGGAGGTAGTGAAAATTCTACCTATTATGTATCTGTGGGGAATATTTCTCAAAAAGGTATTATTGAAAACACATCTTATAAAAGAACAAATTTCAGGGTTAATAATACATACAATATAGCTTCTAAAATAAAAGTAGGACATAATATCCAATATGCAAAAGCTGAACAGCAATCGGTACCTTCGTTTGGTGGTAATTCAACTTCTAAAACTGCTTTTGTAGGGTATTTATTTGATCCTATTACTCCTTTTTATAATACAGATGGATCTTATTCTTTAGCAACGTACTCTTCACAAGCAGTTAATCCATTAGGGTTAGCAAGATATGGACAAAGCCCTCAAGTAAAAGAAAATTTTTTGGGGAACATATTTTTAGAAGTTAATATTCTAGATGGTTTAGTATTTAAATCAAATTATGGTTTAGAAATTACGAATACAAAAGTAGATAATTTTAAACCAGCATATTTTGTAGCATCAAACTTCAATTCGCCAGTGAGCACATATGATTTAAGTAGAATTGAAAATAGAGTTACGGTTCTTACCAATACTTTAAATTATAATAAAAAGTTAGCTGACAAACATAATATAACCGCTTTATTGGGACAAGAAGTTCAAGAGATTAATTGGAATAGTGTGGTTGCTCAACGTAGTGGAATTCCAGAAAGTGTTACAAGTCCAACGTTAGGGTCTGGTTCAGCTTCATCTGCCACAAATAATGGAGACATTACAAAGTCAAAACTATTATCTTTTTTTGGAAGAGTTAATTACAATTTTGATGATCGTTATTTGTTAACAGGTACCTACAGGATGGATGGATCGTCACGTTTTGGAGAAAATAACCGATGGGCAAAATTCCCTTCAATGGCTTTAGCGTGGAATCTTCACAATGAAAAGTTTTTTAATGTTGAGGCTATTAGTCAATTTAAATTTAGAGCTGGATGGGGAGAAACCGGAAATCAAAATATTCCCAACTCTGCAGCTTATAACACTCTGAATGTGGGGACAAATTATTTATATGGAAACGGTGAAACTACCAATTTAGGTATTGCTCCATTAAGACCAGGTAATGCCGATTTGAAATGGGAAACAACAATAACTAAAAATATTGGTCTTGATATAGCGTTATTGAATAATTCAGTAACATTTACTGCTGATTATTTTATCAAAAATACTTCTGATATGTTGATGGCAGCACCCATTTTACAAACTTCGGGTTATTCACAAGATCCCTATGTAAATGCGGGCGAAATAGTCAACAAAGGCTTAGAATTTACGGCTAACTATAAAAAGATAATTAATGACTTTTCATTTAGTGTAGGTGGGAATATATCTTTTATCAAGAATGAAGTGGTGAAACTAACTACTGAAGGCAGTATTATTCAAACCGGAGATGGTAACAATATGTATGGAATTAGTAGAACGGAAGCAGGACATTCATTAGCTTCTTTTTATGGATATAATATGCTCGGACTTTTTCAAAATCAATCGGAAATAAATAATTATGCAGCATTTCCAAACGCTAAGCCGGGTGATGTGAAATATGAGGATGTTAATGAAGATGGAATTATGGACGATAAGGATAAAGTTTATATAGGATCTCCTTTTCCTAAATTCACCTACGGAATCAATTTAGATATGTCATACAAACAATTTGACTTTTCTGCCTTTTTTCAAGGTAGTGAAGGGAATCAAATTTTCAATTCAACAAGTTATTGGTTAGATACTGATTTAGGATCAAATTCAACTACTAAAATTTTAGGGAGATGGACAGGTGAAGGAACATCTAATACGATACCTAGATTGACTTTTACTAATTCAAATAACAATGCAGTTGTATCAAGTAGATTCGTAAAAGACGGTTCTTATCTTAGATTAAAAAATATTCAAATAGGATATTCATTTTCAAAAAGTCTTTTAGATAAAATAGCATTAGATAAAGTTCGATTATATGTCTCAGGTCAAAATTTATTAACATTAACTAAGTATGACGGATTAGATCCTGAGCTAGGAGTAGATGATTCTCAAAATAATCCATTAGATATTGGAATCGATAGAGGAAGATACCCTTCTTCAAGAACTATTTCTGTAGGATTAGATATTAATTTTTAAAAATATTAAAAATGAAATTAAATAATAGTATTAAAAAGTATTTGAATTATTGTACCCTAATTCTAGTTGCAGGAGTTGTTTCCTGTGCAGATAACTATCTTGAAGTAGATTCGTACGGAGCACCTGTTCTAGAGAATTTTTATAAAACACCATTGGATGCTGAACAGGCTTTAAACGCGGCCTACTCACCAATGAGAGAGATGTATGGTGTAGAAAATTTTTGGGGTGTAATGGGAACGGATATTATTTTTGGAGATATTGGAACAGATGACTTTATAAAAGGAGGAAATAGATTAGTTGATAATCTTCCCTTATATCAAAAAGAAACGTATGATATTCCTACTTCAAACATTGCAATTGAGCAAATATGGAAAGTAAACTATAAAGGTATTTTGTATGCTAATTTGATATTAGAAAAAGTGCCAAGTATAGAATTTACTAATGCAAATAGGAAAAAAGAAATTATAGCTGAAGCTCATTTTTTGCGTGCTTATTATTTCTTTGATTTAGTTAATACTTTTGGAGGTGTACCATTAGTAGATAAAGTATTAGCTGCTGGAGAATATAATATTCCACGTTCAACTAAAAGTGAAATTTATGCTTTTATTGAGGCTGAATTACAAAAAACCATTGCCGATTTGCCATCCAGATTTTCAAAAGACTTATCTTATTTAGGTCATGCGGATAAAGGTGCCGCTATAGGGTTAATGATGCGTGTCTCATTGTATCAAAATAAAATGGGACAAGTAAAGACTTATGGTGAACAATTATTTTTAATACCACAATATGAGTTAGTAGAATATAAAACTATTTTTGAACCAGAAGGAGAGTGGAATTCAGGTTCTATTTTTGAAATTAACTTTTCATCAAATACTAGTGTTTTAGGAACAGGTATAACGCAACGAATTAGTCCTAAAAGCAAAAAAGGAGGAGGCTTTATGCAGGCAAAAGAAGGTTTGAGAAATGAATTTGAGCCAAATGACCCTAGATATTTAGCTACGTTTTATAATGTTTCAGGAGGTTATGGAACTGGTTGGTATGTGAAAAAATATTCTTGGGCCCCTTTTAGCAATAATCCAAGTCCTACGATTGGCGGAAATAACAACAGTGCCAATAATATTCGAGTTATTAGATTAGCAGATGCTTACTTAATGTATGCTGAGGCGATTTATAATATAGATCCAGTAACCTCTGTAAAGTATGTCAATAAAGTGAGGACTAGAGCTAGAGGTGCCCAGCCACTTACAGTAGTGCCAGATTTGCCTGAAACACTTAATGGGCAAGCTTTATTAGATGCAATTTATCATGAAAGACGTGTGGAATTAGCAGGTGAAGGATTTAGATATCAAGATTTATTACGAACAAATAGAGTAGATGCAATATTAGTTCCTTTGGGATTTGTTAAAGGTAAGCATGAAGTAATGCCTATACCTTATTCCCAAGTTACGTTATCAAAAGGTATTTTAAAACAAAATAATTATTAAGGATTGATTAGTTAAAATTGGTTGTTTTGAAAGGGATTGTTCTACGGAGCAGTCCCTTTTTTTTATTACTAAAATTATCAGTAGAGACATTATAAATACCCTCAGGCACATTTTACCTTTTTTAATGGAATAGATTTGTTTTAGTATAAGTAAATATTCAATAATGAATTGTGTATTATTTAACACATGTAGTTTTTTGAAACTCAATCTAATTATAAAAAAATGAAAAAATTAATCTACATAGGAATATTGTTTTTTATATTCCAAGGCTATTCACAAACCAAGAAATATGAGGATAATTGAGAGTCCATTAGAAGCGGATATACAATTCCAACTTGGTTTAAAGATGCCAAGTTTGGTGTTTTTTTGCATTGGGGACCCTATGCTGTACCAGAGGTAAGCAGTGAAAAATATCCAAAAGGGATTTACCAAAAAAGTTGGAGAGAGGGAGAAGTTTGGGATTTTCATCGTGCCAATTATGGTGACCCTTCCAAATTTGGTTACAAAGATTTAATTCCACTTTTTAAAGCAGAAAAATTTAACGCCGACGAATGGATACAATTGTTTAAGCAATCAGGAGCAAAATATGTAGTTCCTGTGGGAGAGCATCATGATGGATACGCCATGTATAACTCTCATTATACACGTTGGAACGTGGTGCAAACTGGTCCCAAAAAAGATATAATGAAATTATTATCGGATGCTTGCAAAACACAAGGGATGAAATTTGGAATATCTTCACATTATGCTTTAAATAGAGCTTATTACAGTCATGAAGATCCAACTTGGGATACCAATAATCCTGAGTTTTACGATTTATACAATGAACCGGTAGAACGAAACTCTTTACCAACCAAAAAGTTCTTAAATATGTGGTGGAATAGAACTACCGACATTATTGATAATTACCAACCAGATTTATTGTGGTTTGATTTTGGTTTGGATAAACCAGGTTTTGAATCGGTACACAAAAAAATATTGTCGTATTACTATAATAAAGGACTGGACTGGAATAAAGGAGTTGTTTTTCAAGATAAAAACATGGGGAACGAATCGTTTCCTAAAGATTTAATAGTACTGGATATTGAACGTGGAAGAATGGACGGTATTTACGAATTACCTTGGCAGACGGATACCTCCATTGGAAAAAAATCTTGGGGATATATTAAAGATGAAGAATATAAAACGTCCAACTATTTGATAGATGAGTTAATAGATATTGTTAGTAAAAACGGTTGTTTACTACTGAATATTGGACCAAAGGCTGACGGAACAATTCCTGCTGAAGCTAAAAAGATTCTAACGGAAATGGGAGAATGGCTGAATCCTAATTCAGAAGCTATTTTTAGCACCAGACCGTGGAAAATTTATGGTGAAGGACCAACAAAAGTTAGTAAAGGACATCATTCTGAAGGCGAAAATGCCGAGGCTACTTTTGAGGATATTCGCTTTACCACAAAAGGGGATATCCTTTATGCAATTGCGCTAGATTGGAGTAAAAATGGTAACTTCAATGTAAAATCATTAGCTACGGGGAATAAATTGGAGCTGAAAAAAGTAAAATCAGTTGAATTGATTGGCGGAAAAAAAGTCAGTTGGAAGCAAACTTCTGAGGGGCTTCAGATTAAAGTCAATGAAGATAAATCCAAACAAGCAGCATTAGCATTTAAAATTGAATTTAAAAACTAAAAAAAAAGTGTGGTAGAGTTTGCTTTACAAGGATTATTCGGCAAACTTTAAGGTAATTTTCACTATTTAATTTTTATTAAAAAAAGGTACATGAAAAATATTTTTCAACTGATTATTCTCCTGAGTTTCAGTTTTTCGATAAACGCTCAAAATAAAATTAAAACACCCGAATTTTCAAAAGCAGGTTTTTTTGAAGTGAAAGATGGTGGACGTACTGTTTATAATTTCAATATTGGTTGGCGATTGTTTTTAGGGGAAAGCGAAGATGCGTTCAAAAGCGATTTTAATGATGCTGATTGGAAAATTGTTAACTGCCCAAACGGATTGCAATTAAATGCGAGTGAAGCAAGTGGAAGTGTTAATTATCAAGGTGTGGCTTGGTATCGAAAGTCATTTACACCTAATAATTCATCGAAAGGTAAAAAAGTAAAAATACACTTTGAAGGTGTTATGGGGAAATGTAAAATTTGGTTGAATGACCAAGTTTTAGGAGAACATTTTGGAGGTTATCTTCCTTTTGAAATGGATGTTACAGACAAATTAAAATGGAATCAAAAAAATATAGTAGTTGTAAAAGCTGATAATAGTGATGACCCCTTGTACGCTCCTGGAAAGCCGCAAACACGTTTAGATTTTGCTTATTTTGGTGGGATTTATAGAGATGTTTTTTTAGTAGAATCATCAAAAGTGTACGTTACTAATCCTAATGCGGTAGACAAAATAGCTGGTGGTGGAATTTTTGTGCATGTTGAAAAAGTTTCAAAATCTCAAGCCACGGTAGCAATACAGGTTGATATTCAGAATGATTCACCAAGAAGCGAAAAGATAAATGCAACCCTTCTTTTAATTGATCATGCAAACAAGGTGGTTTCTAAATCAATTCAAAAGTTAAGTGTATCAAAAGGGAATTCGACAAAAATTAAAACGACTATCAACGTTGAAAATCCAAAATTATGGTCACCTTGGTCACCTACTTTGTATCGTCTGGAAGTATTGTTAACAGACAATAATCAACAAAAATTAGATGGAGTGGCAACACGAATTGGATTGCGAACCATTGAATTTAAAGGAAAGGAAGGTTTCTTTTTGAATAATGAGTTGTATCCTGGGAAATTAATTGGAGTAAATCGCCATCAAGATTATGGTTATGTGGGGAATGCTTTGCCTAACAATGGTCAATACAATGATGTTTTAATTATAAAAAACGGAGGCTGTGATATCGTTCGTGCCGCTCATTATCCTGCTGATCCCGCATTTATGGATGCTTGTGATGCATTAGGCTTGTTTTATATTGAAGCGACTCCAGGTTGGCAATTTTGGAATAGCGAAAATCCAATTTTTGAAAAACGAGTGTATCAAGATATTCGAAATATGGTACGCCGTGATCGAAATTATGCTTCGGTTATTATGTGGGAACCTATTTTGAATGAATCGCAATATCCAGATTATTTTGCAAAAAAAGCACATGATCTGATACATGAAGAATATCCTAAACAAGGAGCATATACGGTTTGTGATAAAAAAGCAGATGGTCAAGAATATTACGATGTCATTTACGAGCACGATTACAATGTTGATTTGGTAAATGAAAACAGATGTTCTTTTACACGTGAATTTGGAGATAATGTAGATGATTTTAGTTCACAAAATTCAACAAGTAGAGTGTCACGGGGTTGGGGAGAACAACCACAATTGATACAAGCACAATTTTATGCTGACGTTCCTTATGAGCATACTACCATTGAGACTTTATACAATATGGCTCCGCAACATATTGGGGGCACGTTATGGGCTGGTTTTGATCATCAACGTGGTTATGCTCCTGATCCTTTTTATGGAGGATTAACAGATGTTTTTCGTCAAACGAAGTATTCCTATAATATGTTTAAAAGTCAGCGAAATGTATCAGAGAAGGATGCGCCTTATATTTTTATTGCTCACGAAATGACTCCTTTTTCTAGTAAAGATGTAACGGTTTATACAAATTGTGAAGAAGTTCGATTGACCCTGCACGACGGTATGGAAATAATTCAAAAGCCAGCAACAAAGTCAGAAGTTGAGTTGAAATTAGTAAAAAGAGGCGAACCAAAAATAAGAATCGCCAAACCGTATAAAAAAATGCCCCATCCCATTGTGAACTTTGAAAATGTATTTGATTTTATGGATACTAAAAATTTACATAGGTCGGGCGGTAAAAGTAAATCAAGTATACTCGCAGAGGGGCTCATAGGAGGGAAAGTAGTCGTTTCGTCAAGAAAAACAGCTTCTAAAAAACCGACTAGAATTCAATTAACCGTTGAAGATCATGGGCAACAACTACAAGCAAATGGTTCCGATTTTGTGGTAGTGGTAGCTTCAATTATAGATGAAAGCGGAGTTGTTAAACGTTTAAATGATAATGCTATTCGATTTAAAATTTCTGGTGAAGGTGAAATAATTGGTGATGCGTCTATTGAAGCAAATCCTAAAAAATTAAGTTGGGGCACCGCTCCCTTATTGGTAAAATCTACCTTGAAATCAGGTAAAATAAAAGTTATAGCATCGCTCGTGTCAAGCGGAATAAACACACCATTGGATGGGGAAATTGAGTTTGAAAGCATTCCTTCAAATGATTTGTTTATACAAGATGAAATTGGGTCAGAAAATGAAACAGTTGCTGTTAAAAGCTCTAAAACTGACAGAACTATGGATGATTTGACGCGAAAGAATAAAGAACTTTTGAAGAAAATTATTGACTTAGAGTTGAAAAAGGAAGAGAAAAATCAATTAGAGTACGATAAAAACCGTTAATTTTCTAGTGCATTACTAGAGATTACTATTACGTGATAAAAATAAAAACATAACAATCAAGATGATAAAAAAAGGAATTTTAATAGTCGTAAGTGTGTTAGGTTTGCTAACTACTTGTCATAGTCAAAATGCTCAAAGCAGACCCAATATTTTATGGATAATGATTGAGGACTGGAGTCAAAATTTATCGTGTTACGGGACAAAGGGCGTCTATACTCCCAATATTGACCAGTTGGCCAAAGAAGGGGAAAGGTTTACAAATTCATTTACCACCTCTCCAGTTTGTTCTACCTCTAGATCTGCCATGATGACGGGATTTTACCAAAATTATATTGGAGCAAATCAGCACCGAACATACAAAAAAGTGCCTTTACCTTATGGTATAAAGCCCATTCCGAAATTACTAGAAGAAGCGGGATATTTTACTTCGCTAATGAGTTGGAAAGTAGATTGTAATTTTCTTCCAGATAAAAAAGAGGAATTGTTTATGGATACCTCTGATTATACTAAGAAGAATCAAATAGGATGGCGTAATAGAAAAAAAGGGCAACCTTTTTTTGCTAGTATTACGTTTCAAGATACGCATAGACCTTGGGATAGAGACAGTATAAGACCTATTAATTTAAACGATGTAGTGGTGCCTCCTTATTATGCAAATACAGATTTGGTAAAAAGGGATTGGGCCAATGGCTTAGAACAAGTTCAGATCGTGGATAGGCAAATAGGGATATTACTAGACCTATTAAAGAAAGATGGTTTGGCTGATAATACGTTAGTTTTTTTTATATCAGATCACGGTGGTTGTCATATCAGAGGGAAACAATTTTTATATGATGAAGGAATCAAAATTCCCATGATTATGAAATGGCCAGGCAAAATAAAACCCAATGTAGTCAATGATGATATGGTCATGTCGATTGATATTTGTGCCACTATTTTGGAAGCCGCAGGTGTAAAAGAACCAGTCCCTTTGCATGGTAAAAGTTTATTTAGCAAAGAAGTGAAGGATAGGAAATACATTTTTGCAGCAAGAGATCAAATGGACGAGACTCATGATGCGATGAGAGCGGTGCGTTCCAAAAAATACAAATTGATTCACAACTTAATGCCAGAGCGTCCTTATTTACAATTTAATAGTTACAAAGAAGGAGCCTATCCCGTTTTGGCAGAAATGAATGTTTTGCATTTAGAAGGAAAATTAACAAAAGAGCAAGATCAGTTTTTCTCGGCTACCAAACCTGTTTTTGAATTATATGATATCGAAAAGGATCCTTATGAATTAAGAAACTTAGCCGATGTCGCTAGTTATAAAGTGATAAAAGAAGATTTGATAAAAGTCTTAAACAATTGGAGACAAAACGTAATTAAGGACAAAGGAATATCTGAAGATTTTAAAGCGAATGGCATATTTCCGGATAAGTGCCCAACTCCAACAGTTGACGAATGGGTAGTTAAAAACAAGGATAATTATGATTTTGAAAAATATGGTTGGCCAAGCTGGTATCCAACTAAAACTTTAGAGGAATGGAAAAGAGTTAAACAAATTTGGGTTCCTTATGTATATAGAGAAGCTAACAATCACATGAAAAGACCGCAAGTTTCTTTATCAGATAGTAAAGAACATTAATAGTGCTCCATAAGTATTTATAGAAAATGGTAAAGTAAATCCATTACCAGATCGAGCTATTGGGAACCCCGATGGTAAATATGATGTGTATAGAACAGGTGTTGCTGGATTAGATTTTAAAATTGAAGAGATTAGTCCGTATTTTTTCGAAAAATCTGTTGAGTACATGATAAAGCAAGCCAATAAAAAAAAGACTTTCTTTTTATATTTAGCATTGCCGTCACCGTATACACCCATTTTGCCTATAAAAGAATTCCAAGGAAAAAGTGAATTGAACCTTTATGGTGATTTGAAAGGTAAAAAACAAAAAAATGATGATTATACAAGTAATTGGGAGCAGATTGAATTCTAAAAAGAAATGAAGCATTAACTACATTTATTTATCAAATAATTTTAAAGCAAAATAATTACTAAAAATATTTTTCAAAATTTGGTTGTTTTGAAAGGGATTGTTCTTCGGGACAGTCCCTTTTTTTGGTGAAGTTACCTAGACTTTTTTTAATAACCCATCTATTGTATTGTGAAGCACATATGTTAGAATTACAATGTAGAGTAGTATTTATATTTGTAAAGCTGTATTTTTTGGTGTTTTAAAAAAGTAAAATTACAGTTAGTTATGTTTATTAATCAAAATTGATACAAGCATGAAAGTATTTCTATATTTAGGTATAGTTTTTAGTCTGTTCTCCTGTGGGAAACAATTGAACCAAGTTAGTGATAAAGCACAAAAGCCTTTTCCATTATATTTAAAAGATTTAGATCCAAATAGAAAGTTAAGCTCAGCTACGGAACGAAGTCTTAAAAAATATGACGCTCCGCTATTATTGGACAATGAGCTGTACACCAATTTTAGATACACAGAGCTGGAAGGTTTTAATTATAACAATGGAGATGGTACCATTTCAAGAAGAGATCCCTCCAGAATGATTTTTGAAAACGGAAAATACTATGTTTGGTACACCTATCGAGAAACCGCAACTCCTCCAAGAGGATACGAAGGCTCTAGTGAAACTATCCCATATAGAGATTGGGATTTGTGTGAAATTTGGTATACTATAAGTACAGAAGGCTTTACCTGGAAAGAACAAGGGATTGCCGTTAATCGTCCCGATAGTCCTAATATAGGTCATCTTTCTGTTGCGACTGCAGATATTTTAAAATGGAAAGGAAAATTTTACTTGTATTATTAAGCATTTAACGATCCAAGTGGAAAACCTACTGCAGATATTGGAGGGGCAACAGACATTTGTCCTGTAGCAATGTCCTATGCTGATTCGCCTGATGGACTATGGAAACCTAGTAATAAAGTAGTTATTCCTTTTGGAGAAGCAAATGAATGGGATCATAGAGTAATTCATGATCCATCCCCACTTATTCATAACGAAAAAATATATTTGTATTACAAATCTGGTTTAGATAAAAGAGACGCTAATAATAAATATTGGGATTGCTGGGGGCTAGCTATTGCTGATTCACGACAAGGGCCATTTGTAAAACATCCACTTAATCCTGTGAAGAACTCAGGGCTATTGTTGGTACGGATGGAGTAGAACATTATACTATTCAATATGCTAAAGATTGGGTGAATTTCGAAATCGCTTCTGTAACTAAATTGATTCCAACGGCTGCAGGTGTTTTTTCAAAAGATGCTTTTACTGATAACAAAAATGCAGATGGTATTACTTGGGGATTAGCGCACTTTACAAATGTAGCGCATGATAGTCAAAAGGATTATTCTAAACTAGGACGATTTGACTGTGATTTGAGTCAGAAAATAAATGATCCCAGCATGAAACAATCCAATCTTATGGATGCTAATGAACTATATTTTAAGCAAGGATTATCAAAAGCTCAAAAAGAACGAATTCTAAATGATAATAAGCTTTTTTTGAAGAAATAATATAGAATTTTAGGTGCTTAATTAGGGCTTTATAGATGCCGAAATAGTTAAAACTATGTACTATAGTGCATTTCGCTTTTACCTTCTAAAAATGTACATTTGATATATGAATTTTCAAAGGACAAATAGACTTATAATATCAAGATTAACGGTTCATATAGTTTGGGTTGGAAAATATAGATATGCCATTTAGCAAGAAGATATAAAAATTCGCTGTAGAACTATTTTGATACAAATATGTGAAGCGGAAGGAGTTAAAATATTAAAAGGAGTTATGTCGAAAATGTTTACATGCACATTGAATAGCGACCTTCGCAAGATGTTAGCACTTTAGTTAAATTAATGAAAGGACGTTCTTCAATAAAACTCCAAATAGAATTCCTAGAGCTTAAAAAAAGATATTGGGGTCGTCATTTTTGGGCAATAGGTTTTGGGTGTTGGAGTACAGGTAATATTACAGATGAAATGGTAAATCAATATCAGGAACATCATCGAAACCCGAATGAAAGTAATAATGATAACTTCATAATTGAAGACTAGCAACATGCAGACTTTAAGTCTGACAACCAAATCTATGGACTTAAAGTCCATAGTGGTTTAGTTTTTGAAACTCATGTGTTCGCCCTAGTGGTTGACTGCGTAAAGTGCCAAAGTAAATAAAAAAGAGTTTTATATTTATATAAATGTAAAACTCTTTTTGGTATTAAATATTTGTGATTGATTCCTCAAATTTTGAGGGATTGAAGCGGCATCCTTTTTGGTCTGGCTTTTGCCAGACCAAAAAGATATAGCGAAAAGGCCCGACCCGATTTTTACTCGTCCCGATAGCTACCGGGAGCCCAGATTATTTTCCTTCGATTAACCAATTTTTGAAATCGTAGAAATTCTGTGGTGCTACTCCGTGACCTACAGGGTATTCTTTATAGGTGGCGTTGATGTTCAAGTCTTTCAAAAAAGGTCCCGTTTTACGAGCCCATTCTACGGGAATCACCTGGTCTACGGTTCCGTGTGAGTGGAATATTCTTAGGGTGCTAAAATCGTTGTTTTGGAAATTAGCTTCCATGATTTCGGCATTGGCGTAACCACTTAGTGCAATAACATTTTTTATTTTTTCTGGGTGTGAAAGAGCAATGGCATAACTTAAAATAGCACCTTGACTGAAGCCTAATAAACAAATATTATCGGTGTCAACAGGGTAATTGGCTACCAATTCTTCAATAAAATTAGCGATTATATCACGAGATTCACGAGCTTGATCAAGGTCGGAAAATTTGTTTTCGTTGGCGTCAAAATTGATGGCATACCACGCATAACTGCCGTATTGCAGGTCATAAGGTGCACGAGCGGAGATAATGTAATATTCCTCTGGAAGCTCGGATGCGAACGAAAATAAATCGGCTTCGTTGCTGCCGTAACCGTGCAATAGTAAGATTAACGGATTTTTATCAAGTTTTGTTTTTGGTTCTCTGATGAGGTATTCTAATGATAAATTCATTGGCATTATACGTTTTTAAATATTTTTTGGAATTGCGCTCCCAAAAGTGGAATCAGCTTTGTTTCGCCTTGTAAAGCACCAATAAATCCGTAGATCCAAAGAATGAAATAAAATAAATAAAAGGCTGATGAGATGGTCCAACTGTCAAAATAGCCAATGAAATAGCCGATTAAGAAAAAGGATAGAAAAATACCTAAGGCTTGACGAATATGAAAAGATGCAAAAGTGTATTTTTTGTCGTTGTTCATAAATAGAGCAATGACAGCTCCAATAATGGTAAAATAGCTAATAATGGCTATGTTTTTACTTTCTTTATTCATGTTTAAAATTTAGTCTGCTAAAATTAATTGTCCTTGATTGTAAATTCCATATGCTTTTCCTTTAGTTTTCATACTTAAGAAAGCGGAATTTTTAGATTTTGAAAGTATCGATGCTGTGCTAAAAGTGTTTTTGCCTTCTGGGTTAAACAAACTTAAATTGGCAATAGAACCTTCGGCGATAGGTTGTGATACGATAGAAAAAGTAGCTTTTCCGGCGGTTAATTTATCTATGACGATTTCCAATGGTAAAATGGTAAGCAAAGCACCAAAAGCACTTTCGAGACCTACGGTTCCGTTTTTGGCCATGTCAAATTCCATTTTTTTATGTTCGATATCAATCGGGTTGTGGTCTGTGGTTATCATGTTGATGGTTCCGTCAAGAACGCCGTCCAACAAAGCTTTGCGGTCAATATCGGTACGTAACGGTGGACTCACTTTGAAACGGCTGTCAAATTCTTCTAGTTTTTCGTCGGTAAAAACCAAGTTGTGAACAGCTGCACTTGCGGTAACTTGCAATCCTTTGGCTTTGGCGTCACGAATCATTTGAACCGATTTGGCCGTTGAAACCGTTGGAATATGCATTTTTCCACCAGTATATTCTAGTAAAAAAAGATTACGGGTTATTTGCAATTCTTCTGCAAGGTTTGGAATCCCTTTGAGTCCCAATCGAGTAGAAACCACCCCTTCGTTAACCACCCCGTTTCCTTTTATTTTTTCGTCTTGTGGAAAAGCAATGACTAATCCGTCAAAATCTTGTACGTATTGCAAAGCGATTTTCAACATATTGGCGTTGTCTTGGCTTTTATTATAATCACCAAAAGCAACGGCTCCAGCGTTTTTCATGTCGAATAATTCGGCTAAGTCTTTCCCTTCGCTTCCTTTGGTCAAAGCACCAATAGGGTAGAGCTGGGTTGCGCTTCCGTTGGCTTTGTTTTTTACAAATAAAATTTGCGATTGGTTGTCAATCACTGGGAAGGAATTGGGTTGCAAAGCAATAGCGGTAAAACCACTTTTGGCTGCGACTTTTAGTCCGTTTGCAATTGTTTCACGGTCTTCAAAACCAGGTTCACCTAGAGAAACGCTAGAATCGAACCAACCTTGAGAAACGTGAAGGTTTTCGAGTTTTAGTTCCTCAGTATTATCTGTATTAGGAAGTGCTGTTCCTATTTTTGAAATGCTGCCATCTTCAATTAAAATATCTACAATTTGAGTATCAAAAGTACTTTGAGGGTCGATAATTTTTGCGTTTCGGATGATTAGTTTCATAAAGTAGTGCTGTTTTTTTATTTCAAAAATCGAATAATTGCCATTTCAGCCAATAGAAAAAGCAGTGCAAAGATAACAAACCATTTCCAAATTTGACTGTCTGTGCGGTCGGTTTGTAATTGGTTAATCACGGTCGAAATAGATTCTATGGTTTTATAGTCAGATAAAGTAACTTCATTGGCGGTACTTTGTTGGCTTTCAGTTCGGTTGTAATTGAAGCTGATGTTTTCTACAGGATTTTTTTGATTGTAAATTTCGTAGTTCCCTGCTTTTTTTGGGTAGTCGTTGAAGCTCAGTTTTACTTTATCGTTTATCGCTTGCTGTACCGGAATGAATTCTTCGTTTTTATTTTTAACACTCAAAACAGCATCTTTGGACAAGGTTGCAGATACCAAATACGGACTACTATGGCCGATAATGCGAGCGTTGATGCCGTTATTATTGTGTAAGGTGGCCATTTTATAAAATGTTGGCACAATCAAGGGGGATTGCTGAAAATTGGTGTTAGTCGTATTCAAAGATGCGGAAAAAATGGAAATAGAACTAACTGAATTCACTATCGAAGTCAAGAAACTACTACTGTCTTCATAATATAAAGCAACCGAATTAGTACCTATAATATCAAAATTACTTTTGGTTTTTGGGTATTGAAAATTGCTCACTTTACTCTCAAAAACGGATCCAAACAAAGGATGAGCAAAATTGATTTTTGTAATTTGCTTTTCGGTCATCGCCAAAGGTTTGACTTGTATGTTTCCAATCGCATTTAGGAATTCATTCAGGTTTGCTGTGGTTGCTTTTTGCGAAGGTATCACGACTAAATTCCCGCCTTTTTGAACAAAAGATTTCAGAGTAGTTTGTAAGGCAGTCGGAATCCATTCAAGTTCGTTTAATACAATTGCATTTTGCTTTTCAATGGTATTGTAGTTCAAGGAAGCAAGCGGACTGTTTGCAAAATTAAATTCGTCAGAGGTGTAGATTCGATTTAAGAAATTGCTTTTGTCAGCTTCGCCAATGCTTAGAACGGCTGTTTTTGTAGGTTTTAAAATACTAAAATAGTAGTAGTTATCGAATGTAAGTCCGTTGTCTTCGATGGAAACTTTTCCGTGAAATTCTTGTTTCGGAATCGTAAAGGGAATCGTTTTTTTATTTTTATCGAAAGTCACGATGGTTTTCGCAATCAATTTATTGCCGTTATAAATCGCAATCGAACTATTTTGATTGGGATCGCCTTGGCTGGACAATTCGACGTTTAACTCGTAGAAATTCTCCAAAGTTTCTTGAATGAAAACACTGTCAATAGCAATGTTGTTTTTTTGTTCTGCTTTCGGAATAATGAAATAAGCATTGTCTTCTTTTCGAATGCTTTGCAGTTGTTTTTTTTCTAATCCAACCGCATCGGTGATGATGATGATGTCTTTTTTGAAAGCCGATTTGTGTGCTTGCACTTGCGTCAAAAGGGCTTCTGCTTGAAACGGGATTCCGCTATAATCCAGATTTTGCAAATCCGACTGAATTTCTTTTTTGGTGGTATTCCAAAAAGTTTCAGAATTGGTTAATAGTGAAAAAGTAGTTTTTTCAGGAAGGTTCTCCAATAATTCTTGTACGGCACGTTTTAGCAATTCGCCTTTTTGTCCTTTGGCTTGCATGCTTAGGGAATTGTCAAGAATAATATACAATTCGTTTGTACTGTTTTTGCTGTCTTTGGCTTCGAAAAAAGGTTGTGCAAAAGCCAAAATTATTAAAGCCAATAGGAGTAACCGGCAAGCGAGGAGTAACCATTTTTTGATGGTCGAACTTTTGCGGGTTTGGATGGAAAGTGCTTTCAAAAACCGAACATTGGTAAAATATTCTTTCTTAAAACGTCTCAATTGAAACAAATGAACCAAAATTGGTACAATCAATAAAAACAGAAAGTATAAAAGTTCGGGATGTTTAAAGTGCATTTAGTATTTCAATTATTTATTTGAAAAGAGATATTGATTCTCCAAAAATACAAATTTGTAAAGAGTTTTGAATAGAGAGCGTCTGTTTTTTTGCCACGAATTACACGAATTAGCACGAATGAATTATTTGTAGCAGTAATTCGTGCTATTATTTTTTTAGTTTTTTAAATTCGTGACAATTCGTGCAATTTAGTGTCTGCTTTTTTTAAGATGGTTTAATTTTTTATTCTGTATTTTAGCTTTTCTAAAAACTAAAAATAATGAAAACTAATTTTTCTGTTGTCGTCCTTTTTTTGTGTTCTTTCTTTATTCAAGCACAATCAACTACTTACAATTTAATCATCGGAACTTTTAATGCTAATTGCGAGAACAAAGGTGTTTTTGTATATGAGTTTGACACGCAAACAGGTGATTTTAAATTTAGGACAGAATCTGAAAAAGTCGCTAACCCAAGTTTTGTGTCTGTTTCAAAGGATAATAAGTTTGTATATGCGGTGAATTCTGATGGGGCAAATAGTTCGGTAACGGCTTTTGGATATGATTCGAAATCTGGGAAATTAAATGTGTTAAACCAACAAAAAACAACCAGTGAAAATCCGTGTTACATTACCAATGACGACAAAAATGTCATCACAGCCAATTATACTGGTGGAAGTATTTCTGTTTTTGGAAAAAACAGTGATGGTAGTTTAACTCCCTTAAAACAATTGGAGCAACACACAGGTAAAGGTCCAAATGCCAAACGCCAAGAAAAAGCGCATGTGCACATGGTGCAGTTTTCTCCAGACAATAAATTCTTGTTGGGAACAGATTTAGGAAGTGACAAAGTCTATTCGTATGCTGTAAGTGATGACGCCGAGAAACCTTTAGAATTAAAAGTTACGAATGACATTAAAGCAGGAAGCGGTCCAAGGCATTTTACCTTTAGTAAAGACGGGAAAAAAATGTATTTGTTGCAAGAGTTGGTCGGAACTTTATCTGTCTTTGATTATAAAAAAGGAAAACTTAAATTATGCCAAGAACAAACGATTTTGGCTCCAGATTTCAAAGGGAAATTTACAGCAGCCGATATTCATATTTCACCAGATGAAAAATTCTTATACGCAACTAATAGAGGTGATGCGAATGATATAAGCTGTTTTAAAATACTTAAAAACGGTAAACTAGAGTTTGTAGAAAGAGTTTCTACTTTGGGCAATGGTCCTCGTAATTTTGCGATTGATCCTTCTGGGAATTTCTTGTTGGTAGGACATCAATATTCGAATACGGTTATAATTTTCAAAAGAGATAAATTGACTGGGAAATTGACTGATTCTGGTAAAAAGATTGAATTGTGCTCACCTGTTTGTTTGGTGTTTACCGCAATTTAAAAGTTATAAGTCAAAAGTTGAAGGTCAAGTTCAAAAATCAATTTCAATAAAAAAAACCATTAAGAAATTTAGAGCAAATGCATCTGAATTTCTTAATGGTTTTAAAGTTTTGTATAACTTAGCAACTATTAAAAGGCTATTTTTTCTTTTTCTTAGCTGCTCTAATTTTTAACATATTTCTATTTACAGAACCGTGTGTTTTCTTTTTAGTTTTTGAAGGTCCACCTAGGTTGACTTTGGTATTCTTTTTAGATTTATCGTGAAAAGCTCCATCACCGTCTGGTTTGTTCTTACGCACAAATTTGATTGCTTGGCGCTCTTTCTCAGGTTCGATTAGTTTTGATGAGATTTCAACTTCTTCGGGGAAATCCTCAATGTCGAGTTCCATATTCATCAAGACTTCGATTTCTACTTTAGATTCTTCTTCTCTAGGAGTAATAAAACTTATCGCAGTTCCTGTTTTATCTGCACGACCGGTACGACCGATACGGTGCATGTATAATTCGCCCGCATCTGGCATCTCAAAGTTGACAACATGGGTAATGTTCGAAATATCCAAACCTCTCGCCATAATATCTGTTGTAATCAATCCACGAAGATTTCCAGCTTGGAATTCGGCCATGGTAGTCAAACGATAGTTTTGAGATTTATTGGAGTGAATAACACCAAATTGTCCTTCAAAATCTTCTTCGATACGTTCAAAAACCATATCGGATATTTTCTTGTTGTTCACAAAAACTAAAACTCTGCTCATGTCTTGATTGGTAGCCAATAAATGCTTTAGTAAATTAATTTTGGTATTGAAGTTGGGAACGTTATACGAAATCTGTGTGATGTTTTCCAATGGTGTTCCGGATGCCGAAAGGGTAACTTCTTCTGGGTAGTCAAAGTAATCGTTCAAAATAGCATCTACTTCATCGGTCATGGTTGCCGAGAACAAAATGTTTTGACGTTTCTTAGGCATCATTGCCAAAATAGCGGTTAGTTGTGTTCTAAACCCTAAATTCAGCATTTCGTCAAACTCATCAATGACTAATTTTTGCATTTCTTCAAAACGGATCACATTGTCTAATGTTAAGTCCATTATTCTTCCAGGGGTTCCAACCAAAATGTCGCAACCTGTATATACAGTAGTTTTTTGAGTATTGATGTTTACTCCTCCAAAGATACCGACAGTTCTAACGGACATGTATTTTGTTAATTTTTCTACTTCATCTACCACTTGAACTACAAGCTCACGAGTAGGGACAAGGATAACAATTTTTGGAGTATGCCCAGGTGTGAATTTATACAATTTTAATAATGGCAATAAATAAGCAAAGGTTTTACCCGTTCCTGTTTGTGCAATTCCCATCATATCACGGCCGGACATGATTACTGAAAATGACTTTTCCTGAATAGGAGTTGGAGTTACAAATCCCAAATCATCAATTGCTTTTTGTACTGATTTTGGAAGATTAAATTGCTCAAAAGTGCTCATAAAACGTATATTTTGTGCAAAGATACACTAAAATAACTAGTTCGTTGATGTAGGCTGTTTCTAAAGGGGGTAAATAGGTAGAGAACCGTTTGTAAAAAGATAGGAAACACTAGTTGTTTTTTGCTATGATGGAGAGTGATGATCACGTTTGTCTTTATAGCGAAATTTACGAATTACTACATTTTGGATTAAAATGATAAGCTGTTTTTTTATTTGTGTACTTTGCTATTTACTTTCAAACCGCCAGCCTTTACTATGACTGTTGTTTTCTTAATATGTCCGTATAAACCTATTTTTGTATAATGTGATTATATTTTCTTACTGGTATTATAAACACTAGCTTTTAGATATAAATTATTACTATAAATCAACAATTAAAGAATTAGACAGTATTAGAAATCAAAAAACAAATACTACCTTTGAATGTTATTCAAGACGATGAAAAAATATATATTTTCTAAAATTATACTTCTTACTAATCCAAAAGAAATTAATGCTAAAAAATTAATGCTAGCCAATGCAAAATTGGCCTTGCAAATAGAGAAAGGTATTAAAAGAGCTAAAGAATTAGTTATTGTCGATAAAGAACTTGTTTTTCAAAATCAAGAAAAAGAAAATCGTGCAGCCGAATTGGTTATTGCCAATAAAGAGCTTGCTTTTCAAAATCAAGAAAAAGAAAATCGTGCAGCCGAATTGGTTATTGCCAATAAAGAGCTTGCTTTTCAAAATAAGGAAAAAGAAAATCGTGCGGCAGAATTAGTGATTGCGAATAAAGAGCTTGTTTTTCAAAATCAAGAAAAGGAAAACCGTGCTGCAGAATTATTGATTGCAAATGCAGAACTAGTTTTTCAAAATCAAGAAAAGGAAAATCGAGCAGCAGAATTAGTGATTGCCAATAAGGAATTGGCTTTTCAAAATCAAGAAAAGGAAAAACGGGCAGCAGAATTGTTGAGAGCCAATAAAGAGCTAGAGGCATTTACTTACATCTCAAGCCATGATTTACAGGAACCATTAAGGAAAATACAAATTTTTTCTAGTAGAATCCTATTGGATGAATTTGTGAATTTATCTACCAAAGGAAAACATTCATTTGAACGCATACAAAATTCAGCTTCTTACATGCAAGCGCTTATTGATGACTTACTGGCATATTCACGTACTACAGTGTCCCAAAAAGCATTTGAAAAAAGAGATCTTAATAAAATAGTAAATGAGGCTACGGCTGCGTTAAAAGAAGAATTGCTTCAGAAAAATGGAACAGTAGAGATAAATGCTTTTTGTGAAGCCAACGTAATTCCTTTCCAGTTTCGCCAGTTATTACAAAGCCTTATTAGCAATTCGATTAAGTTTTGTAAAGCTGAAAAGTCCCCACATATAATTATTGAAAGTAATTTCATTTCACAAAAAGAGGCGCTCTCTTGTGGTTTACCTTTAGAAATGGATTATTGCCACATTAGTGTGAGCGATAATGGTATTGGGTTTGATCCAATTTATAAAGATAAAATTTTTGAAATTTTTCAACGTCTTGGTACTAAGGAAGCTTATAAAGGAACAGGAATTGGACTTACAATCGTGAAAAAAATTGTGGAAAACCACAATGGCGTTATCACTGCCATAGGTGAATTAGATAAAGGAACGGTTTTTAATATTTATATACCTAACCAACAATAGCAGTAAATGTGATTTCTAGTTGTCTTTTTTAATCTAAAATAGTACTAAGGATCACAAAATTGCGTGAGGGATAGTCCCGAATTTTCGGGAGGAAACCCTTTTTTGGGACTTTTTTTGTCCCAAAAAAGATTGCAATGTATAGCCCGACCCGCTTTTTTTGGCGGGGAACGCCCAAAAAATTATTTAAATCTCAAATCCCAAGAAACGGTAAAAGAGTAAATCCAGAAATAACTTCCTGGATCAAAACTGATTTCTTGATGGGTGATGTCAAACTGTGCGCCCCAAGCATTTCGGTTTTTGTTGGTAGTAAAATAATAGCCTAGATTGAATCGTTGTGACTGTAGGTTTACAATGGTGTTTTCGTTATTATCTACTTTGAATTGGTAAATCTCTGGGGAGAATCCCATGCTGACAGTTGTGGACCAATAATTGTCTGCATTGGAACGGTAACGACGGTAATTTAGAGTTCCGGAAGTACTTAATCCTCCATCACCAGGCGTTAAATAAGGGCGCACTGACCAGTAATTATTTCCAGTGTACCAACCGAGGGAACCCGTATAAATGTTGGTTGTGGTTGTGTATTGCAAGCTTCTAAACCCTAAAGAAAGCTCTAGACTATGTGGTAAGGATTTGTACAATTCGGCACCATAGCGTATGTCAGGAAACAAGAAAGAATCAGACACTCCAAAATTCATATAGGCGTACAATCCTTTGATGATCCTAGGGTATAAATCGACTTCAAATTGGGTTCCGTTTTCATTGAAACGTCTGTTGAAATTTACTTTGGCTATGACGCTTCCGTATTTGGTCAATCGACTTAATTTTAAGGTATGGTATTGCATGGGGTCAAAAACATCCGAATAAATGTCTACCGAAGATCTAAGACCGACGGTATTTTTTCGTAACGTTTGATTGAGACTTGCTTTGTATTCCTGAGCTTTGGTGTCGTTCGGATTTTTTTCTAGAATTGCTTCAACAATTTCTAGGGCTTCGATTTGTTTGGTAGTATTTTCTAGTGCGCTGGCTTTTAATAATAAAATTTCGGCGTCGTCTGGGGAAACTTTTAAGGCGTTGTCAGCCATTGTAATCGCATCGTAATAGGAATTACTCCAAGATTCGTTTTTGATGGCTGCTACCCAGTTTTCGTGACTTTTTGCATCGTTTTTAATGACATAAGCAAATTCTTTTCGGGCTTTTTTATAATTACCATCCCACGCATAGGTAGTAGCTAAAAAAGTGCGGATATCGCTATAATTAGGATACTTAGTCAAAATATTTACGAGTGTATCCTGTGCTTGCTTGCGCTGGTCATTGAACGCCAATTTTCTAGCAGTTTCAAATGAGGTATCTGGATTTCCGTTATAAGGCTTCTTTTGTGCTTGCATTTGCAAGACAACAGCAAAAACCAATAATAGAGGAAGTTTTGTTATTTTTTTTAAAATCATTTTAGAACGTTTTTTTTATTTTGATGAATTCTTTGTTCCCAGGATGTTTTTTAATCACACTGTCAATAGTGGAATTGGCCATGGCAAGATTATTCAATCTTTTATAAGCTAGTGCTAATTTTGCTCCCAGTTCAGGGTTTTCGACTTTATTTTTTAAACCTTGTTTAGCTATTGAAATACCTTTTGTGTCCTCATTAGACCACCAATACATGTCCATTAAAGCCAGATAACTATCATTATAATATGGGGTTCTTTTAATAACTTCTAAAAGTTCTTTTTCGGCTTTAGGGTATTGTTTGTCCCAGGCCAATGTGCGTCCTTTTAGAGTTCTTACATCAGCATAATTAGGGAATTCATTCAAGATGTAATTGCATAATAATCGGGCTTTGTCTCTTTCTTTATTGAAAGCAAAATCTCTAGCAAGAAAGAACGTTTGATCATACGTTAATCCTTTGGTTAATTGTTTAATAGTTGCTAAATCCTCCTTTGAAAATTGAAAAGCGGGTTTGGTGTAAATATTGATTGAATTGGGAATTATTTTGTTTTTTTGTGTCAAATACGCATTGAGTTTTTTGGCTTCCTTCAAGCTGTCTTTAATGGTTTTTAGCATTTCGCTATCGTTCACTTTGGTGATTTCAAAATCTTCATCAATTTGGAATAAATTTCCGTCTGAATAGAGATAGTCTTTGTAAATCATTTCGTTGATGCTTCCTTTATTTTGCATAATAGGAATTTTGTGAATGTTGCGAAACTTTTGAACCGTATCCAAACCTGTACTCATCCATGCTGTTTGTTCCATTTTATTCATTTTATAATTGTTCATTAAAAATGAAATTAAACTTGGTGTAATATCCCAATGAGAAGAAACTGATTTAAACGTTTGTGGTTTTTTCAACAAAGGACTGTATAGGTACAATGGGACATGAAAACGGCATAACTTGTCTTTTTGAGCAATTGGAATCAAGCGGTGGTCACCCGTGATAACGAAAATGGTGTTTTTATATTCAGGTCTTTTGGCATAATCATTCATGAATTTTTTAATTGAATGATCAGTATATAACAAACACGCAAAAATATCTTTATAGGTTTCCACTTCTGATTTGGATACTTGTAATGTTTTATTGGTATTGAGGATGCTATCCACTTTTTTAAGATATTCCTTTTTGGCAGGGAAATCAAAAGGTTCGTGATTGGTCAAGGTCATAATAATGTCCAATCGTGGTGATTTTTTTTCGTCCAATTCAGAAAGCATTTTTTTGAAAATTTCTTCATCAGGATACCCCCAAGTAAAGCCCCCTGAATTGGCTTTGGTTTTTTCGTAACCAGGACCAAATTTATTAATATCAATAACATTGTCGATGCCGTTGTATTCAAGAAAATTGATTTTTCGGTCAAAGCTAGATTCATCACCACAATAAAAAGAAGTGTTGTACTCATTGGCTTTTAAAATACTTACTAAAGAAATATTAGAGGGCAATGGATTCATTTCTAAAAAACCTTTCTCTCCATAAGGTAAAGAACCTAAGATAGATGGCAAAGCACCAAATGTACGGCCAGCATTACTCACGAAATTTTCCCAATAAAGTGATTTTGGAACCAAAGAGTCTAAGTAAGGAGTAAAACCTCTGTAAGCATTTTTACCAATAAATTCGGTTCCTAAACCTTCTACGATAATCATAACGATATTAGGTTTTTCTTCATTGATTTGAAAAAAAGGGGATAATACATCGGGAGTAGCATCAAAGGGTTGTACTAATGGATATTCTTTTTTGTAAAATAATTTATCTGCGTCAAACTCATTTTTATCTGTTTGATACCTGATAATGTCAGACGTGAAAAAAGCAAGTTTATTTTGATTTTTTGAATCAGAAAAATCAGAAATAAAAATTTTTAAACCTAACGTCAGTAGTACTAAACTACCCAAAGCTATGTAAGCCGTTTTGGTTAAAACGTATTTTGAAGTGTATTTATTAATTACCAGATATAGCAATGGAAACAGAATAAATGGAACAAAATAAAGTATGGATAGCGATTCAGATGCAGTTACCGTTGTGAACATATCATCAATAGAATAGCCTAAAAAGTCAGCTCCAAGATTAACAAGTGTAGTCAAATGATATTTAGTCAATGCAAATTGTCCAATAATAATCAAACCAAATATCACTTTGATACTAACAATGTCCCAAGGTTTTTTTATATACCCTAATAGTAGGAACAAAGGGTAAATTAAGGCACTGATGATTAAAACTGTCCAGAAATCATTGAGCAATTTAAAAGAAAAAGCTGTAATAATATTTGAAAGTTCGATTCCGTTAGCCATTTTTGAAAAAATTTCAAAAAGACTAATGAGCCAGAAGGTAAGAATTAATGAAAGGCTTAAGTATAGATAAGATGAACTAGTTCTTAGTTGTTCCTTTATTTTCATGCTTTTAAAATTATATTTTTTGCCAATTTAGTTATTTGTCATTCCTTTTCTGGTCATTTCACCCCATTTTATTTTTTTGTTAAAATAATAATCAAAGTTTCCTTTGATAGCGGCGTATAAAACAAAAGGATGATTGATAAAAGGTTCTAAGAAAGCCGTTTTAACTAGTTG
The DNA here is from genome assembly GCF_040703125.1 of Flavobacterium ovatum. Classification (NCBI taxonomy): domain Bacteria; kingdom Pseudomonadati; phylum Bacteroidota; class Flavobacteriia; order Flavobacteriales; family Flavobacteriaceae; genus Flavobacterium; species Flavobacterium ovatum. The sequence continues at coordinate 2,199,188 of NZ_CP160035.1, forward strand.
GTAACCAATTCCTTTTTTTTTATATTGATGATAGGTGTGCTCTTCGGTTATGATGGTCACAATTGAGAAAAAAACAGTAAATAAATAGGCAACAATAATAAAAGCAATAGCATAATCCCATTTTACACTTTGCATTGCAATAAGAAACAGAAAATAAAACAGTCCAATTACTTCGATAATAGGTGCAATCCTTTCAAAAATTAACCAATAGGGATAACTAATCGTTCCTAATGAATTGTAATCAGAGTTAAATCCTATTTTTTTGTGTTTCTTCAAGGTTTCAATCGTTCCACGAGTCCATCTATTTCTTTGAGAAATAAAAATTTTATAAGTATCGGGAGCTTCGGTCCAACAAAGAGGATCGGGGATATAGGCTACTTTATATTTTATTTTTTGTTCCTCCATACGTCGTCTCATTCTGACGATAATTTCCATATCTTCTCCAACAGTATTGGTGTCATAACCTCCAACATCAATAGCTGTTTTCTTGTCAAACATTCCAAAAGCGCCTGAAATTACTAGTAAACCATTCAATTTACTCCAAGCCATTCTTCCTAATAAAAAGGCTCTTAGGTATTCTAATATCTGACCTCTTACCAAGTCATTTTTCGGCATATTTACATCAAGAAGTTTTCCGTCTTTTATTACACAAGAATTAGCAATTCTAATTACTCCACCTGCTGCAATAACCTTGTGGTCAGTAGACTCTAGAAATGGTTTTATCATTTTTTGTAAAGCATCCTCCATTAGTAAACAATCGACATCAATACAAGCTACATATTTATTTGTACTGATATTTAGACCTGTATTTAATGCATCTGCTTTTCCTCCATTTTCTTTATCAACAACGATTAATTTTTCAAAAGCAGGATTGGTTGACTTGAAAATCCCTTCGCGTAAAGGTTTTGTTGGTATTTGTTCATTGATTAAATAATCTACTTTGACTAGATCGTAGGCTTTTATTAATTTTTCAAGACTATCATCTTTACTTCCGTCATTTACAATAATGACATCATAATTCACATAGTGACTTGACAACAGGGATCTAACATTTTCAACAACGTTTAAGGTTTCGTTATAGGCTGGTGCTATGATTGAAATAGAAGGTGAAATAGATGATGACAAAATTTCTTTGTAATTTACAAAGCTGTTTTTTTTCATATAATTAACCGTTTCAAAACCTGAAATTATAGCTAATATGATATAGGATAGTATGGCTGAAAAAGCAAAACCATAAAAAATTAATTCTAAAATGGTAGTTATTATATCAGGTATATTTGTAATCATAACTAACTGGCTTTAATTAGACTTGTATCTTCTAAGTTTTCTTTGATAACTCTATCCATATTAATGGTATTAGCATCATTAATATCTATTATTTTAATAATATTTTTGGCAGCATTTCTAATCTCAAAATTTTCATGAGTAGTATATTGCATTATAAATGATTCGTCAACTGTAATAAGGATTCCTTCATCTATGGTAAAGAAAGCTATTTGTTCTTCAATAGTTCTTTCTTCAATTTGGTCTTTCAACAATTCAATTGCCTCAAAAATTCCTAAATGAGCAACAATTTCAATAGTTTGAATTCTTATTTCTTGATTAGGATGATTTAATAATTTTAAAATTTCATCTTTGGCCTCAAACTGATTGTAAATTTTAGCCAATTTTAAAGCAAAAGAAATAACAGAGTGATTTGAGGATTGTAACCAGTGTGTAATGTCTGGAAGCTTGTGATTCTCGGTTTTTTGAAGGATTTCTAATAATTGAATTTGATCCCACTCAGAGAGTTGCGTTTTTAAAACATTTAAAAACTCCAGTCCATCAAATGAAAATAATTTAACGAGATAAAATTGGATCTCTCTACGAACTTCTTTTTTAGGATGATTGATGTGTGCAATTATTTCATCATGAACTTCTTTAATTTCAAATTGTGTTAACTCTTTTATCGCTCTTGCAATTACATCCCATTTTTTTTCTTTTAATTTAGAAGAAGCTTGGTTAATAAATCCAGTCTTATAATATAATTGTTGAATAGCCTCAGCTGTTTCCCCTGAAATTTCATTTCTTAATTTCAATAAAGTGTTGATGATTATCTTTCTTTTCAGACCGCTTGCAGCACATTTTTTTAAATAGTTTATGATTTTTTGCTGTTCATTACTGATTTCTTCCTCCTCATTTCCAGCATATAAATATTCAATAAGATCAGATTCGTATTTTTTTCTGTAGGTAGCTTGAATTCGTTCCTTACTTCTCAATCGAGCTCTTAAATATTTTAAATAAGATACTAATAGTATGATTGTTAAAAAGAAACCAGCACTCAAAATCCATGACAATTGGATAATTGTAGGAGCATGTTTGATGTATTCAATAAAATTTTGAGATAAGTTTACCATAAATAATAGAATTTAAAGATTAACGAAGCAATCTTTTGGTTCTGATAATTAGTTCGTTGGGACTGAACGGCTTGCTCATGAAATCGGTTGCACCTAAATTAAAGGCATTCAAAACCATCTCTTCTTGACCAGCAGAGGAGAAAACAACAATTGGCGTTAGTAATGCCAGCTTGTTCCTTACATGACTTATTACTTCTAGACCGCTTACAAAAGGCATCATGATATCCGTTAGAATCATATCAGGGTTATGCTCTTCAATTAGGTTAATAGCCTCTTTACCATTACCTGCAATTAAAAGATGATAACCTTCCTTTTCTAATTTGAATTTTAGCAATAATGAAAGAATCGAGTTGTCTTCAGCTAAAACAATTTTTTTTGAGATATTCATTATAGGTTAAGTTATTAAGTTAAGATTTGGAATGTTTGGGCATATCAAATATACTACAATATTTTTGTTTTAATCGATAAAACGTATAAAAACACCGATTAAGTACATCTATTATGCGTTATTGGGTATAAATACTACAGTTTTGTTCTTGAAATAAAATTATAGATTTACTAAGAAACCTCAATGGATTAATAAAAATTAAATTTCGAGGTTTTTTAAAGAATATCCTTAATAAAAACAGTAAGTTTAGAAAAGAGAAGAAGAATAAGGTTAAAATCCTTCAAATACTCCTAGTCCAAATAGGGCAAAATCATATTTGGAAGGATCAATAGGATCTAATTCTCGAAGTTGTGAATCGAGTTCCTTTAGTGCCTTGGCGTCATTTTGTTTTCGGGTTAGTAAGCCTAGTTTTCTAGCAACATTACCAGAATGTACATCTAGAGGACATGAAAGTGCTGCCATTGAGATGGTTTTCCAGATGCCTAAATCCACTCCCTTATTGTCTTGACGACACATCCAGCGTAGGTACATATTGATTCGTTTTGCCGCCGAACCGTTCAAAGGGTCTGAAATGTGTTTTTGAGTTCTGCTTAAATGTGGGATTTCAAAGAAAGTTTTTTTGAATTCAGATATGCTTTTTTGCATCGAATGCGGTTCTTGGTTTCTAGCAAAAACGGCTTCTAGTCCATTATGATTACTGTAGATATTTCGAAGACTTTGAATGAAAAAAGAAAAATCATAACTATTGAAAGTTCTGTGAACAAAAGATTCTAATCGTTCCAAGTCATCTTCGGTATGTGACATCACAAAATCATAAGGAGTATTTCCCATCATATCCATCATGCGATGACTATTCTTAATAATCATGGTGCGATTACCCCAAGCAATTGTTGCACTCAAAAAGCCAGCAATTTCAATGTCCTCTTTCTGGGTAAATATATGCGGAATTTGTACAGGATCAGTTTCAATAAAATCTAGGGTATTGTATTGAATAACTTTTTCGTCTAGGAAGTCTTTGAGTTCAGTTTTATTCATTTATAGTGATTTAGCGTAAAAGCCATCTTTTAAATTTATTGTTCTCATTTGAGGTGCTATTTTGTAATATTTTTCAAAATACTCTATTTGGTTTTGACTAACACAAGGTATTCTCCCATCTCCTGTTTCCCAAAAAAAAGAATTGTTTACGGGGGAGTTGAACTCTAAATTACCGTTTTTAATAGTCTTATATTTAATGTCAAACTTAGAGTTTTTATGAGGATGAAAAATTTCATCGATATTAAAAATACTATTATTTGTCAAATTTGTATTTTTTGTTAAAACACTTAAATTAATCGGTATAAATAGAGTTATAGCGACAATTAATACTGACAAGTAAAGAGTGGTGATGATTTTTTTTTCATTATTTAAAATCAAAGAGATAATCATCAATAAAAATAATAATACGAAATTCATGAAAAACCGATATTGTGGTGAGGACAATAGTAACAATGTGACATGAAATAAAAACACAGTATACAAACTCCAAAAATATTTTTTATTAAAAAACAGTTTTATAAAAAAGGGCATAATAATGATTAAAACTATGATTAATTTATTTATTATACCATCTAAAAAAGGCCTGCAAAGCCAGATTTTGAAAATTCCGAATGGACTCATTTGTTCAAATTGAATCTTGGTTATGGCGAAAGAATCTCTTCTGTTTTCGTCATAATAAAAATGAGCAATTGACTCTGGGATTTGAAAATCAAAAGAAAATGGGTTTGTAGTAATTGGAAATAAAGGGTAGCCGCTAATCAAGGTATTCTTTGTCAGAAAAAGCAATACTACTAGAGAGCCGATGATGATTGATGTTGTTATTTTTAGTGTGCGATGTTTGAAAAACAGAAATAATAAAATTAAAGTTATCGCAATGAAGGTTACTTTTATATAAACAATAAAGAAGACAAATATTGCTATCAGATTAAATGTTTCTATAGAAATGTTGTTGTAGTCTTTTATAAATAAATAAAAAATTATAAAAGACAAAATGTAAACTGGTAAATCCGTTGAAGGACTGCTAATAAATGGGAATAAAAAAACATTAGACAAAGGTAATAAACCTATAATTAGGGCATTTTTTTCTTTGGTTTTAAAAAACGAATTGAGATGAGAAATGGCAAAAATATTCCCTAACAGAAGGCAAAATCCGCTTAAGTCATTGAAGTTTTTATAAATAAAAGAAAAATTGTAAGCACTTTGTGTAATGTGCCAACCACTAGTTTGTGCTAATGAAAGATGTAAGTTAGCCAAGCCTTTTACAAACCCATAATTATTGATCCATTTGATGGTTTGGATGTAGTAAGATTCGTTGTCTATGATATACGGTACAGCAGCGCATTGTGCTAAAATTAAAAAGGATATGATTGTTAGTATTATTTTTAAAGAACGACTAAGTGATTTTAATTGTCTAAAAAATAATTTGTAAATAACAAGAACTTCACTTTTTAATTTTAAAAATAAAATGCCATTGAGGACTAGTAAAAACAAGTGAAATTCAATATTTATTCTTCCAAAAATAGCCCAAAAACTAGCTAAAATTGTAGTTGTAAATAATCCTAGTAGTGAACAAATAACAAAATTTGTATTTTTCAGTTGAGTTACTTTATTTAATAGCACACCAAGATTTATGGTGGAAAATATAATATAAATCCAACTAATTAGGATCAGAATCATTTTAGTTAATTATTTGACCATCCATCATCACTAACTTTCTATCAGCCATATTAGCCAGTTCTTCATTATGAGTAACGATGACAAAAGTTTGTCCAAATTCATCTCTTAGCTTGAAAAATAATTGGTGTAAATTTTCTGCTGAAACAGTATCGAGATTCCCTGAAGGTTCATCTGCAAAAATAATGGCAGGTTTATTAATCAAAGCTCTCGCTACTGCTACACGTTGCTGCTCTCCACCCGATAGTTCGTTAGGTTTGTGATTGATTCGGTGCGAAAGACCTAGGTATTCCAATAGTCTTTTCGCTTCCGTTTCCGTTTCTTTTTTTGACTTGTTTGCAATAAAGGCTGGGATACATACATTTTCCAAAGCGGTAAACTCAGGTAGCAACTGATGAAACTGAAATATAAAACCCAAATTCAAGTTACGGAATTGAGATAATTTTTTATCGTTAAGAGTTAAAATGTCGTCACCGTTGATTTTTAGCTCGATATTACTATCTTTTTCGGGTTTATCCAAAGTGCCTAATATTTGCAACAGTGTTGTTTTTCCAGCTCCTGAAGCGCCTACAATGGAAACTATTTCACCTTTTTGTATGTGCAAATCTACTCCTTTGAGAACATGAAGTTGATCGTAATATTTATGTAGATTTTTTGCTTGAATCATTTGAACCAATTTTAGCAAAGAAACAAAGATTTTGCTCAAATTCATATTCTTTTGCTATTAAGAAAGATAAATTTTAGTTAAAAACAATCTTTTAAATCCACATAATAACCTAAATTTGAGAGAATAGTAATTCATCGTTATGAGTTACAGCTTAAGAACAATTATTATAAATACATATTAAAAAAGAAGCATGAATCAATCAATAGAAAATGAAGTTGCAATATTTGGAGGAGGATGCTTTTGGTGTACAGAAGCTTTTTTTACAGAACTTAAAGGTGTACAATCTATTGCTCCAGGTTATATTGGGGGAGAAGTGGTAAATCCTACCTACGAAGCAGTTTGCACAGGTACTACAGGTCATGCAGAAGCGGTTAAAATCGAATTCAATCCTGCTGAAATTAGTTACGAGCTGCTTTTAGAAGTTTTTTTTGCTACGCATGATCCCACAACTTTAAATCGTCAAGGAAATGATAGAGGGACACAATATAGAAGTGAGATTTTCTATACTAACAATCAGCAAAAACAATTAGCGGGAGCATACATTGAATTCCTTACGCAAGAGCAGGCCTTTCCGGATCCAATAGTGACAAAAATAACTGAAGCGACGACTTATTATGTTGCTGAGAATTACCATCATAACTATTATAGTGGTAATAAAGAACAGGGATATTGTTCTTTTGTAATTACACCAAAACTTGAAAAATTCAAGAAGATTTATTCCGATATATTAAAATAATAACACTATTTGTGTTTTGAATCTTCTGGGGTAAAATTGTAAATAATGTAAGCTGAGCACAGTTGAAACCTTGTTTATGGGTAATGATAAATCTCGACTGCACTCGATTTGACAAAATAGGTCCTATTAAATTCAAAGTCTAATTTAGTTTAATTTGGGTGTGATTAAAAAAAGTAATTATGGAAGAACAAGTACAGATTTCTCCAGTTGATAATAAAATTAGAGATCTAATTTTAGGAATTCTATTTGATGTAATTGGAATGATGTCATTTACAATTCCATTTATTGGAGAATTTGGTGATGTAGTATGGGCTCCAATATCTGGAATGATTATGGTTTGGATGTACAAAGGTAAAATGGGGAAAGTAGCAGGGGTAGTTTCATTTTTAGAAGAAATCTTTCCCATAACAGATTTTATTCCTTCATTCACCTTAATGTGGTTGTACACTTATTTTGTAAAAAAAGGGAAAAGGTAAAACTCTAGCTTTTTGACTTGGGCAATAAAAAACCCATTTTCATGCTTTTAATCATCTTTTTACCAAATGGGGTAAAAAATTTAGATTGTCCAAAAAGCCATCCAAAAAATAGCAGCATAAATGGATACAATGGAAGTACTATAACTAATAATATTATGTAGTATAGAAAGATATTTGTGTTTTCCTTCGTCATTCCTAACTCTTCTAAAACGAAAGCAGATATTTTGGCTGATAAGGAACCATTTATAGCAAATACTAGTATAATAATTATGAGTTGATAATTAGAAGTAATTCCCCAACGTTCTTTTAGTTTCTTCATTTAATTTGTAATGATTACAAATATAAGAACATTATCTTAGAGGTACATTACCATAAAGTTTTTGTTTGTAGGTATTTTGAAAATAAATCATGTAGTTATAAATGAGGTAATTTACTTCGTAACCATAATTAATCATTGGGTCATAATTGATGCTCATTTCATATAAATTAGGATTATAACGTTGTGGTTGTAAAACACGGTTGTTCCATTCGTTTATGTACAATAGGTTTTTGTTTTCCAAAAAACTTTGCGAATGATAATCACGTGGAAGTGACCTGCTGTTAAGCCAGGTGCTATATCCATTGTCAATAATGATCACTTCGTATTCTAATTCTTTATTAGCTATTCTTATAGTATCGCTTGCAACTGGATTATAATTTTTCTCTTTTGACGCTACGGTTTTTGAAGAGTTACAGCTAACTACAATTCCAATAATAATCACTAATATGTAAATGCTTTTTTTCATGTTGGAAATATGAACACTAAATTTACAAATTAAATTATTGATTTCTAATTGTTCTAAAATAAAAAAGCCATTTATGTTTTAGATAAATGGCTTTGTATATTTAATAGGTTTACCGTTATTTTCCAAAAAGTTTCCCAAACATACCCGCTATGCCTCCTTTTTTAGTAAGTTCAATTGCGTCCTCTAGATCTACTTTTCCATCTGCATTTTGATCCAATCCAAAATGTACTCCATAAGTATCAATTGCTTCCATTATTCCAGCTTGTTCTGCACTTCCATTACCAGTTATAGAATTAAGAATATCTGAAATGTTTAAGCTGTTGTCTTTAGGATCGTTTGCTTTTTCGATTAATGCATTCAGTACTTGTGGTATCATTCCTTTAGCAGCTCCAGTAGCGGCTTCACTGCTTAATCCAAGTTTCTGGGTTAAAGAATTAGATACTTCAGTTGTGATTTCTTGTACCGATGGATTGTTTTTATCGATGTCTTTACCTTGTAATAAACCCACTATTTGTGATAAATCACCTTTACTCGCAATTTTTTGTAAACTTGAAAAGATGGAATTGCTAGTTTCCTTTAGTACGGCCTCATTTTTTTCATTTGGTATACTGTCATTTTTTATTACAGCATCAGTACCAAATTGTTGCGCTAATTGTGCTAATTGTTCTAACATGGAGTTTTATTTATGAGATTAGTTTACCAAATTTAATGAAAAAAGGACTCATTAACAATTAGTAATGAGTCCTTTTTGTATAATAAAAACTTTAAATCTTAGCTTAATAGGCTAATGATTTGTGAAGCTAATTCAGTTCCAATTCTATCTTGTGCTTCTCCTGTTGCAGCTCCAATGTGTGGAGTCAAAGAGATTTTTGCATGCATCAATAGTTGTGTAGCTGGAGTTGGTTCGTTTTCGAAAACGTCTAAACCTGCGAAAGAAACTTTTCCACTATCTAAAGCGTTAACTAAATCTACTTCGTTGATTACACCACCACGAGCACAGTTTACTATACCTACACCGTCTTTCATTGTAGCAAATTCTTTTTCAGAAACAATGTAACCATCTTGAGCAGGAACGTGTAACGTGATAAAGTCAGCCTCTTGGAACAAAGATTCCAAAGATTGAGAAACGATAGTAGTAGTAATAGATTGTCCGTCAAAGAATTCAACTTTCACATCAACTTGAGGGATAAAGCTATCTGCAGCGATCACTTTCATACCCAGACCAAGAGCCATTTTAGCAGTAGCTTGACCAATACGACCAATACCTACAACACCCAAAGTTTTACCTCTTAATTCAACTCCATCAGCATATGCTTTCTTCAAGTCATTGAATTTAGTGTCTCCTTCTAATGGCATATTTCTGTTTGAATCATGCAAGAAACGAACACCCGAAAACAAGTGACCAAATACCAATTCAGCAACAGATTCAGATGAAGAAGCTGGTGTATTGATTACGTTGATTCCTTTGCTTTTAGCGTATTCAACATCAATGTTATCCATACCAACACCACCACGACCGATGATTTTGATTCCAGGACAAGCATCAATAATGTCTTTACGAACTTTAGTTGCACTACGAACCAAAATAACGCTTACGTTGTTTTCGTTGATATAGTTAGCCACTTGTTCTTGCGCTACTTTTGCAGTGATTACTTCAAATCCACCTTTTTCTAAAGCTAAGATTCCACTTTTTGAAATCCCATCGTTTGCTAATACTTTCATTTTTATTTCATTGCGAGTTACGAAATAATCGTAATCTCATATTAATTATAGTTATTAGGAGCTATTTCCCGCTATCCGTTTCAATCTTTTTATTTTTAAAAGAAAAAATAAAAAGGATTTTCACTGCTATCGGGGCTAGAATCCTGGGAGTGTTTTTAATTTATTTCAACTTTCCTAATTTCTAGGAATTAGAAGGATTAAACTTTAGCCTCCAAAGCTTGCATCACATCAACCAAAACTTGAACGCTTTCAATTGGCATTGCGTTGTAAATTGAAGCTCTGTAACCACCTACTGAACGGTGTCCTGGAATTCCAGAAATCCCAGCTTCTTTCCACATTTTATCAAATGTTTCAGTGTGCTCTGGGTTGTTCAATAAGAAAGTAGCATTCATGTTGGAACGGTCTTCAGTAACTGCTGCTCCTTTGAACAATGGGTTTCTGTCGATTTCTCCGTAAAGTAAGGCTGCTTTTGCATTGTTTAATTTCTCAACAGCTGCAACGCCACCTTTTTCTTTAATCCATTTCATAGTCAATAAAGAAACGTAAACAGGAAAAACAGGAGGTGTGTTAAACATACTCTCAGCTTTGATATGTTTTGTGTAATCTAAGATACTAGGAATGTTTCTTCCGTTTTTACCAAGAATCTCTTCTTTGATAACTACCAAAGTAGCTCCAGCAGGTCCCATATTTTTTTGAGCACCAGCATAAATGATATCAAATTGAGTAAAATCGATTACTCTTGAAAATATATCCGAACTCATATCGCAAACAACTGGTACGTTGGTTTGTGGGAATGACTTCATTTGAGTACCAAAAATGGTATTGTTTGATGTACAGTGGAAATAATCTGCATCAGCAGGAATTTCATATCCTTTAGGTACATTATTGTAATTGTCATCTTTTGAAGAGGCTACAATAACTGTTTCTCCAAAAAATTTAGCTTCTTTAATTGCTGCAGTTGCCCAAGTTCCTGAATCAAGATAAGCGGCTTTTCCGTTTTCTTTCATCAAGTTGTATGGAGTTCTCAAGAATTCCGTACTAGCTCCACCAGCAAGAAAAAGAGCTTGATACCCTTTACCTGTAAGGTCTAGCAATTCTAATGCTAAGGTACGTGCTTCGTCCATTACAGCTACGAAATCTTTACTTCGGTGCGAAATTTCTAAAATCGACAATCCTGAATTATTGAAATCTAATATAGCTTGAGCTGATTTTTCAAAAACTTCTTGTGGTAAAATTGATGGTCCTGCGCTGTAGTTGTGTTTTTTCATGGTGTAGTTTATGTCCAAAAAATTAAAATGCAAATTTCGGTAATAGGAGTTGAATAATCATTAAATTATTCATAATAATTATTAAATTTTTCCTTATGTTATTAACAAAAACGATATAGTATCGATATTATCTGCATAATCCCATAATTTTGGTTGTTGTGTTTGTCCAAATGGGATGCTGTTTTTTATCAAATTATTACTTACGATACATTGGATGTTTTCTTCTTCGGTTTCGAGTTTTTTTTCTAAATCGGCTAGGGTCTCATAAAATTCATAAAACACACTTGAAATCGGCGAGGCGTGACTCTTGTCCTCTTTGATCGTTAAAAATCCGTTGTCTAATAATTTAAAATTACTCATCAAGAAAACCGCTTTGTTGTAATCGTAATTGTTAGCGTACTTTTCATAATGAACCACATCTTGGTACTTAAACATGCCTTCAAAAAAGGGGTCAAATACATATCCTTTTGGTACAAAAAGCTTAGAAACGTTGCGACATCCAAGTCCAAAATACCTAAAGATATCTTCTCCCAATGCTTCCAATTGCTCCTTCGTTTCTTTTCCATTTAAAACTGCCACAGAATTTCTGCTTTTACGAATGATAGATGGTTTGTCTTTGAAATAATATTCAAAATAACGAGCGGTGTTATTGCTTCCTGTGGCAATTACAGTATCAAAATTTTCTAATCTCCCTTCGGTAAAAGTAATTTTGCTAGCAAGCTCTGGTTCGATATGGATCAAGTATTTTGCCAAAAAAGGCAATAAATGTTGGTCGTTTGATGATAATTTGATTAAAGCTTCGTGTCCGGAAATCAAAACGGACAAAAAATCATGAAATCCAACCAACGGAATGTTTCCAGCAAGAATCAAAGCGACTTTTTTTGGAGTGACGTCGGTGAAATCATAAGAATTTAACCAAGTATCTAGGTTCTCTTTAGTCAACGCTTCTGCCCAGGATTGCAACGCAAAATAAACGTGTTCAGGAGTATACCAGCCATTATGTGATTGAGTAAGCTGAATCAAATCAATAAATGACTCATAAAAAACGTCATTGCCCAAAACGCCTTCTTTTTGCGTATTTTCGCCTTCAGAAAATTGACTCAGGAATTTCCCTAGTTCAATAAAAGCATTTTTTTTGTTTTCTAATGTCATAATGTTTGTTTATGAAATGTTTTGATTGTAATTTTGCACAAAAGTAAGATTTAATAAGTCGAAAGTCAAAAGTCTTGTGTCAAATGTTTTTTGGCCTAAAACATTTAACTTAGAAAAACATAAATTAAAGAACAAAATGGCAATTATCATAACAGACGAATGTATCAACTGTGGTGCATGTGAACCAGAATGTCCAAATACAGCAATTTACGAAGGTGCTGACGATTGGAGATATAAAGATGGTACAAAATTAACTGGAAAAGTAATCCTTGCTGACGGTACAGAGGTTGATGCAGAAGATGCTCAAACTCCAGTTTCTGACGAAGTATATTATATTGTTCCAGGAAAATGTACAGAGTGTAAAGGATTTCATGATGAACCTCAATGTGCTGCTGTATGTCCTGTTGACTGTTGTATTCCTGATGATAATCACGTGGAAGACGAAGAAACATTGTTGAGTAGAAAAGCATTCCTACACAACGAATAGGAATAAAAAATACTTTTTGATACTAAGAACCTGAGTGATAACTCAGGTTTTTTTTTGTTATATTTTAAAATTCGGTATTTTTTTATATAACTAATATTCGGATCTATATTTTTTTTTAATCCAACTTGTCTGGTTTTAAATCATCTTGCTGTTTTAATAAAACTTCAAAAGAGTGATTAAATAAACCAATAAAGTTATTTTTAAAACCATCTGTTATAACGGAAGTATTGTTGGTTTCATACATTTGTTTGTACTAACGCTAACTGTTTTAGTATCAATATAAAAGATTCATATCCAAACAAGATGAAAAAAAACTACACTCTTTTAAAACAGCTTAATCTATTAGTGATATTATTAATTATGCATTGTTCCGTTTTTTCGCAAACCAATTATTATGTGAGCGCAACGGGAAATGACGCTAATAATGGAACGTCATCGGGAACCGCTTGGAAAACATTAGCAAAAGTTAATAGTCAGAGTTTTACAGCTGGAAGTATAATTAATTTTGAATCGGGCAGTGTTTTTAATGGTAATTTAACGATTAGTGGTAAAACAGGAACCTCAAGTAATCCTATTATTTATAAATCTTATGGTACTGGGAGCAAACCAGTCATTAGAGCTTCCGCAACTATTGGAAATTGGACATTAGTGAGTAGTAATGTTTGGAAAACAACCTTAGGGTTAGTAGGTGGTAAACGACTGGCTTCTTTGTATCTCAATAATACTGCACAACAAATTGGGAGAGAACCAAACTACAACACTACTGATGGTGGTTTTAGAGTTATCAAATCTCATACTAGTGATAATCTTTCTATTTCGGAAAACTCGAGTTTGCCTTATCCAATAGATTATTTTAAAGGTGGTGAAATTACGATTCGAACATTAAATGATTTAATGAAATCAGAAACAATTAGTTCGCATAGTGCTAGTACCGTTATTTTTACTCAGTCAAGTCCAACAAGTACTAGTGAAAATATAATACGAGACAATTTTGGGTACTTTTTTCAAAACCATGTCAATGCTTTGGATCAAGAAGGGGAATGGGCACATGATACAACTAACTCGACTCTTTATTTATATAGTACTTTTGATCCCAATACGTTGAGTGTGGAAATCCCTTCTGTTTCTTATGCTATAGAAATAAAGAATAGCAGTAAGTATATTGAAATAAGGAATTTACAATTTGATAATGGTATTAAAAACGTGATGAATATAAGTAGTATTTCCAATGTAATTATTGATGGCTGTGTTTTTAATAATGGAAATGAATATGTGACTTTGGGTTTTACATTAACGGATGTTACTTTTACTCATAATACCATTAATGATAGCAATAGTGTTGGGGTACGATGGGAAGGCTGTAGTGGGCTTACTTTTAGTAATAACACCATAACTAATATTGGAATGCGTGCAGGAATGGGAGCGATTAGTTATATTCCTTATACAGGTGTAAGGATTATAAGTAATGGAACTGGCAATGTTAATATTATAGAGAAAAATAAATTAGACGGCATCGGGTACCACGGAATCAATTTTGCGGGGGGTAATACAACGGTTCAGTATAACGAAGTGGCAAATTATTGCGCTGTAAAGGATGATGGTGGTGGTATTTATACGGTTAATAATCAAAATGCTAATAATCTAATTTTAAAGAATATTGTTCATGATGCCCCTGGCGCCTTCAAAGGAAATCCTGTCGGAGCAACTCCTAAAACGGCAGGGATTTATGTTGATAATAATACAAATAATCATGTAATCAGTCAAAATACGGTTTACAATGTGGGAGCATGGGGAATTATGACAAACCTATCTGGAACAAATACAATAACTGATAATACCGTTTTTAATTGCGGTAATGCTATAGTGTCTTCAACTTACAATAATAGTTTTGGTCCTGGCGGTGCTGTTGCGAGAGCAAATGATAATACTGTTTTAAGAAATATTCTTTTCACAAAACAAAGTACACAATATTGCGCTTCATTTAGCAATCAAATAACGAGTGCCGATTTTGGAACTTATTTGGGAATCCTAGATTTTAATTACTATTGTCAGCCTTATACTGGGGGAAAAGAGATTTCAACTAAAGAAGGTGGAACAAGCAAAGAATATCTCTTGCCTGCTTTTAAGTCAACATATTCTAATTACGAACCTAATGGATTAACTGCTCCCTTGAAATTTAGTATTGGCACAAATCCAGAAGCTTTTATCCGATTTGAAGTGAATGCTACAGATACACCTATAGTTGTTAGCTTGGGGAATGTGATTTATAAAGATGCGAAGAATGTTTCTTTTTCATCGGATATAACTCTGGCAGCCTATTCTTCCATTGTTTTGCTGAATACTGGGATATTACTTTCAGTGGATAAATTTGGGAATCTAATTACTCCTGAAAAAGTAATTGTTTATCCAAATCCTACTTCAGATTTTTTGAAGTTAGAAAAGCTAACAATAGGAGATAGTGTTAAAATTTATACGATAATAGGAGAATTGTTAAGTAGTTATAAAGCTAATAATGAAAAAGAAATAATAGATGTCTCTAGTTTAGATTCAGGAATATACCTTATTTCAGTTGGAAAATATTTTACTAGTAAATTTATAAAAAAGTAATAGTACCGTTAGTACAAAAAAAAAATCCTGAGTTTATAAAACTCAGGATTTTTTTATGAAATGATTTTTCTTAGAAGTTAAACCCTAATCTAGCATAGTAGTAAGCTCCTCCAAATCCCATTTGTACAGCATCATAATAACCACCACCTTCAACCCAGTCATCTTGTTGGTCAGGGTAGATATTCATTAAGTTGTTAGCGCCAATGCTCAACTTTGTTGCTTTAGAAAGTTTAAATCCTAAAGTCAAATCAGTTGTTATTTTTGCAGTATAAAGGTCAGTAGCCTTATTAATTTTATCATCAAAACTAGCATAGTCAGCAGTGTCTTCATTTGCTTGATAATCAATTAATTTAACTTCGCTGAAACGTGTAAATGCCAATCCTGCATTAAACCATTTTTTGTTGTAGTTTAAGTTTAGGCCAAATTTACTGTTTGGAGCAGATGCCAAAAGGAACGCTTTTTCTCTTTCTCCAAAGAAAATTTCTTTGTCTAACGAACCGTTCTTTACCTTGTCTATTTTCATATCATTAATATTCCCTACTAAGGTTGCGCTAACTGTTTGGTCTCCAAAATTCTTTTTCCAAGAAAAAACCATATCCAAACCTTTAGTTTTGGTATCCACACCATTTACGAAAAACTGTGCAGCATCAACACCTATATTCAAAGCTGTTGCATCAAAATATCCAGTTAATACAATACGGTCTTTTACTTTAATATAATAACCGTCAACCGTTGCTGTGAAATCACCAAAGTTTGCTGTAAATCCTAGTGAAGCATTTAATGCTTTTTCTTCGTTTAATTTTTGAATTCCAAAACCTTTAGTTACTGGACTGTTGTTTGGAGATAATAAAACTTCTGAAGCTCCAGCTGAACTAAAGTTAGTGAATCGAAGATTGTAGTACACTTGCGCCAATGATGGTGCTCTAAATCCAGTACTTACAGATCCTCTAAGGTTTATTTTATCAGAAACTTTCAGACGTGAAGCTAATTTTCCGTTCAATGTACTTCCAAAATCACTGTAATGCTCAAAACGTACTGCACCACTTATTAATAAAGATTTGGTAACATCCAATTCTAAATCAGAATATAAGGAGATATTGGAACGTGTTTTGTCTACTGCATTTGATGGGCTGTATCCAGGAAATCCTTGTGATCCACCTGGTCTACTTAGTGTTACAGGATTATCTGAGGATATAGGCTTTGAAGAGTCGTATTCTGGATTAGGAATTATTGGAGCAGATTGTGTAGTTGGGTCAGTGATAACTTTACCATTTGTATCATAAGTTACATAAGAACCTTCTTCACCTGCGAAAATATTAAATTTTTCTGTTCTAAATTCACTCCCAAAAGCAATATTAAATCCTGAGAAAAAATCTTCATAGTTTTTTGAAATATCAAAATTGGTTGTATTTTGTGTTAAACTATGTCCACCAGCATCAAATTCGGTTGGAGAAGCATTTTCTAATGAAGCATTTAAAGTTCCTTTTACGTAATAATGAAATAGGTTTTTACCATTAGTATTGCTAAAATCTATTTTCCATCCTCCTGCAGTTTCTGTTCTAAACCCTACAGCTATTGAATTGTCTAAAATATTTGATGTAATTCGTGGGCTAAAACCACCAGCGTAAATTGATTCAACTACACGCTCACCATCGTTTCTCGTAAAAGCATAAGCATCGGTATCTCTAAAGTTTCTTCCTCCAAATGCATAAAACTCTGTTTTGTCAGAGACGGGAACCATCATATTAGCAAACATATTGAACCCTATAATTGCAGCTTCACCAAAACCTTTACGGAAATCAAAACCAGGTCTTAATGTTTTGTTTTTGTTGATATATTCTGTTGTGAAATTGGCAAAACCCCCTTTGTCACCAATGGCAACTCCGTAATTTGCTCCTACTTTTACAGAACCACCATCAAAAGATTGGTTTTTACCAAATGAATTTCCATTTCCATTTTGGTCTAACCTGTAGTTGTCAGTATTAGCGGTTCCAGCAGGGAAATCTCCTTTTGCATTGGTGTTGTAAGCACCGTAAGTTACAGATCCAGTAAATTCATCAACATTGTCATTCAATACAATATTTACAACTCCGGCAATAGCATCAGATCCGTATTGCGCCGCCGCACCATCTCTCAGAATTTCGATTCTTTTGATAGAAGTGGCAGGAATCGCATTCAAATCTGTTCCTGTATTTCCACGACCACGCGTTCCAAAAAGATTGATAAGCGAAGACTGATGTCTTCTTTTTCCATTAATTAATACTAAAGTCTGATCTGGTCCTAATCCTCTTAATGACGCTGGATCAACGTGGTCAGATCCATCAGATCCAGATTGTTTATTCGCATTAAAGGAAGGAGCTACATATTGCAGTAATTCGTTTATTTCTAATTTTCCGCTTTGTGTTGTAATATCTTTTACATTAATAATATCAATTGGTACTGCTGAATTGACAACCGTTCTTTTGGAATTCCTAGAACCTACAATAACAATGTCATTCAAAATTTCACCACCTTCAGATGATAAAGTTACATTTAAAGTGGTGCCTTTAACTAGTTTTTCAATTGTATTGTAGCCAATGTAACTGAAAATTAAAGTTGCGCCCTCCTTTGCATTGATTTTGTATTTACCATCAAAATCAGTGGCAACTCCTGTATTGGTTCCTTTTTCAATAATGTTTACACCTGGTATGCCACTTCCTGTTTCATCTTTTACAATTCCGGAAATTGTTTTTTGTGAAAAAATAAAACTGGTGTTAAGAATTAAAAAGAATAGGTAGGTTATTTTCATATTATCGATGTTAGTGGGTTTTGTGTTGTGCAATATAACAAAATTTTAACACTTTGTTTGTTGGACGGTTGTTAAAACAAGCTTTTTAGTGTATTAATGTTATTTAATTTTTTTGAGAGGAATATTTTTTGAAAAAAAATAAAAAAAAAGAGAAATATTATTTTAAACTCAAAATTATCACTACTTAAACATTTATTAAATCTTATATTTGCACACTTTTAAAGCTAAATTTTCATATGTACTTATTCTAAGTGCTGATTATAAAATATAAAAACCATGAAAGCAGGAATTGTAGGATTACCTAATGTTGGAAAATCAACCCTTTTTAATTGTTTGTCTAATGCCAAAGCACAAAGTGCAAACTTTCCTTTTTGTACTATCGAACCAAACATTGGAGTAGTAAACGTTCCAGATCCTCGTATCAACAAATTGGAGGAATTGGTAAAGCCAGAGCGTGTGCAAATGGCAACGGTAGATATTGTAGATATTGCAGGATTGGTAAAAGGAGCAAGTAAAGGAGAAGGTTTAGGGAATCAATTTCTTGGAAATATTAGAGAATGTAACGCTATTATTCACGTTTTACGTTGTTTTGATAATGACAATATCGTTCACGTGGACGGAAATGTAAACCCAATTCGTGACAAAGAAACGATTGATATCGAGTTACAATTAAAAGATCTTGAAACAGTTGAAAAACGTTTGGAGAAAGTAAATCGTGCGGCAAAAACAGGAAATAAAGAAGCGATAACAGAAAAAGGACTTCTTGACCGAATTAGAGAGTCGCTTTTACAAGCTAAATCTGCACGTACAATTGTTCTTCAAAACAATGATGAAGAGGTTTTGATGGAAGCTTTTCAATTAATTACAGCAAAACCAGTTTTGTATGTATGTAATGTGGATGAAAACTCAGCTGTAAGCGGAAATAAATATGTAGATCTAGTCAAAGAATTAGTAAAAGACGAAGATGCTGAGGTAATTATTCTTTCTGTTGGTGCCGAAGCGGATATCACAGAATTAGAAAGTTTTGAAGAGCGTCAAGTTTTTCTTGAAGATATGGGGTTAACAGAGCCTGGAGCTTCTGTTTTAATTCGTGCAGCTTACAAATTATTGAAACAACAAACGTATTTTACAGCAGGTGTAAAAGAAGTTCGTGCTTGGACCATCAATATTGGATCTACTGCACCACAAGCTGCAGGAGTAATCCACACCGATTTCGAAAAAGGATTCATCCGTGCAGAAGTAATCGCTTACGAAGATTTCGTTAGTTACGGTTCGGAAGCCAAATGTAAGGAAGCAGGTAAATTCAAAGTTGAAGGAAAAGAATATATCGTAAAAGATGGTGATGTAATGCACTTCCGTTTCAACGTGTAGTTAGAAGATAATAGAATAAAGAATAAAGAGAATAGAGGGAACCGTAGAAGCAATTCTACGGTTTTTTTGTGGCTTATTTTTTTGAGAGTAGTTTCCTCGCCAAGTTTTGCACGCTGGAAGCGTCTCATGAAAGCCGAGTGAACCCCCGTTTTTAAGTACAGTTTCTCACGCTGAAAGCGTCTAGCGCAAGCCGAGTATGCCCCAGTTTGTTTTCCTGCAACTGTTCGATTACAACGAAAGATTCCTCCGGAATGACAAACAGCCGTTAATTCGTAAGGTTCAACCTCTATTCTTGCCCTAATTTCACTATTTTTATAAAAAAAATACATGAAAATCATAGCTTTTGGCGCAAGCCCCAGTAAAAATTCGATTAATAAAAAATTAGCGACCTACGCCGCAAGTTTGTTTGAAAATGCTCAAGTAGAAGTATTGGACTTGAATGATTTTCAAATGCCAGTTTTTAGTGTGGATATTGAAACCGAAATTGGACAGCATAAATTAGCACAAGCTTTTCTGGATAAAATTGCATCTGCTGATTTTTTGGTAGTTTCTATGGCGGAGAATAACGGAAATTACTCAGCTGCTTTCAAAAATATTTTTGATTGGTGTACTCGAATTCAAAAAGAAGTTTTTCAACAAAAACCGATGCTATTGATGGCGACTTCGCCCGGAGGTAGAGGAGGGGCTTCTGTTTTGGAAATTGCCAAAGCAGCTTTTCCCCGTTTTGGAACAGAAATAAAAGGAGTATTTTCTTTACCTAATTTCAATGATAATTTTGATGTCGAAAAAGGACAAATTTCGAACTCAGAATTTGATAATCAATTGAAAACAATTGTCGCTAATTTTTAATTATACCTTCTAGATTTAATGAAATTTTCTCATTCTCTTTTCTTTGTTTTGGCTCTTCTGTTTTTAAATACAGTTGTAGCTCAAGATTTTGCAGCTGTTGATACCAAAATAAAAAATTATCCAGCTATTGCCGATGTTGCCGTTTTGGTAGAAAAATTAAAAACTGATTTTGTTACGCCTGCTGAAAAAGCCAGAGCAGCCTATACTTGGATTACAACGAATATTGCGTACGATGTTGCTTTTTCTGAAAATATGGAGAAAAAACCTATTATTGCCTTTTCTTATAAAACAGAATAAGAGAGGCAAATAAAGGAAAAGAAATTCAAAGTAGATTTGGCCACCAGTACTGTTGCTTCCAAAAAAGCGGTTTGTCATGGTTATGCAGCTTTGTCGGAGTACTTATTGTCAAGGTTAGGTCTAGAAGTGCAAACGGTTTTTGGTACCATCAAAACGGATCCTTCTGAAATTGGTGAAATTCCAACTCAAATTAATCATGCTTGGAATGCCGTTAAAATAAACGGCGTTTGGCGTTTTATAGACACCACATTAGGTTCCGGTTTTATTTCTCAAAAGACTAATTTATTTAAGTTTTACTTTAATGATAGTTATTTTTTTACGAAGCCCGAACGTTTTTTCTTAAATCATTATCCTGTTGATTCAAAATGGTTATTGGTGCCAAAGACTAAGAGTGAATTTGCATTGCAACCGGTGTATTTTGGTCTGTATTTCAAAAATAATTTTGAGATTTTGCATGAGGGAAAAGGGATTGTTTCGTCAAGTAATGAAGAGAATTTTGCTTTTACCATCAAGGGATTAGAGGAGTTTGATTCTGTTCAATGTTCGTTTAACGTTGAGAATAAAAGTATTTTTTTAAAACCTCAAAACGGTTCAGGAGACTTTGTGATTTCGTTAAAAGACAGGAAAGATAATTATCTTTCCATTTATGTCAATAGGGAAATTATTGCGATTTATAAGATTATTTAAAAACAGCTAGTTTTTTAAATTATAGTATCAATAGTACACAGCTGCTTTTTTTGGAATCTATAATTTGGTAGTCAGTTGAAAGCTATTGTCGCTAATTTTTGATTTTAATTCCTCAATTCCAAATCCTTAATCAAAATTCCGAAATTGTTATTTTTTTTTGTCAATATCATTCTTAATAACTTTGATTGCTGCTGCTTTCAAAATAGTTCGAGAAATGCTATATTAGCACAAAATCGATAAAATCCCAAAATGTCAGATCAAAATCAATATACCGAAGATAACATTCGGTCACTCGACTGGAAAGAACATATTCGTATGCGTCCTGGGATGTATATTGGTAAACTGGGTGATGGTTCTTCGCCCGATGATGGTATTTATATATTGTTAAAAGAGGTCATGGATAACTGTATCGATGAGTTTGTCATGGGTGCAGGGAAAACGATTGAGGTCACTATCAGAGACAAAACCGTTGCTGTTCGTGATTATGGTCGTGGAATTCCGTTAGGGAAAGTGATTGATGTAGTTTCCAAAATGAATACCGGAGGTAAATACGATTCCTTAGCGTTTAAGAAGTCCGTTGGTTTAAATGGAGTAGGAACCAAGGCAGTAAATGCTTTGTCTAACTATTTTAGAGTCGAATCTGTTCGTGAAGACAAACAAAAAGCGGCGGAATTCTCTGCGGGTAATTTGGTACTAGAAGAAGAGGTTATTGATACCACCAAACGCAAAGGAACCAAAGTTACTTTTATTCCAGACGAAGCTATTTTTAAGAATTACAAATTCAGATATGAGTATGTAATCAAAATGCTGAAAAATTACTGCTACCTAAATACAGGATTGACCATTATTTTCAATGGTGAAAAATATTTTTCAGACAATGGTTTACGTGATTTATTAGATGAAAATATTGCTGAAGAAGACAAAGTATATCAAATCATCCACTTAAAAGGAGAGGATATTGAGATCGCGATTACGCACAGTAAGTCGCAATACAGTGAGGAATACCATTCTTTTGTAAACGGTCAAAATACAACCCAAGGGGGAACGCACCTAGTAGCGTACCGCGAGGCGATTGTGAAAACGATTCGGGAATTTTATAATAAAAACTTTGAACCTTCAGACATTCGTAAATCGATTGTAAGTGCGGTGAGTATAAAGGTGATGGAACCTGTGTTTGAATCGCAAACCAAAACCAAATTAGGTTCAACCGACATTGGTTCTGAACCCGGAATGCCATCGGTACGTACGTTTGTAAATGATTTTGTGAAAACAAAATTAGATAATTTTTTACATAAAAATCCAGAAACAGCCGATTTACTTTTACGTAAAATTTTACAAGCAGAGCGGGAGCGTAAAGAGCTTTCTGGTATTCGAAAATTGGCCAAAGACAGAGCCAAAAAATCGAGTTTACACAATAAAAAACTTAGAGATTGCCGCGTGCATCTTGCCGATATAAAAAATCCACGTTACCTAGAAAGCACCTTGTTTATTACCGAGGGAGATTCAGCTTCGGGCTCGATTACAAAATCTCGTGATGTGAATACGCAAGCGGTATTTAGTTTACGTGGTAAGCCTTTGAATTCCTACGGAATGTCAAAGAAAATTGTTTATGAAAATGAAGAATTCAACTTGCTACAAGCCGCATTGGATATCGAGGACGATATGGAGAACCTGCGCTACAACAACATCGTGATTGCAACCGATGCCGATGTCGATGGAATGCATATTCGATTATTGTTGATAACTTTCTTTTTGCAGTTTTTTCCGGAGTTAATCAAAGATGGCCATTTGTATATTTTACAAACGCCATTGTTTCGGGTTCGAAATAAAAAAGAAACGATCTACTGTTATTCGGATGAAGAAAAACGAAATGCCATTGAAAAATTAAAACCAAAACCAGAAATCACCCGATTTAAGGGATTGGGAGAGATTTCACCAGATGAGTTTCAGTTTTTCATTGGCGAAGACATTCGATTAGAACCTGTAATGCTAGACAAAGCGACTTCTATCGAAAAATTGTTGGAGTTTTACATGGGGAAAAATACGCCAGACCGCCAAGAATTTATCATCAGAAACTTGAAAGTCGAATTGGATGTGATTGAGAAGGAGTAAGTTTAAAAAAAAAAGTATAAAATGATAAGTAAAAAAGTTTTAATTTATACCATAATTGCCTTTGTAGCGGGATTTGTAGCCACTTTTTTTATAATTAAAAGTTTGAAATCATAGTTAATTTATTAAAGAATAAACTGAAATAAATTCAGCCTAAATGAAAGACGAAGAAGACGATATCATCCCCAATCAAGATGACGAAAATAGCGCTGAGGAGCAATCTACGGACGATAGTCAAGAAAAGGAAGAGGAGATTATAAAAGTAGATGCCAAAAATTTTGAAGGCGGACATTTTTATGATAATACAAATGACGAAGGTGATACCATTACCAAGGTTACAGGAATGTACAAAGATTGGTTTTTGGATTATGCCTCGTACGTAATTTTGGAACGTGCTGTACCTGCGATTGAAGATGGGTTCAAGCCGGTGCAACGTCGTATTATGCATTCGCTGAAAGAGCTAGATGACGGTCGTTATAATAAAGTTGCCAATGTAGTAGGTCACACCATGCAGTATCACCCACACGGAGATGCGAGTATTGGTGACGCTATGGTGCAATTAGGTCAAAAAGAATTATTGATTGACTGCCAAGGTAACTGGGGGAATATTCTAACGGGTGATAGCGCAGCGGCATCAAGGTATATTGAGGCTCGTTTGTCTAAATTTGGACTAGAAGTTTTATATTCGCCAAAGATTACCGATTGGGGGGTTTCCTATGATGGTCGTCGTGCGGAGCCGAATAACCTTCCTGTAAAATTCCCGTTGCTACTTGCGCAAGGGGCAGAAGGGATTGCAGTAGGACTTTCGACCAAAGTTTTGCCTCATAACTTTATTGAGTTAATTGATTCGTCTATTAAGATATTGAAGGGAAAACCTTTTACTTTATATCCTGACTTCTTGACTGAAGGAATTGCAGATATATCCAATTATAATGATGGACTTCGTGGTGGGAGAGTTCGTGTACGTGCGAAAATTGCCCAACTCGACAAAAATACGTTGGTGATTACCCAAATTCCGTTTTCGACCAATACGACTACTTTGATTGATAGTATCCTGAAAGCGAATGAAAAAGGGAAAATAAAAGTCAAAAAAATAGAAGACAATACCGCTGCCAATGTGGAGATTTTAATCCATATGTATCCTGGTATTTCTCCAGATAAAACCATTGACGCCTTATATGCTTTCACGGCTTGTGAAACGTCAATTGCGCCTTTAGGCTGTGTTATTGAAGATAATAAACCTTTGTTTATTGGTGTATCGGAGATGTTGAAAATATCAACCAACCGTACGGTTCAATTGCTCAAAAGTGAACTCGAAATTCAATTAAAAGAACTTGAAGAACAATGGCACTTCCTATCGTTAGAACGTATTTTTATCGAAAATAAAGTCTATCGATTAATTGAGGAAGAAACCACTCGTGAAGGTGTAATTAATGCCGTTGACGAAGGTTTGAAACCGCATATCAAACACTTAAAGCGTGCTATTACTGAGGAAGATATTTTGCGTTTGCTGGAAATAAAGATTATGCGAATTTCTCGTTTTGACAGCAACAAAGCGCAAGACAAAATTGAAGCTCTTGAAGGAAATATTGAGCAAGTAAAACACGATTTGGAGCACCTAATTGATTTTGCGATAGCTTATTTTCTAAAACTTAAAGAGAAATACGGAAAAGGACGTGAACGTAAAACCGAACTCCGTGTTTTTGATGATATTGAAGCTACCAAAGTAATTTTAAGAAACACCAAACTCTACGTCAACAAAGTCGAAGGCTTTGTAGGTACCAGTTTGAAACGTGATGAATACGTGACCGATTGCTCGGATATTGACGATGTAATTGTGTTCATGAGAGACGGTAGTATGATGATTACCAAAGTAGATGCTAAAACCTTTGTTGGTAAGGATATTATTCATATTTCTATTTTCGATAAGAGTGATAAACGTACCATTTATAATTTGATTTACAGAGACGGTAAGTCGGGGCCTTCGTACATCAAGCGTTTCAATGTAACGGCGGTAACAAGGGATAAAAATTACGATTTGACTAATGGAACCAAAGGGTCCCAAATTCTATATTTTTCGCACAATCCAAATGGGGAAGCGGAAGTTATTACTATTTTATTGCGCCAAATAGGAAGTATCAAGAAATTGAAATTCGATATTGATTTTGCAAGTATGGCTATAAAAGGGCGTTCTTCAAAAGGAAACATTGCAAGTAAATATCCAATTAAGAAAATAGAAATAAAAGAGAAAGGAATATCTACTTTATTACCTAGAAAAGTATGGTATGACGAAACCGTACAGCGACTGAATGTTGATGCAAGAGGGGAGTTGTTAGGCGAATTTAGACCGAATGACAAAATCTTAATTATTCAGCAATCGGGTAAGTTGAAAGTGATTACGCCCGAATTGACGACGCATTTTGATCCAGATATGATTGTACTCGAAAAATGGATTCCTAAGAAACCTATTTCTGCGATTTATTTTGATGGAGAAAAAGAAAGGTATTATCTAAAACGTTTCTTGGTGGAAACCGAAAATAAAGAAGATATTTTTATCACAGAACACGCTAATTCACAGCTCGAAATCGTTTCTACAGATTACCGTCCGGTGGCCGAATTGATTTTTCCGAAAATTAAGGGAGTTCAAAAAGAAACTATTTCGGTAGATGTGGAGGCTTTTATAGCTGTTAAAGGGTTTAAAGCACTTGGAAATCAATTAACGACAGACAAGGTGAAACAAGTAAACTTATTAGAGTCTTTGCAGTATGAACCTCCTGTAGAAGTTGTTCCAGAAAATTTAGAAGTGAAGGACGCTCATGGTGGAGATGATTCGGATATTCAGCGAGATGAAGATGGACAAATCATTTTGTTTTAAAAAAAGTTTGATAAATTATAGAAAGGCTGTTCGATGAGGACAGCCTTTTTTGTTACGCAAAGATCCTCAGAGGAAACGCAGAGATTCGCAAAGTTTTTTATTATCAATTTAATGTTTTGTAACTATACAAGAGCATATCAGTTTTTATTACAGTGCTATAAAGTAAAGGAGTCAATATGTTTGACCTTTAAGTGCTATTTCATCTTTAGCAGCGTTGCGTGAATGATAGGAGCAAGCTACCGAAGTAGCGCGGATAGCACGACAGCATTGCAAAAACAGGGCACATCACCGCAAAGTAATGTGCCCTGTTTATGGAATGGTGGCACGCCCATAGGATTCTTTTGATTTTATTACTGAATGTCACTGAGGGTTTTCATGAAAGCTATTAATGCTTTTTTCTCAGGTTCGGTAAGATTTAATTCATCAGCTGGGAGGGTTTGGTTGGCTACGGGTAAACCGAGGCCTAGGCCGCCACCATTGTTATAAAATTCGATGACTTCCTCTAGGGTAGTGAAGACGCCGTTGTGCATGTAAGGACCTGTTTTATCGATATTTCGCAGTGTTGGGGTTTTGAAAGAATTTCTGTGAATGATGGCTTGGGTGAGATTGTATTTCCCTAAGTCAGTGTCGAGTTTCCCCATTTTGTTGGGTATGCCTAGTACTTCACTTTCGGTTTTATCAAATTTTGGAGGAACGGTTCCATTGGTCAAGGGAATAAAGTGGCAACTGGCGCACTTTGCTTTTCCTGCAAAAAGGTTAAAGCCTTGTTTCTCTTCGGTTGTATAAGTAGTCTCATTTCTCATATAGCGATCAAATTTAGAATCGTAATGGCTAAGGGATCGGATGTAAGATGCCAAAGCATTTTTGATTCCAAAGGCATTGATGTCGTTTTTTGGAAATGCTTTTTGGAATTGTCTAACGTACTTTTTGTTTTTCATGATTTCAAGTGCGGCTTTGTCTAGATTGCCATGCATTTCGTCTTCGTTAGTGATGACGGCCACGGCTTGATCCTCAAGGTAACTCACTCTAGAATCGTAAAAAAAGTTACGTTGGTAGGCTATATTTTTTAAGGTCGGCGTATTTCTTATTAGGGAGGAGTTTCCGTCCATGCTTTTGGCAGTTGCTAGTCCATCGGTAAAGGCTTTATCTTCGTAATGGCAGGAAGCGCAGGAACGGGAGTTATCACCAGACAGAATAGGATCATTGAAAAGAATTTTTCCCAATGCGATTTTTTCGGGAGTAGTTTTGTAATCTAGGAAACCTGAAAATCCTTCGACATCAAAAACGTCTTTGTCAAAAAGTGTTGCTGCCGTAGTTTTGAGTCCGCGAATTTCTTCGAAAATTGGGATTTTTAATTCCAATTGTTTTTCATACAATGCCTTGCTGATTGGGTTGGCATATTGTTTTATAAAAGTAGCACGATCAAAAGCATTGTAGTCAGTATGCGATGTAGTGTAAGCAATTGCTTTTTGTATCAATATGGTTATTTTATCTTGTTTATCAACGGTGTAGGCTTTGTAATAGTTGGCAATACTTTGCAAGGATACTGTTGCTTCAGGAATAGATTGTTGGGCAATAGGAGAATCAAATCCTGTAATTCCCATAGTAATGATGCGGAATATTTCTAATCGCAGTGCGTCAAAAATGTGTGCATCTGTGAGTTCGTTAGTGTTTGTGATTTTTTTTAAACGAATTAAATTTCCAGATAACATAGCCAATTGTTGTAATAATTCTTTTTTGGTTGTGATGTCGTAGTTAGGGAAAAGCATTTCTTCGATCACTTGAAAACCTTGTGGGTCGATGATTTTATTGTCATTGACTTCAAATTCGGGTATGGCTGGGCCATTAATAGATTTGGAAACTTCGGGAAAATAGTATTCGCTCAACGCTTCAATATCTTTATAGGATTGATGTGCAATACTAAATTTCTTTTGGATTACAGCTTCACTTTTATGAGCCACGATAGCATTTTGTAATTGCTTGGTATTGGCGATTAATTGCTTGATATTTTCTTGAAGCAATTGTTTCACTTGATTGTGCTTGGGTTTTGTGTCGCAGGAAACCAAAACGAGGGATAGTAATAGAAATAAATATTTTCTCATAATAAATGTAAAAACCTTTTTTAAACATAAAAACAAAAACCACGACTCCTAAGAATCGTGGATTTTACAACTATTTTGTATGGTGAATTATCTAGGCAAACCTTTGATTAATACAATTTGACTCGCTTGTTGTTCGTTTAGACGAACAGTACCTCCATCAACACCTTTGTACTTTGTTCCTGTCCAGGTATGAGGTTGAACACTTAGTAAGAAAGCATCTTTTACTCCTATTTTGTCTGAAACATCAATTAATGCACCGTATTCCCAGTCTCCAAATTTTGAAGTACCACCTACGTTGTATTTTGCAGCATCTACCGCAGTACGACGTTGGTCTAACTCAACTACGACTTTCAACGTTTTTTTGGCAATGTCATATTGGTAAATATAACCATCATGAGTTTCGTCTCCATATCCATTTGGGTCCTCTTGAACATACACATAGTTTGTTGTTACACAAATATTGTCAGGATTTTGGAATTTACCAGCAATTCCAGTACGGTCATCACCATCAAGAACAACTTTCAAAGTTCCTTTTAAAGGATCATTATCGTCCAAGTTCAATTGATACACTCTACCATATTTGGTTCTTGATGCATCTGCATTGGTACCAGTTGTGTTTTGCCCCGTAACATTAAAGTATAGTTCTCTGTTTGAAGTTGCGCTACCTTTTCTATAATCTAAGTCTTCAATTCTGCCAAATTTCACGGCTTTTAGTGTGTTTACGGATGCGTTAATTTGTGCACCTGTCAACGTGGTGTGATTGTTAATTTTTACAAAAGAAACAGCATAATCTTGACCAACGGCCATGTCTTTTTCTCTCTGATTGTCATCGTTTCTTTTTAGCATATAAAGAGATCCGTTTTCTAAGTCTCCCAATTTATCTGAAACATACATGAATAATTGTCCTCCATAAGTTCCGGAATCGTCATCACCAATTACTACGACAGTTTTGCCTGGAAAAGCACTTTTGTTTAGAGGTAAAGCATTTTCAGCACTTAACCTTCCAAAAGCAGGTAACTCCTTAGTGATGTTAGCCCCTGCAACGTTTCCGTATGGGTCAACACGATGCGTTCTTGACTCTTCACCAGATTCTCCACAGGTTAAGAAGTATGGTCCAAAACCGTGTTCCTCTGGAGTAGCCATAGTTGCGCCACACAATCTCCATGTTCCACCGCTTGAGTTTAATAGATATTCTCCTTTTACAGGCTTAAATGTTTTATCTAAGGTGATTCTTGATACAGAGAAATTATCTTCGTTATTTACCAAGAAGGTATAAGTTCCATCAGGGTTTTTCAATAAACCACTACCATCTGCGGATCCTCCAAAAACATAATTAGGGCTTTCAGGAAGTATATCATCTGAACTCAATAAAGAAAATAATTCTAGATTTTCAAAACCTGCTTTTTTAGTCAATAATACAGGTGTTACCGATTGATCTTTCAAAACTACATCTGGGTTTGTTACAAAATCAGATTCTGTTTCGTCTTTATTACACGACACTATTGTCAATGCTAAAAGTGCTGGTAAAATAATTCTTTTCATTTTTTTTTCTTGTTTTAAATTTTTACAAAGAAAGAATTCAAGTATTAATGGAAAACACATTTTATATTATGAAACTTTTAACGTAATCGGTCTTTTTTGAGAGAAAGCAACAATTTGTTTACAATCGTATTTTTTTCATTGTTAATATAACAATCATAGACTTTTCAGTTTTACCTTTAAGTCCTAGATTTTAATGATGTTAGGGAAATCAAAGAAAATGAAGGGTGTTACCAAACTGTAAACATATTCCAAAACAAAAAAGACCATTTTGAAAAAGATGGACTTTTTTTTGTGGGCTACGCCTATCATATGTATAGGGGGTAAATCTCGAACGAGCTTGACAAAGGGAATCGTTAGGTGTTGGTAGTGATCTCAAATCTGAAGATTATTGCGACAGTAATAGGTTTCTTAATTTATTATGATTGAACGGAAAGAAACCTAATATAGGGCCTACTCTGTGTGTTAGCTAGATTTAGACTGTAAAGCCAAAGAGTTGGACCTAAATAGAGGTAGTAAATTATGTCGATTACCGTGAAAGAGATCTGAATTTATAGTAGGAGGTCTGCAATATTATAAGCAAAGAGGAATGAAGTTAGATGGCTAATTTACTGGAACAGGTTATTAGTTTCAGGAATTTGCAACATGCCTATAAAATGATAAGAAGCAATGGAGGCAGTGGAGGAGTCAATATAATAAGTGTAAAATACTTTTGATATAAGCATGGGAAACACTACCAAGAACTTCAATTGGAAATAGGATAGGTAACTTATGGCTTGAGGGATACTTTGAAGATGACTCAAATGTTTTAGATTAAAACTATGAAAACGAGCTATTGGAGTTAGGTTTCTTATCAAGGTAAAAGTAGAAAAGCCTTAGTGTTGGCGAGTGGCATTGAGTGGAAAAAGGTGGTAGGGTTTATTTAACAGTCAAGGCCTGAGTATGGGAATGAATAATAATTAGTTTTTTAGAACAAGGCTTATATAGGCTAATGCTGAATTACCAGAAGTTATTTTGTAGTCGACTTTAGGTAAACTGCCTTACACATAAGTATATACGGTGGTTTTAGATGAGGACAAAGTTAAACTTTAAAACATAACTTTGGCGCCTATTTTAATTTTAGATAACTATTTTTTAATAGTAAACTGATTTAGTTTTTATGAGGTAATTATAACGATTTTATTAAATTGGTTTACCAGATTAAGCGTTTTAAGCTTTTATTTAGAGAACTTGTATTTTTTTAATAAGTTAATACTTATTTTAATATGTTTTTTGACTAATTTTTCGTTAAAAAAATAGAGTTTTATTTGCTGAATTATTCTAAAAAAAAAGATTTTAGTTATAATTTTTCAATAAATTTTAATCAAAAGAATGAATTGTGTTTTTATTTTCATTTTTTATTTTTTTATACGTTGCAGGCTTTTTTATTGGTCAAAAAAAAATTATGTTTGTTTAGTTGATTGGTTAACCAAATTGGTTGATTGGGTTTTAAGATTTAAGTAGAACAATTTAGTCTAAATTTCTCAATCGATATAGTAATAGTAAAAACGAGGTTAGCTCAAAAAAACAAAATCAAAAAATAACTAACAAACGGATTAAATTATGAAAAAAACGATTTTAATGTTTCTCTTAGTTTTCTCAGCTATTATGAGTGCTCAGACTGGTACAATTAAAGTGTCAGGAAAAGTACTTGATAATACGGGTCAATCTATTCCAAATGCTACTGTGATTGTAGATGGCAAGAGTACAGTAACAGATATTGATGGGAAGTACGTGATATTGGCCAATAGCGCTAAGTCAGTTCTGAAATTTTCTTATTTAGGATTTGACTCAAAAAGTGTTGTTGTGGGTAAGAACACAGTATTAAATGTTTCATTAGTAGAATCAAATAATGTACTTAATGAGATAGTAGTTGTTGGGTATGGTACTCAAAAACGTTCTAGTGTGACTGGGTCAGTTGCAAAACTGAAGAGTGATCGAATTGAAAATGCTCCAGTATCTCGATTGGATCAAGCCATTCAAGGAAAAATTGCTGGTGTAAGAGTACAAAATATATCATCAGAGGCTGGTGCTGATACGCAAATTAACATTAGAGGTATCAGTTCTGTAAATGCTGGTTCAGGTCCATTAGTAGTTGTTGATGGACAACCAATGCCAGACGGTATGTCCTCTGTAAACAATGCCGATGTAGAATCTGTTGAGGTATTAAAAGATGCTGCTTCTGCTGCTATTTATGGTTCTAGAGGTGCAGGTGGTGTAATCTTAATTACTACAAAAAAGGGTAAAGAAGGTAAAACAAAGTTTAAATTCAGTAACAATACTGGTTTTAAAACGGCTTACGAGACTTATAACGTAATGAATTCTGTAGATTATGTTACTCAATTATACGCAGAATCGGATATGAGAATTGCAGATCCACAATTTTTCACGTACAATAGTGCTGGTGCTTCTGTCGCTAAAACTCGTGCCAATACAATAGGGTCTTTGGGTAAATTTCAAAGTCAATATGCTATTGAAAAAGAAATATTAGGAGGAGAAGGTACTGATTGGCAAGATGAGGCTTTGAGAACTGCTATCTATCAAGACATCCAATTCAATGTATCGGGAGGTAGTAAGAAAAGTAATTTTTATATTTCAACTGGTTTTCAAAATGACCAAGGTTTAATGTTGAAAAGTAATTTCCAAAAGTTAAATTTCAGATTGAAATATAATACAGACTTAACGGATAAAATTAAATTAAGCCTTAATTTGAATCCTTCAAATACTAAAACAGAAAAGCCTGTTGCTAACTTTATTGACTTTGCAAGGTTTCCTAGTTTTATGCCAATCTACCATAGTCAAGCTACGGTTGATTACATCAAAGCACAATATCCTAATTCTACTGTAAAGGTAGGTGATTTTACAGATGATGATGATTTTATTGGTTTAGCTTATAATGAGACTACTTTCGGTCGTAAAATATATGCTCCTGATGGTACTGAATATAGTGTGACCAACGCTACGGCAAATAGACCATTTAACACTTCAAACACGAATCCAATGCGTAATTTAACGCAACAAAATGATAATAATAATCAATTTCGTTTTCAAGGAAGTGCTGGTTTAAATTTTCAACTTGCTAAAGGTTTGGATTTTAAAACAACTCAAAGTATCTATTATAAAAATTCTCAAAGAGTACAAACTGGTGAAACAGATGCGTCAAGAATAGGGAATCCAAATTATGCTACTTATACTAATGGTACTTATTTTGATTTCTTAACAGAAAACACTTTAAATTATAATAAAACTATTGGTAGTCATGATTTTACTGCTTTGGGTGGTTTTACATACCAATCTACAAACACTAAATCATTGGTTACTTCTGGAACGACGTTTTCAAGTGAATCTATCAGAAACTTAAACTATGCTACAGTTGTTTTGCAACCAATTCAATCTGATATTACTGTTGGTTTAACTTCATTTTTAGGAAGGTTGAATTACTCTTATATGAGCAAATATCAATTTAGTGCTAGTTACCGTACAGATGGAAGTTCTTTGTTTGATGTAGGAAATAAATGGGGAGGTTTCCCAGCAGTTTCTGTGGGTTGGGTAGTGTCAAAAGAAAACTTTTTGTCTAATGTAAGCCAAATTTCAAGATTAGCGTTTAGAGCTAGTTATGGAGCAACAGGAAACAATGCAATTACTCCATTTTTATACCAAGAAACTTTGAATAGTTCAAACTATGTGAGCGGAATAGGGAATGGTTCTGTAACTGCAGGACTTGCCAATTTAGCTAGTGTGTATAGTAATAGTGATATTACATGGGAAAGAACTTTTCAAACCAATTTAGGATTTGATTTATCAATGTTCAGAAGTAGAGTAAACCTTAATGTGGATGTATTTAAATCGAATACTGAAAAATTATTACTTGAAAATTCTGCGATGTTAACATCAGGGTCAAGCTCTATAATTACAAATGCTGGTAGTTTGGAAAATAAAGGATTTGAAGTTGAGCTATCTACGGTTAACATTAAAACAAAAGACTTCACTTGGAGTACAGACTTTAATTTTTCACAAGCTAAAAATAAAATCACTGAATTAGGAGATAAAACGTCTTTGATTTCTCCAACAATTGATGGTAGAAACGGATTGAATAACTACGCTATCGTTGGGCAACCATTAATTAGTTATTTTGGATATAAAACAGCTGGTGTATGGAATAGTACTGCTGATATCAATGCTGCTAAAGCTTCTGGTGAAATTATTAGATCTGATTTAACAGGTGATCTTGTTGAAGGAGGTTTGAGAATAGTAGATACAAATGGTGATAAGATTATTGACACAAATGACCGTGTACTTTTGGGTAATCCTTATCCTGATTTTACTTGGGGTTTGACAAATAACTTTAAGTATAAAAATCTAGATTTGAATTTTACTTTACAAGGAGTACTTGGAGGAGAATTAATTAACGGAGACATTAATTATAACGAAATCAAAGAAAGAGTAACAAATTATACAGCAAACAGATGGGTAAGCCCTAGCAATCCAGGTGACGGTAACACACCCTATCTTACAAACGGTGTTAATCCACTTTTTACAGATAATGCTATCGAAGATGCAACTTATTTTACTTTAAGAGAGATTTCTTTAGGATATAGTTTTAATGCAAAGAGCCTTAAATTATCTAGTTTAAGAGTTTCGTTAACAGGTCAGAATTTATTATTTGTTACAAAAGATTACAGAGGTATAAATATTGAAGCTAGAACATCTCAAACAAGTCCGTTGATTGATGGGTATCAAAGAGGTGGATTCCCAATACAGAAAATGATTATGTTTGGTGTAGAAGTTGGATTTTAATAAAAATAATTGTTAAAAAACGGATTCATTTAAACCTTTTTTTTGATGAAGCTATTATAAATTTTAAAAATATAAATATGAAAAAATATATCAAAATAAACAAACTGTTTATTTTATTTTCTATCCTTTCGTTAGTAAGTTGTTCTGACAATATAGATATAGAAAATGTAAACAAACCTTTGCAGCAAGATTTTTATGTTTCTGTATCTGATTTTAATACAGGATTAAATGGTTGCTACAGTACCTTAAGAGCACCAATTGCTTATGAGTGGATGTTGACTGAAGTACGTTCAGATAACACCTATCTTAATAACTATGGAACAACCAATCCTCAGAACTTACAAATCATTAGTAATGATGTATTTGAAGCACCTTCATTTGATTTGTTTATAGAGCAATATTGGGCAACTACTTACACTAGTATTCGAAGTGTAAATGGATTGGCAAGTGCTTTGGGAACTAATTACAATCCTGCTACAGGAACTATCGATTATGGTACTACAAGTACTAGTTTTCCTTTGTCAGTTACTGAAAGAAAAAGAATTTCAGGTGAAGCTTCTTTCATGAGAGCATACCATTATTTTAATTTAGTAAGAGTATATGGTGGTGTCTTTTTGATTGATAAAATCATTACTCCTGATGAAGCATTATTGATTCCGAGATCAAGTGTTGCCGATATTTATAAATTTATCATTGCCGATTTAAAAAATGCCACTGCTAATTGTACTACTGCAAAATACTCTGCGGCAGTAGGAACTGGTGGCGCTGCAACAAAATGGGCGGCAGAAGCATTATTGGCTAAAGTGTACCTTACTTTAGGTCAAAAATCTGATGCTTTACCTTTATTGACAGATGTCATTACTAATAGTGGACACAGTCTTATTACAGCAGGTACTGCTCCTTATTCAGATGTTTTTTCTTCTACTAATGAGTTAAATCAGGAAATACTTTTTGCTATTCGTTTTAAATCAGGAGGTTTAGGATACGGTAGTTCATTGTCTAATTTATTCTCTAGTACTACAGATCAAAAAATATCAGGCTTAGTGTATCCTACAGGAACAAGAGGAGGATATAATAATCCAACTCCAGAATTATATGGGAATTACGCAACTAATGATAAGAGGAGAGATTATAATATTAAAACTAAAATAGTTACACCAGTTACTACTACAAGTGCTAATAGTCAATTGTATTGGGCAGGAAAGCATAATATTGCGGTTTCCGTTCAAAATGATTCTGAATTAGATTGGCCAGTTTTACGTTATAGCGATGTATTGTTAATGTATTGTGAGGCTTCAAATGCACCTACCACAACTGCTTCACTATCTTATTCTTATTTGAATCAAGTGCATGTTAGATCTGGTGCAACTGCAATAGTATTGGCAAATGTACTTGCAACAGCAGGTTATGAGAAAGCAGTTGCAGATGAAAGAAGATGGGAATTTGCATTAGAAAATCAAAGATGGTTTGACTTGTTGCGTTTTAAAACAACAATGCCAACAGTAAATGCAAAAACAATAATGGAAAATCACTTTACTGCTATGCAACCATTCTATAGTCAGTTTGATGCGGCCTACACAACGCCACAATTAATTGCAAAAGTTAATAATGTTAAGTTCGATTTATCACCGATCCCAAATGTTGAAATCGTAACGAATACAGTACAAAAAATCCCGAATAATCCTGGATATTAATCTTGATTTTTGATTAGGATTAAAACACTAAAATAATACCACAGATTGGTTTTTAGATAATGTAATTTCATTTTTTTTGAACACCCAATGGCACTTGTTTATCGCAAGAGTTATTGGGTGTTTTTTATTGGTCGCTATAAAACTTTAAGCCACAGTATAAAAAAAATATACGGATCATAACCGAAATTTCACATATTAGATCTATGTAATAGGAAGTTATTGCTAAAGTTATTTTCAATTAATGATGCATTTTTCTTAGATTGAGTACATTTTAAATCTTGTTTAGAAACAATAAATAACTTATACCAATAATGTTTGTAAAATAGTTCAATTATCAGTTTGAGCGCAGTCGAGAACCGCTATTACATCTCGACTGCGCTACCTATGACGTTTTAGTTTAAATACTTGACTTACATATACTTAAAAAAAAACACACCCCTAGCCCCTCTCAAGAGGGGAATTAGAAGTGCTAACATTCAAATAACGTCATTTTATATTGCTTTTTTTAGAATAAAAATTACTCCTCGACGTGACAAAAATTAGATTGGACTAAATTGTACAGGTTTTTGGTATTAAGTTAATTATATTTTATAGCCATAAAAAAAGTCCGTTTAATTAAACGGACTTTCTTATTATTATAAATATTTGATAAACCTTTACGAAGTTCCGTTTCCGAAAGCAACAAATAGTATTCCAACCACCATACAAGCCAGTCCAAAATAGAGGAAATTTCTAGCTTTACCAGAGGCGTTAATCCATTCTTTAGTTACGATTCCGCTCATGATGGCAGTAACCACACAAGAGGTGTTGAAGATGGCATAACCAACCGTATTTCCGCTATTTCCAAGTTTGAAAGCTGCGAAAGCAAACAAAGCAGAAGCTGCGTAATGAAAAACGGCCATTACCAAAATCAAGAAAAAGTTTTTGCCAAAAGAAGGTGTTTTGAAGTCGTTCCAAGCTTTTTTGGCAGACAATTGCCATACAAAATAAGCAGTCATAACCAAACCACCACTGATGAAGATTGGGAACATAACAGCTACGGCAGTAATCCAATCGGCGTTTCCTTGTGCTTGACAAGCATCATGTAAGTACGGGCGACCCACTGCATTGGCATAGCTGAAACCAGTTGCCAATAAACCACCAATAACAGCGATAAGGATTCCGGTTGTCATTGATTTAGAATCTGTACTTTCTTCTTTTTTCTCAGCGCTTTCTCTAGCGTATCCTGCTTTTCCGTTGGCGAAAATTCCAATCAAAACAATGAATAATCCGATAAGGATTAAAGTTAATTTGTTGGCAGGAGGAAGGTCTTCTACAATAAATGGAAGTAGAGAACCGACCAAAATCACGGTTCCGATAAATAACGAAAATCCTAATGAAAGACCGATGTAGTTGATGGCTTTACTCCACATCATTACTCCGATTCCCCATAGGAAACTCGCCAATCCCATTTTGATTAAAATATCTGTTGGCATTTCGCTAAAAATGGTCGAAAAACCATCAATTAAAGTAACCGATGCGATGATAGGCACAACGAACATGGTTAGTAAAAAGAATAAACTCCAAGTATTCTCGTATTTGAAATCTTTGGTGAATTTTTCTGGCAGTGCGTATAAGCCGAGCATCAAGCCTGCAAATATGGCTAATAATATTCCTTCGATCATAATTTTTGTATTGTGTGGTGGTTAATTAATTTTTTTTGTTGACTAGAAAGATAGTTTGAAAACAGTTTCA
Source organism: Flavobacterium ovatum (assembly GCF_040703125.1). Classification (NCBI taxonomy): domain Bacteria; kingdom Pseudomonadati; phylum Bacteroidota; class Flavobacteriia; order Flavobacteriales; family Flavobacteriaceae; genus Flavobacterium; species Flavobacterium ovatum. The sequence continues at coordinate 2,237,462 of NZ_CP160035.1, forward strand.
CTTTCGAATGTTTCTCCTGCTTTTGTGATGCAGTTTGGAGCATTTTCCATATTGATTCCGTTTGGATAACGATGCGTTTCACAACAGAAAGCACGGTACTTACCAAATTTCTCTCCTGTTTCCCTCACAATGGCATCCGAAGTATATTTTCCGGTGTAGAATAACATACCAGGTTCTGAACTACTGATTTCTAGTTTGCGACCGTTTGAAGGGCAATTGATTTCGGCTACTTTTTCTAATTCGAAATTGTTTTTATCGAAAATATAGTAGTGCTCAAAACCGTCATTCATTTTAGTATGAACCTCTTTGATAGTTTGAGTAGTTCTCAAATCATCTTGTTGTCCATCAAGGTTGACGATTTCGCCTGTTGCGGCTCCAGTGTCATCCATGGCTAGTTTTTTGCCAGCATGCACTTGAACCGAATGGCTCTCGATAGAATCTGAAAATCCAGATAGGTTAAAATAGGTGTGATTTGTCAATGAAAGGGGAGTGTCAGCATCAGAATTGGCTTGGTATTTAATGCTCAATTCGTTGGCATTATTTAAGCTAAACCAAACTTGAACTACCACATTTCCTGGGAAACCTTCCTCAAGGTGATTGCTTAGTAATGACATTTTTACTACTGACGCAGCTTCAGTTTGGATAGTTTCGGCATGCCATATTTTTTTATCATATCCAACAACACCTCCGTGTAAATTATTAGCTCCACAGTTAGCTGCTAATGCGTATTCTTTTCCGTTAAGACTGAATTTGGAATTTTTTATTTGCGAAGAATAACGTCCAACGATGGATCCAAAATAAGGAGCGTTGGATGTATAGCTTTCAGAAAAATAGTTATCGAAATTTTCAAATCCACATACTAATTCATCTCTTGTTCCATCTTGATTAGGAACAGAGATTGAAGTTATTGTAGCACCATAATTCATGATTTTTACGGTCATACCGTTATCATTTGTTAAGGTGAATAAATCAATTTCTTGATTATTATGGGTTGCAAAATTGCTTTTGGTTGCTTGCATTGTGGTTGTTTTTTGGTGTTAATAGACTTAGTTTTGTTCGAAAGGCGCTAATTTATTCCAATCGAATATTACTCCAGTACCAGGATAATCAGGAGCTACAGCTCTATGATTTTCGACCACTAAAGGACGAGTGGTGTACTCATCAATTGGGAAACTATGCACTTCTAACCATCCTGAATTGGGTTGTGCCGAAACCAAACTTACGTGTAGCTCTTGCATACCGTGAGAACAAGCAGGAATATTATGTTTGTCTGCTAATCGTGCTGCTGCCAACCATCCTGTAATTCCGCCACAATTGGAAGCATCAGGTTGGATAAATGATAATTTGGCTTGGTCAAAAGCGTACTCAAATTCGTGAATCGTATGTAAGTTTTCACCCATTGCCAATGGAAAACCGGTTTGGTCAACAATTTCGCCATATCCTTTGTAATCGTCTGGAATAATTGGCTCTTCAAACCAAGTAATATTTTGGTCTTTGAAACCTTCGATAGCACGAATGGCTTTTTCTTTCGACATTGAATAATTGGCATCTACCATAAAAGTAACTTCTGGACCAACAAATTCACGTACGGCTCTGATACGTTCTAAATCTTCTTCAAGATTTTCACGACCAATTTTGATTTTCACAGCTGTGAAACCTCTTTCCATGTAACCTTTCATGTTGTTCAAAAGCTTTTCGATAGGAAACATCAAGTCGATTCCGCCACAATATGCTTTACAGGTATTTCCTTGTCCACCAGCCATTTTCCATAACGGTAAGCCAGCTTTTTTACATTTTATATCCCAAAGGGCAATATCGATCGTCGAAATAGCAAAAGAAGCAATTCCGCCACGACCTACGTAATGTACATGCCATTCCATGAAATCGTAGATTCCGTCAATGTCTGTGCCGTCTTTCCCAACTAGAACGGAAGCAAAATCATGCTCCACCATAGCCTTTATGGCATGACCACCTTTTCCACCTGTGTAGGTATATCCAGTTCCTTCCGATCCATCTTCAAGAGTGATCGTCGTAGTAATTAATTCAAAATGAGAATGATCACCGTGTTTGGCATCATTTAATATTTCGGGTAAAGGCACTTTAAACAATTGCACTTTTACATTTTTAATAGCAGTATTCATGTTTGTCTATTTAAATTTTTTAAACTTTTATTTCTTTTTAGATTTCAGATTTCGAATAATAAGAATCGTATCTGCTTCTCCACGCCAAGGTTGCCAAGGCCAAAAATTATCTTTTATTTTTTCGTATTTTCTTTCTTCCGAAAATTCACCCGTATAGGTATTGAACCATTGCTGTGTAGCATTTGCACTAGAAAAATCCTTGTTTATTAGGCCATCAAACATAATAGTAAAATTCTCCTTAGGCATAAACAGCATAATAATACCCTCTTTTTCATTGGTTAAATTATAACCGCTTCCATTATTATTAGGTGACGGTTTGAAGTTTTCAATATTGAAAGTATCGTATAATTTTCGCATATGCGAAAAATAATCAAAACGCGGTTTGTAAACGCCTTCGGGTTGTTCAAAAGGATTGTGAATTATGGCATTCCAAGAAGTTCCTTGCCAATAATAGGTACTGTACGCACCTGCAAAAAAGCACATGTAATTTCGTCTCAAACAAGATTCGGCATTGGTATATGCGCCAGGAAAAACCTTGTAAGGTGCTTCTTCGTAACCGCCGTGTTCGATGTTGAAAATAGGTTTGTTGGGGAAATCAGTACGGGCATCTATCATGTGCTGATAGAGTGTGTGTCTCCAGTTTTGAGTCGAAATAAAATCAACTTCATCGGGATGATTTCTGCAAAAACCATAATCATGTACAGAGATTAGCCTTTGGTATCCATCTAGTTTTTTGGTGCGAGCGATACGTTCAGATATGTATTCATTGGTCGCTCTGCCATAATGCAAAGCCTCTTTGGATACATCCCAAATCATATTCGGGAAAGCTTGGTAGCGTTTGATCACATAATCGTAATACCTATTGTCTTCTGGAGAATTCATTTCTGGCCATGCGACTTTTTTGTTCCAAACATAAATCATCAAATGACTCACCAATTCTTTATCGTGCATCGAAGCAATTACTTTGTCAAAATGATCAAAAAATGCAACATTGAGCGAACTAAAATCGGGTTTCGAATTCGAGCCTAAAAAAGGAAACATCTTTTCGCTTCCGCCGTATTCATGTTCTGGATGTTGAGCTAATAAAGGATCTTTGGGCCATGAAACATCATAAGTGTACAGATTCATTACAATTTGACTAAAACCATTTTGAAGAATCGTTTCTAGCAATTGATTGGTTTTGGATAGTTCTTTCTGACCGTAATCAAGAGCAAATAACCAATCGCATTCAAAAGCCAAATTGCTGTAATGTTTGCCATCTTGGTAGAAAAAATGCTGCGGATTTTCCTTAGAAGTAGTTATACCTCCATGACGGTCTTTTTTAGTATTTTTAAGAATCGAAATAGTACCTTTTTTACCCGACAATTCTTTTATATCACCAGTAATAGTAAAGTTCTTAATTCCTTCAGAGGCACTTGAATAGCGAAATACCCAAGTGTTATTTCCGTTAAAAAACAAGGGGACTTTTTGCGATTCTCCATTAGCATTTACAAGAGCAAATACATTTTTATCAAAAGGAGCTTCGACTTTGTTTTTCAAATGAAAAACAAGATCATTTACTTCCCATTGTGGAATGGTAATCAAAGTGTTGGCTTTGGGATTGTCCCATTTTTTTATTTGTGCTTTCGAAAATGAAAAAGCGCAACAAACAAAGAGTAAAATGATTTTGTTTTTCATAAGAAAATTGAAATTTAAGCTTTATGTCTAATGTAGAAAGTTTTCTTTTCTAAATATTGTTCAAAACCATATTTACCATCTTCACCACCAGAACCAGATAATTTGTATCCGTTATGAAAACCTTGGTGTTGCTCACCATGACCACGATTTACATATATTTCTCCGTATTCCAATTCGTCATTACATTTCATGATAGTACTCATGTCATTGGTGAAAACCATTGCAGCCAAACCATATTCGCAATCATTGGCAAAACCAATCACTTCTTCAAAAGTTTTGAATTTAAGTACTGGTAATATTGGACCAAAAGACTCTTCATGAACAATTGTCATATCTTGTGTTACATTGGTCAAAATAGTTGGTTCAAACCAATATCCTTTTTCAAATCCAGGACCTGTTGGTTTGTTTCCTCCAGTTGCAATTGTTGCACCTTCTTTTACACTTACGGCTACCAAATGCTCCATCGCTTTTAATTCGGCGGCGTTAACCTTTGGTCCCATATCTGTATCTTCCAACATTGGGTCACCTACTTTTAATGCTTTTACTTTTGGAATAAATTTTTCCATGAAAACATCATAAATATCTTCGTGTAAGTACATACGTTCGTTACAAGTACACACTTGACCACAGTTGTCAAAACGAGAATGCAAAGCAGCATCTACAGCAGCGTCAATATCAGCGTCTGCAAAAACGATAAAAGGGGCTTTTCCACCTAATTCCAATTGTACGTGCGTTAAGTTTTCGGCAGCATTACGAGCAATATCTTGACCTACAGGAGTAGAACCTGTCATTGTAACCATTTTGGTTATTGGACTTTTTACCAAAGCATTCCCCATAGCTCTACCAGGACCGGTAAGGATATTGATAACTCCAGCAGGAATTCCAACTTTGTTCGCTATGTTTCCTAATTCTAAAGTAGATAATGGCGTTTCGGATGTTGGTTTGATTACAATACTATTTCCCGCAATTAAAGCTGGTCCTAGTTTACGTGCTGCTAGTGCAAATGGAAAGTTCCAAGCAGTAATCGCTACAATTACGCCACGAGGCACTTTTTGAATCCAAATTTGCTCGTTTGCATTGTCTGAAGGGATAATGTCTCCTTCAATTCTACGCGCACCTTCGCAAGCATATTCGATAAATGACGAAGCTACAGCAACTTCAAAACGAGCAACTTTTAGTAATTTACCTTGTTCTTTTACGATTAATTGCGCTAAATATTCAGAGTTAGCTTTAATTTCGTTAGAGAATTTATACATTAGATCAGCTCTTTCTCTAGCTGGTTTCTTTTTCCATTCTTTTTGTGCTTTATCCGCATGAGCTAATGTTTCAAGAGCTTCTTCAGCCGTTCCATTTTGCACTCTTGCCACAATCTCTTCAGTACAAGGACTTAAAACATCAATTGTATCACCAGAAGTAGAAGTTCTCCACTCGCCGTTTATAAATAATTGGTATTCTTTAATTTCTGCCATTTTTATAAGTTTAAATTATTTTTTATTTTTAAATCCTCTTGCTATTACAGTATCGGTTTCACTTTCATATTCTTCACCATTTTCACGCGTTAATTTATCGTAGAATTGGTTGTAATTTGAATATTTATAGATTCCGTTTCTTTTTCTAATTTCGGCACCCATTTCTTTGAATTCTTTGGCTGCTTGGTCATGGTCTCCAATCAAAAATTGATATTTATTGGTTGAAATAACCACACCATTTTGATCTTTCAATTCTAATTTGACATAAAAATTAGATGTCACTTTTTTAAGATTATCTGTTTTTATATCAAAGAATTTTTGGGAACTGTTTTCGCCAACTTTAGAAACTTCAAAAGATCCTTTTTCGATGGTTTTTCCTTTGTCATTTTCTATTGTGAAATTGGCAACACAATTGTTGTATTCTTTGTAGAAATCATTCACGATCCAAATTTGACCTTGAAAAGTTTCGTCGTTGTGCCATCTTCTTTTAGCAAAATCCAAATTGATTAAAAGTGGTTGATAGGCCGTTTTTACAAATTCGTACGAACGTTTTGTCTTTTGGTAATTATCTACGATTCCCCATTTCATATCGGGCCAGTAGGTAATAAAGTGACAAAGTGCAACACCACTATTTTTGGGTTTGTTACGTCTAAAATGTTCTATTCCTAATTGAAAAATAATCCCTTGAGAATCTTGTGTAGCATCTACAAATTCTTCTAATGAACCTGTTTTTTCGCTGCCAAAAGCATCAAAATTTTGTGCTCGCAAACGGTCCAAATCTGCCCAGTGATGTCCCCAACTTGGTCCCGGAGGCCAAATTTCATTCGCAGGAATGAATTTCTTCAAACTTTCGATATTGGGAACAGAGGTGATTGCAAATTCAGGTACAATCGGAAAATCTATTTTTTTGTACCAATCTTCCATAGGCAAATGCCCCATTCCGTAGAAATAAGCAAGTGCATGAATGGCTTCTTTTGGTTTATATCCTGCTTCTTGCGAAGGTTCATCGGTCATAGGAGAATCGGGAACGTAGGGTAAATCTACTTCTGCTTGCAATGCTTTTCCAAGACGCTCCAAGAACATTCTAGTAAATGCAGGATCGGCAGAACGCAACATCATTTCTTCGCCACCTTCCATCATAATTAAGGAGGGGTTGTTGCGTCGTTCTCTAATTACGGCAACTCCTTCGGCAATTGTGGTCGCTATAAATTCCTCATCTCTAGCCAAATTCCCAGTTCCTAGTGGAATAATATCATTCCAAACCGTAATTCCAGCTTCGCTACACAATTCGTAAAAAATAGGTAACTCAGAGGGGTGCCATCCAAATATTCGAATATTATTCATGTTTGCTTCTTTGGCAAGCTGAATTAATTTTCGGTATTTTTCGTCAGACGTACGACCGGTAAAAATGTCTGGAGGTCCACCCCAACAAGCCGATCGGATGTATATTTTTTTACCATTAATGAGCGTAGTTCTAGGAAAACTCACTTCATCTCTAGTAAAACCAGGATTCCATTCCATTTTTACTTCACGAATACCAAAAGTAGTTTCTTTGTAATCGTGGTTGATTTTGTTTTCTGTCAAGGACAGCTTATTGATGTACAAATTGGGTTTTCCTAAATCCCAAGGCCACCATAGTTGTGCATTTTTTATAAAAATGTCTTTTTTGATTGTTTGTTTTCCGGGGGCAATCGTCTCGGTAAATTCTGTTGTGATTACTTCAGATTCAAAGTTTTTGCCTTGAATTGTCGAAGTAAAAGTCATTTGTTTAGGTTGCGAATTTGTATTTTCGACTTCAACCTCTAGCGTTACTTTCGCATTGTTATTGTCCTCGATTTTTGGTCGTAGGTAAACATCTTTAATTCTTGTTTTTCCAGTATAAACCATTTTTATTGGTCTATAAATTCCAAACGGAATCAAATCTCTCCAATAATCGCCAAACCAAGGCGTTTTTCTACCTGCAACTTTGGCGTTGACTTGTGGGGGAGGAGCCAATCGAATCATTAACATATTAGTACTGGCTAAGTTTTTTTTGCTGCTGCGAATGTATTTATTTACATCGAATGAAAAACGTGAAAAAGCACCTTCGTGACTTCCTAAGTGATTACCGTTCAACCAAATATCGCACGCATAATCAATTCCGTCAAAATCAATTCGAACCAATTGATCTTTTAAATCTTGAGTAACATTGAATTGCAAGGCATACCACCATTCGTAGTGCATTACCCATTGTGCTTTTACGCTATTACGTCCAAAGTAAGGATCTTCGATAGCACCTATTTTCCATAAGTCAGTGTACACATCTCCTGGTACTTGTGCAGAATTCCACACTAGTGTTTCAATATCTTCTGGTGGTAATTGGTGTAATCCTGCCTTGACACCTTCGCCAGGCAACATCATCTTCATTTTCCATTTAAACCCACTCAAATCTTGTGATAACTGGCTGTTGTCTTTATGAGAAACTTCAGACCCGGGTTGCGCCAGGACTGAAGTTGTCATAAAAAATAGTATGCTTAAAGCTATAAAGGCTATTCTTTGTAGTAATATCATTTTTTGTTTTTTTGATTATCTTCCCATCCAACCACCGTCAACAAGCATCGTAGTACCGTGCATGTAAGAAGCTGCCTCTGAACATAAGAATACTGTAGGTCCTGCAAAATCTTCAGGTTTTCCCCAACGACCTGCTGGAATTCTACCTAAGATTGAAGCCGAACGAACGGGGTCATTACGTAATGCTTCTGTATTATCGGTGTTGATATATCCAGGTGCAATTGCATTTACGTTAACCCCTTTTCCTGCCCATTCGTTAGCAAAAGCCATAGTCAATTGACCAATAGCACCTTTACTAGCTGCATAGCCAGGAACAGTTATTCCACCTTGAAAAGTCAATAATGAAGCCGTGAAAACTACCTTTCCACTTCCTCTAGCGATCATATCTCTACCAATTTCTCTAGTTAAGATAAACTGTGCATTTTGATTGACTTCAATTACTTTATCCCACATTTCATCTGGGTGTTCTGCTGCAGGAGCTCTTAAAATAGTACCTGCGTTGTTTACCAAAATATCAATTGTTGGGAAATCTTTTTTTACAGCTTCTATGAAAGCATATAATGCTTTTCTATCACTGAAATCGCAAGCGTATCCTTTGAATTTTCTACCCAATTCGGTTACTTCTTTTTCAACAGCACTTCCTTCGGTTTCTAATGATGCACTAACGCCAATAATATCAGCACCTGCTTGTGCTAATCCAATTGCCATTGCTTTTCCTATTCCTCTTTTGCAACCTGTAACCAAGGCTACTTTTCCTTTTAAACTAAATGTATCTAAAACGCTCATGTTTTTTTGCTTTTGGCCATTAGCTTGAAGCTTTTGGCTCGTTTGTTTATTTCTTATTTGGTAATTATATGTCAAAAAGCCAATAGCTAATAGCCATTAGCCAATAGCAATAAATACTATAATTGACAGTCCATCAATACTTTCAATCCTTCTGGGTTTTTGTCAATGTTTTCAAAAACTTGTTGGATGTTTGATAGTGGCTGTACATCTGTAATCATTTGTTCGAAAGGCAATTCGTTTGCTGTAATTAATTCGATTGCTTTTTCGTAATCTTCTTTTTCGTAAACACGAGCACCGATTAAGCTTAATTCTTTCCAGAAAAATTTGAATAAATCCACTGGTTTTTTCTCTCCGTGTATGGCTACCATTAAGATTCTACCTCTAATACCTGCTACTTCACACATAATGTCAAGTGCTGGTTGAACACCTGCTACTTCAAAAACAACATCGGCTTTACGACCTTCTGTTTTTCCTTTTACATATTCAACTAAGTCAATTTTGATAGGGTTTACAGCATCAAAACCTAATTCCTTAGCTTTTGCAATACGGTTTTCGTTTACTTCAGAGATGATGACCTGTGCTCCAGCATCTTTGGCAACCATAGCTACTAATAAACCGATTGGACCACCACCTAATACCACAGCAGTTTCTCCTTTTACCAAGCCACTACGACGTACATCGTGAGTTGCAACAGAAAGCGGCTCAATTAAAGCAGCTAGTTTTAAGTTGGTATTGTCTTTTAATTTGTGAAGTGTAAAAGCTGGAACATTCCAGTATTCTTGCATAGCACCTGGGCTATCGATTCCGATGAATTTTAATTCCTCGCAAATGTGATTGAATCCTTTATCAGATGCTTTTGCTTTGCGGTCATCCAAAGGGCGGACAACAACTTTGTCTCCAACAGCATATCCTGTAACGCCTTCACCTACAGCATCAATCGTGCCAGACATTTCGTGTCCAATAGTTTCTGGAATGCTTACACGCTTGTCCATCATTCCGTGGTAGATATGCACGTCAGTTCCACATACACCTACGTAGGCTACTTTGATTCGTACTTCGCCATTTGCTGGATTTTCAATTTCTCTGTTAATTACAGTGAAGGTTTTATTCCCTTCATAAATAGTTGCTTTCATCTTTATATTTGTTTCAAATAGTAAACTTGTTTCTTATTTGAACAAATATAATACTTATGAACGAAAGTAACTTACTTTAAAAGTGATTTTTTATTCACATTTGAAACAAGTTTCGTTAATAAAAAAAGGAAATAAAAAAAGTACCTAAAAATCTTAGGTACTTTTTACTAATTGGTTTGTAGTTGTTTACCTTTCGATATAACCAAGTTTAGTAGATATTTCTAAAGCATACTTAGCGATTATCTTTCCTTTTTCCTCAAATTCCGAATGGGGTAATCGACCATGCGGAGCTGTAATCCAAAGACAGGCAACAGGTGTACCTTGCTCATTAAAAACAGGAGCTCCAATACAATGGATTCCTTGAATATCTTCACCGTTATCAATTGCATATCCTAATTCTCGAACGGTTTTTAATTGTTCTTTAAATTCTTTTTTGGAAGTAATGGTATTCTTGGTGAATTTTTCAAATTTAACCGAACTCAAAATGGCATCTACTTCTTCGTCTGGAAGAAAGGCTAAAATTGATTTTCCACCAACAGAACTGTGCAAATGGAAACGCGTTCCCAATTCAACAAAAAGTTTTACAGGATAGGAGGAGGAGACTTGTTCTAAGATAGTACCGCTATTACCAAGAACTACGCCCAGCATTACTGATTCCTTCAACTCGTCACGTAATGCTCTCATGATATCAATCGATAATTCGACAATACTTTGCTCATTCATTGAAGAAATTCCCAAGGTTAACATCTTTCTCGAAAGTGTTATTTTTTTGGTGGTTTCGTTCTTTTGAAGATAGTTTTTAAAAATCAAAGTATTGGTTATACGAAAGGCACTAGATTTGGTTACGTCCAAAGTCTGAAGGATTTCAGACAAAGTAAGTCCTTTTGGGTGTATTGCTAATAATTCTATGATTTGTAATCCTCTTTCTAAATTTGGAACGTTATAGTTTGATTTTAAATCTTCTTTTTCTTGAGTCATGTTGTTGTGTACTAGATAGTGTGCAAAAATAGTTTTATTTATTTGACTTTGAAAAAAAAATATTTTTATAAAATAAGTTTGATTTTAACTATTTTATGTATCCTCTATTCAGGCTTATAGACTCTAATCCAGTCCACACGCATAGTTGATCGAGCATCATCCAACACGGATGGATCAGTAAAATAATTTATGCCTTGTGATTGTCTCCAGGGTTGGGATGCGGCCGAAATAATTAAATACATATCCTTGGTAAGTCCAGTTCCACCAGCATAATTATTAGGGTCAATTTGGTTGGTTGGCGTTGTTCTTACTAGTACACCATCTACATAATATTTTAATGTAAAAGGATCTAACCATAATACTCCATAATTATGGTAATCGTTTGCCCATTGTGTTCCCTTGCCATCAGCATAATAGGTTTCCAAACCAGATGGCTGGTAATCCTGAAATGGTGTTCTTATGAAGACATGATGACTTAAGTGTAAACGTTTGGAGTAGTAATCATTCGTTTTATCGCCATAAGCTTCTAGATTGTCAATTTCCTGAGTTGAGTCTTCGCTGAGCATCCAAACAGCTGAAGCTAATGAAGATTCGCTAATTTTCACTCGTGCTTCCATATACATTGGATAGCCGACTTTAGTTTTAGAAGTAACTACTCCTGTTCGAATTATATCTCCAGTTGATTTTTTTTCGATGGTAGCTTTGTAGACTAATTCGCCACCAGTAATGGTTGATTGAGAAGCAGAATATACAGTTGGAAGAGCTCCTGTCCATCCATTGAAGAAACGGTCTTGCCAGTTGGTGGTAAAATCGGCTGTTTTTCCATCATAATTAAACTCATTGGAGAAAACAGGTTGAATAACCCAGCTTTTATTGTTTCCAGCACTTGGTAGAAAACTAACTTCGCTTGGTTTTTTGGCAGTTGTCAGTTGTTTTTGATCACCATAAAAAGTTACGGAACCAGCTACAAAATAGGCTTTTAGGTAATAGATTTGGTTTTCTTTTAATCCTGTCAAAGTGAGATCAAATATATTGGAAGTACTAGTAGTTATTTTTTTATTGGTTGCTGTAGTTGGGTTGGTGGTTTCTCCCCAGCAGATTCCTCTTTCGGTAATTGTTAAATTGTCATTTCCTAAAGTGATGGTTCCTCCCGTTTCAATTTCAGAATATAAAGTTGCGCCTACAGGAGTCTTGGTGATAACGGAAGTAGCTTTGGGAGTCGGCGCTGGTGCTTCGTCTTTTGTACATGCAGTCGCTATGACAATAGAAAAAGTAATGAACATTAGTGTTTTGAAAAATTTCATAGTTTGGTGGTATTGGTATTAATACATATTAGTACTTACAAATGTAGTTTAAGTAGCTATGATTGTGATAAAAAGCAACTAGATATAAACTAAACAATAAAGCGGAAACTGTTTTTAAGTTGTTTTTTGTTAGTGGTTTATGTTTTTTTTTTTTAACATTAAAGGTATGGATTGATTCATGTTGTTAAAAACAATACTGCATCACTACACTTCCCTAAAAGATAACTCCCCTTTTTGAATTTACTTTTAAAGTATATCCAAAAAGAGGAGTTATTGGTGAATAATTGAATTATTCTATTTGTGCATATTCTCTACTTCTCTGTTTTTCCGTTTGCTGATTTTTCACCAATAGCTGTATGGGTTGTTTTTCTAGCTGATGAAAAACGCATAATACTTTGGTAGTTTCCATTGTTATATATATGAGTTAATCCCCATCTTAAAACCTCAGTTGGGTCTTTTTCATTATCTGCTGTTCTGTTTAAGCCAATTGCATGGGGTGCGTCTTTAATCGAAGCCATAATCTCAAAATTAATTCCATCTGGTGACCATTGAATGGTGTTTTTTTCTGGACCATCAGTGGTGATTAATGATGCAATTCCGCCGTTGTAAGGCCAAACGCAAATTTCGTGTCCACTATTACTTATTGGGTTATAAGGTGATTTTACGTATGGTCCAAGTGGATTGTCAGCTATAGCGACTCCATGACGAATTTGGCGACCACCAAAAGTCATTTCTTCACCCATTTGTTCTCCTTTGTAGTACAAATAGAATTTACCTTTGTATGGTAATATACATGGATCATGCGTTTTATGGCTGTCAAAATCTCCTTTTTTTTCTACCATAAAACGGTTGTCCGTAGTACCTTTCCAAACACCATTTTGAGCAGGTGCGATAACGGGAGCATCCAATTTTGTCCAAGGACCATTTGGCGAGTTAGACCATGCCATTCCTACTTTTTCTTGAACTCGTATGTTGTAGATTCCTTCAACAGTTTGGTAGCATAAATAATATTTCTTATCCCATTTCATGATCTCAACTGTGAAAACAGAACGATCATCATAAGATCCTTTTTTACCTCTAGGTATTGCAATACCTTCTTCTTTCCATGTCCAACCATCTTGAGAAGTTGCGTACCAAATATCGCAACGATCCCATGGAAAAACTTTTTCATTGGCCATATCTCCACCAAATCCTTGTGTTGGACCAGTACTTTTTGTGTACCAAACATAGTATTTTCCGTTTTCTTGGATGATAGCACTAGGATCTCTTCGTACAACACCTTCTTCGTAAGCCAAATCACCTTTAAGGGGTTGTAAGTTTCCAAACTCGATAAACCATTCGTTTCCTAATTCTTTAGGCCATTTTAAGGCTCTTTTTGAAGCGGCACTTAAGTGGTTGACATCCATAATACCTAACTTATCTTTAAGTTCGATAGCATCTTTTTTTAGTTGTTTTTCTTCCTCCATTTTGCATTTTGTTGACTGTGCAATTGCCGAGATTGGCATTGCTAGCGTTAATAATCCAAGGACGCTTTTGTTAATTATATTCATAGTTGTAGTTTGATTGGTATTACAATATTACTTAATTTTTATTACTTAATTTAATTTTACTAGTGAAATTAGTTTTTTCTGTGAAATTTATTTTATTATTTTCAAGAACAATTTTTTCAATTTGAACGGTAGCATCTACTTTTGCTCCTTTTTTCGATTGAACAATAAGCAAACATCTTCCTTTTGAAGTGGTTATAGTATTTGATTGAAAATCCTGAACATTATCGACTGCTCCATTATCTACTCCAAGTATTTTTACGTTTCCATCAATCGAAAATGTGATTGTTGGATTCACTGTTTTTACTGGGTTATTGTCTTTATCAACTACTTGTGCTACGATATGTGCTACATCATATCCATCTGCGGAAAGGCTAGTTTTGTCTGTTGTTAATTGAACACGGTAAGCTTCTGTTGGAGTAACTCTTTCCGATGAGATCGTCTTTCCTGATTTTGTACCTCTTGCAGTTAATTTTCCTGATTGAAAAGGAACGGACCATTTGTAAATATGATCGTCAAAATCGGTTAGTTTTTTCTTTCCTAATGATTTTTCATTCAAAAATAATTCGACTTCATCACAATTCGAGTAGATTTCGACAATTGTCTTGTCTCCAGATTGGTACTCCCAATGTTCGTTGACATCATGCCAAACCCAAAGTGCATTTTCCCATCCATTTTTCTTTTTTTCTACAGGCTCTCCTGTTTGTTCATCAATTTTATAGATTGATTTATCCAGTCTTTGTGTGGCAATATATAATTCAGGAGCATCATTCCATAATGATTTCATCATGTGGTAGGATGGTTTTTCGAATCCAGCATAATCTAATATTCCACTATCTATTCCTTTTTTAGGCCATTGTTTATTGGCTTCGCCCAAATAATCAATACCTGTCCATAAATACGTCCCCGATATAAAAGGGCGTTCCATAATGGCTTTCCATTCGTGCCATTGTGCTACGTTTTCAGTACCCATTATTGGTAATTCAGGATAGTTTTTATGTCCATAATCGTAAACTACTCTGCGGTAGCTGTAACCAATCATGTCTAATGCATCTGCATATCCTGATTCATAACTAGATGACGGAAGGATACAGTTAGCAATTACATAGCGAGTAGTGTCCATTTCTTTTGTCCACTTTGCCAGTTTTTTAGCAGTTTCACCAATATCGTATTTCTCCCTAGGTAGGGTGCGCAAGTTTTCTTGAATTTTCTCAATAGAATTAGGAGGAAGTGACCAGAAATAATTTCCGCTCCAATCCATATTATCAAAGAACCCAGTGGCTTTTGCATTTCGTTCGTATGTCCATTCAATTTCATTTCCAATACTCCATTGGATGATGCTTGGGTGGTTTCTATGTGCTAACATGGTATTTTTTAAATCACGTTCTGCCCATTCTTGAAAATGTTCACCGTATCCGCGGGTAATGGCGTCTACTGATTGTTCTTTCATGTTTTTACGCTTGTCTTTTGGATTGTCCCATTCATCAAAAAACTCATCTTGAACCATTATTCCCATTTCGTCACAAAGCGAAATAAATTCATCTGAACCTGGATTGTGAGAGATTCTGATTGCGTTTACTCCCGCTTCTTTTAGTTTTTCAAAGCGTCTTCTCCAAACTCCTTCTGGTACAGCAGCTCCTACAAGACCAGCGTCATGATGCAAACAAACCCCTTTGATTTTCATGTTTTGACCATTTAGGTAAAAACCAGTATTCGCATCAAATTTGATAGTTCGGATTCCAAATTTAGTCTGATTCTCATCGACTGTTTTTCCGTTTTGTACAATTTTAAATTGTGCCGTGTACATACTAGGACTCACTACATCCCATAATTTTGGATTTTTTACAGTGGTATCGATGTTGAATTTTGTTTCTTCCTTGGAACTTACTTTTCCTTTTGTGGTTTGCTCGGCTACTTTTTTGCCTTTACCATCAAGTATTGTTGTGATGATGTCAAAAGTTTCATCCTTATCAAAGTTGTTTTTAACATTAACTTCTAAGTGAACTTTGCTTTCTTGCAAAGACACGTGTGGAGTTGTGATATAAGTTCCCCAAATAGGAATATGTAGGTTGTTTTTGGTTACTAACTTTACATTTCTGTAAATACCAGATCCAGTGTACCAGCGGCTATCAGCATATCTTGAATGGTCTACTTTTACCTTAATTTGATTGCTGTTATTGTTTAAATAAGCACTTAAATCATAAAAAAATGGAGAAT
This sequence comes from Flavobacterium ovatum, assembly GCF_040703125.1. Lineage (NCBI taxonomy): Bacteria > Pseudomonadati > Bacteroidota > Flavobacteriia > Flavobacteriales > Flavobacteriaceae > Flavobacterium > Flavobacterium ovatum. The sequence goes on from NZ_CP160035.1 coordinate 2,253,264, forward strand.
ATCCGTATGGGTGTTCTCCCAATTTTTTATCATTTAGCCACAAAGTACTATTGTTATATATTCCGTCAAATAGAATATAGGTAGTTTCATTTTTGCTAGGTTTTACTTTAAAATCTTTTTTGTACCAACCAATACCTCCTAAAAGATATCCTGTTGCACCTTCTCCTTTTATAGAATCAAATGAAAAACCAACACTCCAATCATGTGGGAGGTTTACATTTTTCCAATTACTTTGACTAGAATTTTCTAATTTGAAATTCCAATCAAAATTAAAGTCTTGAGTGTTATTTTGAGCACAAGCACAAACGGTAATTAAATTAAGAATGCCGAGCTGAACTATTTTTTTTACGGAATATTTGGATTTTATTTTCTTCACGATGATAAGTATATAATTTGTAATTTTTAGGTCTAATGTTTAGTTCTTATGATTGTTTTTATGTGTTTAAAAAGGAGTTGTAAACTGAATCATTAATTGTTTTTTATGTTTCAAAATGAACTGAGATTATTATAATTTTGTTCCAGATAAACTTAAAGTTTCTAGTAAAATGGAGTTTATGGTAAATTGATTATTATGTTTATAACTGAGATTTTGATATAAAAAAGGATTTTAAAATAGTAAATATGAAATTGTGTATCATAATTAATGCGAATATTTCTGCGATACAAATATCTTATAAATATGGTTCTTGGTTTTTAATATCGACTAGACATAAACTGAACATTGGTGTTTTTGGGCAATTTTTTGCTTTTATTAACTAGACTGTAACTATATTGTACTCTCTTAGAATTGTTATCGTATCGTTCGGTTCAAAATCATTGACTATTTATAAACCAAATTCCAAACCAACTAAATATTATTTAATATGAATAGAAATACTTTTTATAAGCTTTTGAATAAATTTTGTATTTCAACAAATACAAAGTTTATTCTATTGACAGTCTTTTTATTTACGTCTTTTCATTTTTACAGTCAGGAGCATAGTGCTACCAATCCTTACCTAGAGAAGGCAAATGAAATTAAATATACTAATTATAAAGGGGCTATTTATCATTATAAAAAAAGTATCGAATACAATACTGAAAATAAGGACACCGTAAATGTTATCTTAAACTTACGTGATATGTCCGATTTGTATGCACACAGATTGGATTATGGAAAAGCGTATGATGGCTATTGGAAAGCACTTTTCTTAGCCGATGCTTCCAAAGATGATTATTCGAAAGCGATGATTTACCAAGGTTTAGGTTGGTTGTTTAGTTTTTACGATAGAGATATGGAAGCACTTCGGTATTACAATAATTCATTAAATCTTACTAAGAATAATAAAGGCTTAGGGGAAGTGAAGAAATTTGAATTAATGATTCAAGATTATTTTTCTATTTTGAATTTATACCGTGTTAATGGGGATTATGTGAAAGCTAAAATATATCTTGATAGTTGTCAGATTTTGCACAATAAGCTTAATAGAGGAAATAAAAACCATTTCGTACGTGCAGAAGAATATTTTTTGAAGGCAGTTGATAAAAAATATGATTCAGCTTTGGAGGGTTTACAAGAATCCAATCTGTATTTTGAAAAAAACGATCCATCGTATTTAATCATTATTAACTATTTGATTGCTGAAGTACACCGACTGAAAGGTGATGTAAGTCAAAGTATATTGTATTATGAAAAATCGTTGACTTTCTCTGGGAAATATCACAGCCATGAGAATTATGTAATTATGGATCATGAGGCTTTGGCTAAATCTTACGCTAAAGCAGGTGATTATCAAAAAGCATTTGCGAACTCTAGTATGGCTATGAAACTCAATGCAGATGTATTTGGTAAAGGGAGTAAAAACAGTCAACATTTGTTTGAGATTAATGATAAATACAGGGTTCAAAAGCAAAAAGCACAAGAAATTTTAGATAAGCAACGAATTACACAATTAGAAAGTGAGGAGAAAGTTTGGTTTTTGAAATCCATCTTATATACTATAATAATAGTATCATTAGTGTTATATGGATATTTGTTTGTAAGAAGCATCAGGAGAAAGCATAAGGCAGAGAAAAAATCTATAGCTGAGAAGCAGGAAATGGAGCTAGTGAGGAGCAAAGCTATTTTGGAATTAAAGAATAAGGAACTAACTAGTTCTGCTTTACAATTAATAGAGAAAGATGAGTTTATAGAAAGGTTAAAACTTAATTTGACTGATGATAAAGATGTTGATGTGCGAACAATCAACAAAATGCTAAAAACAATTCAAGGATCACCTAGTAGTAACTGGAAAGAATTTGAAGCTCGATTTACTGATGTTAATCAAAGTTTTTATACAAACCTTAAAGATAAGTTTCCAGATTTGGGGCAAACCGATTTGAAAATTTGCGCACTTATAAAGTTGAATTTTTCAAGCAAAGACATGGCTGCATTATTGGGAATATCATTTGAAAGTGTTCATACCTCAAGATATCGCCTTAGAAAGAAATTCAAATTAGATAGAAATGATAATCTAAACGAATTTATAGGAACTTTTTAGTATTATCTACAATTTTCAATACTTATAAAAACTTCGATTTACTTTATGTAATTCGAGGTTTTTTTTTTTGAATTTAATTTTGAAATATAAAAGCAATATTTTAAACATGAATTTAATTACAATTACATAAATTGAACTGTATTTAATAGTTTGTACGGTCTAGTTTTTCTTGAACACTAGTATTTACGGGCTTTTTTTTCTTTTTGTACAGTTTTAATCAAGTTGGTTTACGAGTTGTTTTTGTATAGAATATGTAATTTTGGGATATATTAATTATGTAGTCAATAAAAATAGCTAACATAGGTTGCATTATTATTAGTAGAACAACTTAAATCAAATTATTAAACCAATTAAAATTATTGTATGAAAAAAAAGAATGGATTTTGGAAAAAAACATTTCCAATAATGTTTTTTCTTCTAAGCTTTTGTGTAATGAATGCACAAACGCTTCAAAATGTAAAAGGTAAAATCACAGGTGATGGACTACCATTACCGGGTGTAAGTGTACTTATTAAAGGAACTACTACGGGAACGGTAGCAGATTTTGATGGTAATTATTCCATTAACGTTAAACCAAACGATATATTAGTATTTAGTTATATCGGTTTTGTTGGTAAAGAGTTTAAGGTAAGTAATAAATCTACTATCAATATAGATTTAGTTTCCAAAGTTTCTTCATTAGACGAAGTGGTAATTGTAGGATACGGAACGCAAAGAAAGAAAGAAGTTACAGGTGCCGTTACTCGTGTGAAACAAGAAGACGTTGCAAAATCAGCTACATCCGATTTAGGTTCTGCTTTACAAGGTTTGATTGCAGGTGTAAATGTAACATCAAGTTCTGGAGATCCAGGAGCAGAGGCAAATGTTCAAATTCGTGGATTGTCTTCTGTTTTGGGAAGCAATAGACCTTTATACGTTGTTGATGGTATTCCTTATGATATCAATCCAAACATTAGTATGAACGAAATTGAAACAATCGATGTTTTGAAAGATGGTGCTTCGGCTGCTATTTATGGAACTAGGGGTTCTGCAGGTGTAATTTTAATCACTACGAAGCAACCAAAAATTGGAATAATGAAAGTTAAAGTAGATAGTTACTATGGTGTTCAAAGTAATTACAGACATATGCCTGTTCCAACAGTTGAAGAAAAACTATATATTGAATTTATAAATAAAAATAACTTAGGTGGAACTGTATTTGGAAATTCGTGGACTACAATTGAAGCCAACCCAACACAATTAACAAACAATAGTAATTTTTATGATGTTATTGAAAATGATTTGGCTCCAATACAAAGTCATAATTTAAGTCTTTCTGGAGGAAAAGACGGTTTGTCTTATACAATTAATGGAGGTTACTTTGGTCAAGAAGGTTCCTTAATTAAATCAAATTTTGAACGTTATAATGTAAGAGCCAATACCCAATACAATAAAGGTAATTGGAAAATCTCTACAGGTATGTCTGCAAGGAATGAATATACAACAAATGCTCCATGGGGATTGATCCTAGATGCTGTACGATATAATCCTTATGGTGTACAAGTAACAGCCGATCAGGTTGCAATTGCAAATACCGGTGGAGATGCAAATGAATCAAGTCGTTTGTCATATATAGGGTATAAGTTGCAAACTACTGATAAAAATGCCAGAGATTATTATGATGGTAACATAAGTGCTGAATATAGTTTTAGTAAAAATTTCAAATATACCGCTAGAGGAGCGGTTAGTTTTGATAATGCAACTAGAATTACAGTTAATCCAGCATTTATCGCCTATGACAACCTAGGGAACTTAGCACCAAGTCAACAATCAAAAATCAAAAATTTAAGTTCTAGAGCAACAAAGCAAACCTTGGAACACATTTTTAATTACAACAAAAAATTTGGAAACCACAGCTTAGGTTTAACTGGAGTGTATTCTGCAGAAAGATATACTTATGCTGAATTTTATGCAGAAAAATTTGACCTTGCAAATAATGATTATACTACTTTAAATACTGCTAACGGTCTTGCAAATGCAGGTACAGGAGCAGGTAATCAATGGACTCAAGATAGAGATACTAAAGTAATTGGTACTTTGGGTAGAATGCAATACAATTACAAAGGAAAATATCTTTTGAGTTTGAGTGCACGTCGTGATGGTTCTTCTAAATTTAATGCACAACACTACCAATGGTTTCCATCAGCTTCATTGGGTTGGAATGTATCTGATGAAGATTTTTTCCAACCGTATAAAAAGTATGTTTCTACTTTCAAAACTAGAATGAGTAGAGGAACAACTGGGAATTCAGGTATTGGTGATTACTCATACAATTCGGTTATCGTATTAAACAATGATTACGTTTTTGGAACAGGAAGCGATCAGAATTATATTCAAGGAGCAACACAAACACAATATGCAAACAAAAATGTAAAATGGGAGACTTCTGTATCTACCAACTTAGGTTTTGATTTTGCTTTCTTTAATAATAAATTAACCTTAACTTCTGATTTTTATGTAACGGAAAAGAAAGATATGTTGTTTCCGGTTTTATTGGCTCCATCTGCAGGTGCTGGTCTAGGCGGTGACGTAGTATTGAATGTAGGTAATATGAGAAATTCGGGTATTGAATATGCTTTAAACTACCGTACTGGAAAAAAATTCAAACATGATTTAGGAATCAACTTCACCAAAAACACCAATAAAGTTACCAAAATGAGTGGAACAAATAAGTTGTTACCATTTGACGGAAGTACTATTTCAGGACAAGATAATGATCAGGATAAAGTATCCTACTTGGCTGAAGGTTATGTAGCAGGTGCTTTTTTCTTAATGAAAACCGATGGAATTGTAAATTTAAATAATTTGGCTGATTACCAAAAATTAGAACCTACTGCGAAAGCGGGAGATTTACGTTATTTAGACTCCAATGGTGATGGGAAAATAGATAATGATGACCGTGTTTTCTCTGGAAGCGGAACTCCAGATTTTGAAATAGGTTTAAACTATTCGGGTAATTACAAAGATTTTGATTTTTCTATGCAATGGTATGGTTCTTTTGGAGCTGAAATTATAAATGGAGGTAAAGCGTTAGGATATAAATCTTCCAATAATAAAGATTTAATTTACCAATGGACTTTGCAAAACCAAACATCTCAAATACCTGCGGACAGAGGACCATTACATAATAATTATAGAGGTTGGTCAGATTATTGGTTAGAAGACGGAACTTTTGTAAGGCTTCGTAATGTCTCTCTAGGATATACGGTACCTAAAAAAGTAATAGATAAAATGAGCTTGACAAAATTACGCTTTTTTGTATCTGCTCAAAATCCACTTAGATTTTCTAAATACCAAGGATATGATCCTGAAGTAGGCAATAATGGATTAAGTACACGTGGTATCGACAAAGGTACTATTCCACAAAGTTCAAAATTCACTGCGGGTATGCAGTTTGAATTTTAGATTAAAATAACCCAACTTAAAAATGAAAAAAATGAAAAAACACTTATACATAAAACTATTGATAGCAGTAGGGCTTACCCTTAGTGTTAGTAGTTGTCAAAAAGACTGGTTGGATGAATCTAATCCAAACAATATTTCAACAAATTTGTTTTGGAAAGATACCAAAGATTTGCAATCTGGATTAACAGCCACTTATTGGTCTTTTGCAAATCCAAGATGCTACGCTGTTATACAGGAATTGGCACGTACAGATTTGGCTTATGCAAACGGATATACAAGACCTAGTAATACCAATCCGTATTATCAGCAAATTTTTACCAATGCGGAAAATCCGATTAATGATAAATGGACTCAGAATTACACCTCTATTTTTAGAGCTAATCAGGTAATTACTGCTGCCGCAAGAATTATCCCTATACTTACCTCTTCAGCAGACATTGATTTAGCCAATAAAATCGTAGCACAAGCTCGTTTTTTAAGAGGTTTTCATTATTTTATTCTTTATCACTCTTTTAATGGTGGTAAATTACCAATTTTTGAAAATATACCAGAAAATGAAGCTGATTTTTCTAAACCATTACAGAGCGCAGAAACGGTGAAAAAATTCTTTTTAGATGACCTACTTTATGCAGCGGCTAATTTACCCGCTAATTGGACAGGAAAAGACAAAGGAAGAGCATCTGCAGGTGCAGCGGAAGCTTTAATTGGTCAAACGTATTTATATGAAAATAATTATAAAGACGCAGCTCCTTATTTTAAAAGAGTTATTGAGAATTATGGTTATAAATTAATGCCAAATATTGGTAGTAACTTTACAACTATGGATGAGTTGAATGATGAATCTATTCTTGAAATATCCTATGCAACAGGTTATACAGATAATTACAATAATTATGATAGTAGAGACGTAGCGAGTTCTGGAGCATTACAATTACAATTTACTGGAGCTTCTGGAACTTATTTTGGAGCAGTTGTAGCTAACTGGTTGATCCAAGAATATAGAAATGAGGTAATGGACACGCAAGACGATAGAAATTATGTTACAGATAAAACAACTGGAAATAAACGTTTAAGAAAATTTAGTTTACGTACTTCTTGGTCAGTAGCAGTTGTTGATGATATTGATATGCCCTATTATCTAAGTGAAGAAACAGGTCAAGGAGCAACTTTTAATGTTTTTATGACTACTTTTTGGAGAAAACACACCAATTGGGACATTACCAAAGGTGAAAATATTTTGTCACCAGGTAAAGTTCGCTCTGCAGTAAATGAAAGACTAATAAGATTAGGTGGTATTCATTTGCAATATGCAGAATGTTTATTAGAATTAGGAGATACAGATGGTGCTTTGGCTCAAATTAACAAGGTTAGAAAACGATCAGGAGTACAATTATTGGGAGCAATAGGTTCTGGAGAATATCCAACTAACGATCATGACAATATTGTTTATACCAAAGAAACGTTGAAAAAGCATTTAAGATACAAAGAATATCCACTTGAATTATCTGCTGAAGGTTATGGTTGTGAAAGAAATATAGATTTAAGAAGATGGGATGGACCTACAGGAAAAGCGGATCGTTTTAAAGCACTAGCTGCTAAAAGATACAAAGCGTTAAACTTTGATGTTTACACCGTTGTAAAATTAGTTCCTTTAACGTTACAGAAAACGACAAGATGGTCGTCAATATTTGTTGAAGTTGCACCAACAGATCCATTAGTAAATACAGTCTTGAATGAGTTTGAACAAGCGGCTAAAAATTATAACGCAGCTGCTCATGCTTATTTCCCATTACCAAATGGTGAAATTATAACTAATCCAACATTGTATGATATTACGGGTAAATAATCTCAAAAAATGGAATTACAAAATAAACGAGACTTAAAAAATAAATAAGATGAAAAATAAATTAATAATAATCGGACTGGTATTATCTGGTATCTTTTACGGATGTCAGACAGAATACGAAGCACCAAATTCACTAAGTGATATTGCTTTTTATAATAGTGCGGGGACTATAAAAACCCTAAATGTAGCTTTAAATAAATACATGACGTTTACCGACCTGTCACAGGGGGCAAATGAACATAGTTGGTCTATTGACGAAGGAGTTAATTTTCTTCAAGGCCCTATTAAAGTAAAGGACAGCGTTTTTACAGTAATTAACAATGGGCAAACACTTACGGCAGAAAAAACTGTTATTTTGCAGTTTAATAAGGCAGGTATTAGTAAAGTTCGTCTTTATAATGTATTCAAAGACTCTGTTACTTTTAGAGGTAATACTAATGGGGTGAACTATTTTAAAGGTTCTGTAAAAATCGCAGAGAATAGATGGGCAATTGATACTACTTTTATGGTAAAAGTTTATGACAGTATTTCTCCTATAATTCAAGTAAAACAAAACGATATAGCATTAAATCTAACTGGAAAAGATACCATTTATGTTGAAGCAGGAGATAAATTGCATTTCTCAGACTTAACGATACAAGGCGAGCCAACTGGTCGCAATTGGTATATCAAAAAAGTTCTAGCACCTGGAGTTGCTGCTTCCGCTTCGGATGTAATCGCTTCAAGTTTACTTGCAGAAGTCGATATTGTTTTTAAAAAATTAGGAGTTTATAGAGCATTTGTCAATGTTACACGTTCTGCTCAATATGTCCCTGGTGCTGCGAAAACGGTTACCATAAGCCGTCCTATTAAAGTTACAAAATCTAATAAACCTTTTATTATAAGTGGAGCTGTAAAAGAGCAAGCAAATGAAACAATTCAGATTCCTTTTGCTGGTGAGTTTGCGCCATTTCTTGATCCCAAAGCCAACTTTACGGTAAAAGTAAATGGAAGCACATTTGCAATTGCATCGATTACATTAAATGCTGTAGATCAAACAATTTTAGATCTTAAATTAACCCAAAAAATATATCGTCCCGATGTAATTACTATTTCTTATAATGGAACATCACTTAAATCAGCAGATGAACGAGTATTAGCACCTTTTACAGACGTACCTGTTGAGATGCATAATGTAAATTTACTAAGTCCATTTTTAAGTGGTTTTGAAGATGGTGGTGGTTTTTGGAAGAAATATTATTCAAGTGATGCACCTGCAGCTATCACATCAGAAAAAGCATTTTCGGGTATTTACAGTGCTAAACTTTCCTTGACACCTGGATTTAAAGAAGCTTCTATTGCTACACTTCCTCCAGGAGGAGCCAATTTTCCTAGTATTGTTAATCAAACTGGTAAAAATTATGTTGTAACCTGGAAAATGTTCATTACTCCCGAATCAATCACAGTAGGAAAAAGTATGGGGTTGTTTTATATTCCTGCTTGGGCAAACCTTTGGGTAGATTTGTCAGTATATCCAAAAGGAGAATGGGTAACCGTAACAGGCGAAATTCCGCCATCCACAATAACAGGATTGTATTTACGTTTGCTTGATGCAGCTAAAACTAGTAACCTAATAATTTATTTTGATGACTTTAAAATGGTTGAAAAAGAAGTTAGACCATAATTGTTTTTAGTTTGAGTTAGTTTGAAAAGGCGGTTACATTGCAAAATGTGCCGCCTTTTTTATGTCTTATTTTTTTCGAATAGAAGAAGCTCGAATATTCAGCTCCCCATTCAAAGTAATTGTTCGCGGTTTAAAACTGGTTTTACTTTCTATTTGTTCTAATAAAATTTGGGCAGCAGCTTTCCCAATTTCGTTTGCAGGTTGTGCAACAGAGGTCAATGGCGGTTCTATAATTGTCGCCATTTGTGATTCGGTAAAACCTACAAAAGCAATATCATCCGGAATTCTAAAACCATTTTCTTTGAATGCTTGCATCGCACCAATAGCAACAGGATCATTGGCCGCAAAAATGGCATCGGGAATAGTACCCTTTTTAATAATTTCTAAGGCCACTCTTCGGCCGTCTGCAATGGTAAATCCTGTGGAGATAATTTGAGTTGGGTCAACACTCCTTTTGTGTTTGTGATGCGCATCCATAAAACCTCTCATTCTTTCATTCGATAATGAGATACCTTCATTTCCTTTTAAATGGACAATGTTTTGGTAGCCTTCTGTGATTAAATGTTCCGTAGCAAATAACGCCCACTTATAATCGTTAAATAGTATTTTCGAACAGTTTAATTGATTGTTCACCCGATTAAAAAACACAATAGGAAATCCCGACCGAATAAGGTCTTGGTAATATTCGGTATTTTTACTTTCGCTCGAAAGGGAAATAATCAGTCCGTCAACCATGCTGTCTTCCAGCGTTTTTATGTTTTTTAATTCGGTTTCATAGCATTCACTAGATTGGGCAATCAACACTTGGTAGCCTTTCTCCAAAGCAATTTCTTGCACACCAATAATCACTTTTGGAAAAAATGCATTCACAAATTCGGGAACAATAATTCCGATGGTGTACGAACGTTGTTGCATTAACTTTTTGGCAATAGGGTTGGGGCGGTATCCAAGTTCTTTGGCTGTTTTCAAGACCAAATCTTTGGTTGCAGCATTAATATCGGCTTTGTCATTGAAGGCTCGGGAGACGGTAGAAACCGAAATCTTTAATTTTTTGGCAATATCTTTAATAGTAATGTATTTCATAACGGCTTAATTTGACATTTCAAATAGAATGATAAATAAATTAAGGGCAAGTTACAAATTTTTCGGTAACGTTCTCGGAACTTAATTTATATTTCGGTAACGTTCTCGGTACTCCTTTTTGAAAAAAGTATTTGTAGTTCTAAAATCTATGGTACTTTTAATAAAAATTAATTTTTAAAGTATGAAAAACATTGATATTTGGGTAATAATACTATTCTCCCTCTTAATACTTATGTGTGGGTTAGCCTTCTCTAAGACAGGTAAAAACATGAAATCTTACTTTGCTGCTGGTGGTGCTTTGCCATGGTGGATGAGTGGATTGTCATTATTTATGAGTTTTTTCTCTGCTGGAACTTTTGTCGTTTGGGGTTCTATCGCTTACAAAAGTGGTTGGGTGGCCGTTAGTATTCAATGGACAATGGCCATTGCGGGTTTTATCATCGGTATGTATATTGCACCGCAATGGCGCAAAACCAATTCATTGACCGTAGCCGAATACATTACCAATCGTTTTGGGTATAAAATCCAAAAAGTATATACTTACTTATTTCTGCTAATATCGTTATTTACAACCGGTGCTTTTTTATATCCCGTTGCCAAAATACTAGAAGTCTCCACCGGAATCCCAATTACGACCAGTATTATTAGTTTGGGAATTTTAATATTAATCTACACCGCAGTCGGTGGATTATGGGCCGTAATTGTGACAGATGTGTTACAATTTGTGGTTTTGACAGCAGTAGTAGTAATTATTGTACCGCTAGCTTTTGATAAAATTGGAGGAGTAAGTACTTTTATCGAAAAATCTCCAGAACACTTTTTTGACCTATTAAACCAGGAATATTCGCTTTCTTTTATCATTGCTTTTGGATTTTACAATTTATTCTTTCTTGCAGGGAATTGGGCTTATGTACAGCGTTATACTTCGGTGGCTACTCCAAAAGATGCACAAAAAGTAGGTTGGTTGTTCGGAGCATTATATACTGTGAGTCCATTATTATGGATGTTGCCACCAATGATTTATCATGTTGTAAACCCTAATTTAGTGGGAATAGAATCAGAAGGTGCTTATTTATTGATGTGCAAAGAAGTTTTGCCAGCCGGAATGTTAGGTTTAATGCTCGTTGGGATGATTTTTGCAACCTCTAGTTCTGTAAACACAACTTTAAATATTGCCGCAGGTGTCTTTACCAACGACTTATACAAACACTTTAAACCCGAAGCAAATGATGTTGAACTCATGCGTGTGGGGAAATTATCGACCGTGGTTTTAGGATTGATTACCATCGGTGTGGCTTTAGTCGTTCCGTTATTGGGCGGTGTGGTCAACTTTGTTTTGAGCTTGGCTGCCGTTACTGGTGGCGCGATGTTTTTACCACCTTTGTGGACCATTTTCTCAAAAAAACAAACAGGTACAAGTATGCTATCAGTGACTGTTTTGTCTTTGTCTATCACTGGTTTTTTCAAATTTATAGCACCTCAATTAATCGATTTGGCCTTGAGTCGTAGTATGGAAATGATAGTTGGCGTGAGCGTACCCATGACTTTGATGTTGTTGTCTGAATGTTATTTTTACTTCAGTAAGCAATCCAATTCTTCTTATGATTTGTATATCGAAAAAATGAATGTTGGCGAAAATGTCTACGACGATGCTTCGGATGGGAGTAATAAAAAAGGAGGACGCGTGATTGGAATAGGTGTTGGACTAACAGGGGTTATGATACTAGTTTTGGGTATCATCGCTGCGCATGGTGCTTTGATAGTCACTGCTATGGGCGTTGTTGTCTCGCTTTTAGGTGCTTTTGTAGTATTTAAAAATAAAGAATAAACAAAAAAATAAGACTTAAAAAAACTTTTAATACGAGTACAATGTTACAAGAAAATTTTAGCCAGATTGCCAGAAAAAACAAAACAGTAATCACACAATCCGATTTGGTGGTGGTAGGAGGCGGACTTGCGGGTGTGTGTGCTGCTATTGCTGCCGCTCGTGACGGGATAAAAGTAACCTTAGTACAAGATCGTCCTGTTTTAGGCGGTAACGCTTCTAGTGAAGTGCGTTTGTGGACTTTGGGAGCAACTTCGCACATGGGAAACAACAACCGTTGGGCAAGAGAAGGTGGAATTATTGACGAAATTTTAGTCGAAAATTTATATCGAAATAAAGAAGGAAACGCACTTATTTTTGACACCGTTTTACTTGAGAAAGTAACGAATGAAAAAAACATTAAACTGTTGCTAAACACTTCTGTTTATGAAGTTGAAAAATCAGCTCCTACTACTATTAGTAAAGTGCATGCCTTCTGCAGCCAAAACTCGACAACTTATATTTTGGAAGCGAAACTGTTTTGTGATGCTTCTGGTGACGGAATCGTTGGGTTTCAAGCTGGAGCCGCTTTTAGAATGGGTGCAGAAACCAAAGAAGAATTTGGAGAGCTTTTTGCTCCTGATCAATCGTATGGAGAATTGTTAGGACATACAATCTACTTTTATAGTAAAGATTCGGGAGCGCCAGTTAAATATGTAGCGCCAGAATTTGCCTTAAAAGACATCACCGAAATTCCACGTTACAAATCACTGAGCGATAAAGATTTTGGTTGTCGTTTGTGGTGGTTGGAGTACGGCGGACGAAAAGATACCATTCACGAATCGGAAGATATTAAATGGGAATTATGGAAAGTTGTGTACGGAGTTTGGGATTATATCAAAAACTCAGGTGAATTTCCGGATGCCGAAAACTTAACTTTAGAATGGGTAGGAACGATACCAGGAAAGAGAGAAAGCCGCCGTTTTGAAGGACAGTATATGATTAAACAACAAGATATAATTGAACAAAATGAGTTTGAGGATGCCGTTTCCTTTGGTGGCTGGGCAGTCGATTTACACCCTTCAGATGGGGTGTATGATAGTCGTCCGGGTTGTACGCAATACCATTCCAAGGGGGTTTATCATATTCCACTGAGCACGATGGTTAGTAAAAATATTGATAATTTGTTCTTGGCAGGCCGCATCATCAGTGCCACTCACGTAGCTTTTGGTTCTACTCGAGTGATGGCAACTTGCGCACATATGGGACAAGCAGTTGGGTTTGCAGCCGCACAAGCCATCAAACAAAATAGTGCGCCATTACAATTGTTAGAAAAAGAAAATTTAAAACAATTGCAACAAACTTTAAGCATCAATGGGCAAAGTATTCCAGGAATTGCTATTGATGAAAATTTGAATTTAATTGCTGAGGCAAACGTAACCGCTTCTTCGACTTTGGCATTAAATACCATTGATTTTGATGGAGAATGGACCTCTCTAGAAGTTGCCGTTGCTCAACTATTACCTTTGAAAGCCAATATAAAATATAGCTTTAAATTTTTTGCGAAAGCGAAACAAGCGACACAAATTACGGTACAATTGCGTACGGCTTCTAAGTCGAAAAATTATACGCCTGATACTATTTTAGAAACTAAAGAAATTGAACTTCATGAAGGAGAACAATTTATTGTAATTGATTTTGAAGCGAGCACTAGCGAAAATCAATATGCTTTTGTTACTTTTTTATCGAATGAAAACGTAAGTCTTCAATCGAGTAATAGTCGTTATACCGGAATTTTATCAGTCTTTAATGGTCAAAATAAAGCCGTAAACAATACCGGAAAACAAACGCCACCAGAGGATGTTGGAATAGATGCATTCGAATTTTGGATTCCGTTTAGAAGACCAAAAGGACAAAATATTGCGATGGAAATCAGTCCAGCCTTGACCGATTTTGCTACGGACAATTTGACCAACGGTTTTGTACGTCCCTATGGTGCGGCAAATGCGTGGATGGCTGCACTAAACGACAAGAATCCAAGTTTAAAGATAGCCTGGGAGGTTGAAAAAGAAGTAAGCGAACTAAAACTTTTCCTAGACCCAGATTATGACCATCCGATGGAGTCAACTTTGATGGGGCATCCGGAAGATGTGGTTCCGTTTTGTGTTCGTAATTACACCATAAAAAATTTGGATGGTACTATTTTATTCGAAAAGAAAAATAATTACCAAGCCATCAACAGTTTTACATTCGATGCCAATTTTAAAACCAAAGGATTTTTAATTGAATTGGAACAAGCGCATGCAACCGTTCCTGTTTCGGTTTTTGAATTGTTTTGCCAATAAGATTTAGATAAAAAAATTATGAATAAGATACTATTATCAATTGCTGTTTTTTGTTTTTTGGGTGTGAATGCGCAAAAAGTAACCGAAAACAAGTTTTCGTTAAACGGCGATTGGAAATTTTATGCCATTGAAGGTCAAGGTTCCAATTCACTCCAAGTGAAGGAAGAACCAACGGATATAATTGTGGATAATGCCGATGCTGATTTTGTAGCAATAAAAGGCAAATGGAATCTAAAAAAAGTAGGTACAAAAGGAGCTACTTTTTATAAAACAGATTTTTTACAGCGAACCTACAAATCAGGAGAAGAAGCGGACAATTACGTTCGTTTTCGACCTAAAATTTCGAAAAAAGGCAATTTTGAGGCATTTGTTCGTTTTCCATTCGAAACCAATTTGACAACGCAATTTACCGTGCAACATGCCGATGGAAAAGTAGCTACTTATGCCAATCAGCGTAGTCGTGGTGACCAATGGATAAGCTTGGGAATTTATACTTTTAACGCATCCAAAGATAATTTTGTCGAAATTTCGGCTAAAGATGAAGGAGGTGTTTCTGCAGATGCGGTGCTATTCAGACCCATTTCTGACGCTGTTTTTTCGAATGCTAAAAATCTTCCCAATCAAGTGTATTTGCCACAATTTAATGATTCCAAATGGAATCGTTTGAAAGTGCCAGGACATTGGGGAATGCTAAATAATTTTTCTAATTATGTGGGTAAAGGTTGGTATCGCAAGACGTTTAACTTGCCTGTGAACTGGAAAATAAATGCGAACGAAAAAGTACGTTTGCAGTTTGAAGCCGTGTATCATGTTGCCAAAGTATATCTCAACGGAAAATTTGTGGGAGAACATCAAGGCGGCTTTTCGCCATTTGAGTTGGATATAACCGATAAGGTTTTAGCAGGAAAAACAAACGTTCTGGCGGTCGAAGTGGATAATAATTTTCTCGTTGGCGCTACTTGGAACTGGGGCGGAATTATCAGAGAAGTGGCGGTAGTTAAAAATAATGCTGTTCGAATCACGCAGCAATACATACATGCAGAACCGAATTTAAAAACCGGAACAGCACTTTTGAAATTGAGATTGAGAGTCGAAAATAATTCAGGGGTAACAGAAAACATTCAAATCAATTCTGCTATTTTGGATATCAAAAAAGTGGCAGAAATGAATGGGAATCTTGCTGTTTTGGCCCATTCGATACAAGAAATAAATCTAGAAACAACACTTAAACCTGAAGATGTAAAACTGTGGCATTTTGATTCGCCAAATTTGTATCAGATTCAAACGACTATCAGCGAAAACAAACAGCAATTGGACAATCAAACCAATACGTTTGGGATTAGAAAAATCGAAATCAATGATTCCCAATTGCTTTTGAATGGCGAACCCATTCGATTAGGCGGTTTTAATAGAGTGAGTGAGCACCGTTTTTGGGGAAGTTCAGAACCGCAAGAATTGTTAGAGCAGGACATGAAATTAATGAAAGAAGCGGGTGGCAATTTTATGCGCATCATGCACGGTA
The DNA here is from genome assembly GCF_040703125.1 of Flavobacterium ovatum. Taxonomy (NCBI): domain Bacteria; kingdom Pseudomonadati; phylum Bacteroidota; class Flavobacteriia; order Flavobacteriales; family Flavobacteriaceae; genus Flavobacterium; species Flavobacterium ovatum. The sequence continues at coordinate 2,269,490 of NZ_CP160035.1, forward strand.
CACAAAACGAGCGCTTGATAGATTTGTGCGATAAAATGGGGATTTTACTTTTTGAAGAAGTGAATGTGAGGGAATTATCAAATCCAGAATTTAATGCGCCAATTTTCGACCCTTATCCCAAAGAATGGATAAAAGCGATGGTGAATCGAGACATTAATCATCCGAGTATTATTGGTTGGAGCGTGGGTAACGAACTCAAAAATCATTATGATTACGGTCGAAAAATGATGGAATATGTTAAAACCGAATTGGACCCGTACCGTTTGGTGACTTGTGTGAGCAATACAGGACAGAAAGATTCGGCTACGCCAGAAACAGACCCCAATACTTTTGCCGATATTATTATGCACAATATGTACCAATGGCAGGGGAAACCACAAGATATTTTGGATATAATTAGAAAAAAATGGCCCAACAAACCCATTTTTATTTCAGAGTATGGGTTTGACCCTTTTCAAACGCCTTCTTTAGATGAGGATAAAGAAATACTTTCGGACTGGCATGATAATTTTCGAAATAAAAATCCTTTTGTAATTGGCACTTCGTTATGGACATTCAACGATTATCGTTCGGGTTATGCCGGAACATCCGATGAGGAAAATAGGGTGTGGGGAGTCATCAATTCTTGGAGACAAAAACGCCGACTTTTTGATAGAGTAAAAAAAGAATTGAGTCCCATAAAAGACATTCAGGTTGAGGGAATCGATTTTGATAAAAAAGAAGCACAAGTGATTGTTCCGATTCGTGGACTGGCAGATTATCCTAGTTTTAGTTTGAAAAATTATAAATTGGTGTGGATTTTTAAAGACGCGAATGGTTTAATTATTTCGAAAAATGAGATGAATTTACCAACAATCCATCCACAAGACGGACTTTGGAAAGGCAGAATTCAATGGACAAAATTGGCAGCCAAACCAATGAGTTTAACCCTAAATTTAGAAAACAGCATAGGCATCAATCGTTTCGAAAAAACACTTTCGTTTCAAGTTCCAAATCCACCAGCGATTAAGGAGGTAATTGCCGGAAACCAATCGGTTCGTGTGTTATTTGATAAAGTTGCAGGAGCTACAGAATACCAAATTAGTTATCTAAATAGTGTCAATCAATTGGTAAAAACACCAAAAACGATTGCCGATTATATTGATGTTCCTCAATTGGTAAACAACCAATCTGTTTCATTGATTTTGACTGCTTTTAATGACAAAGGAGAAAGCAAACCTTCGATAAAAGTAATAGCAACTCCAAACGGAATTGCATTGCCACCGCTGGTGTACGATGCTTTTATTGCGGATCAAAAGTTGGTGATTGGATACGCAACAACTAAAGACGAGTTACAATACAAAGTGCGTTACGGCGCAACAGAAAAATTGTTGAACAAAAATTTTGTTACCAATGTAAAAGGAATGCTTTCGATTGATTTGAAAGACGAAAAGGTCATTTATTTTCAAATAAAAAGTGTTTTAAAAACAGGAGAAAGTAATTGGTCGAATATAATAAAAGCAAAAAAATAGTAGTTATGAAATATATAAAAATTCTTGTAATAGCACTTTTAATATTACAGTCTTGCGCTCAAAAATCTAAAAAATCGGCCGCCAATGTTGGAGGAAATGATTTTAAAATTGAGTTTGGAAAAGTAGCAAAAAAATCAGTTTTTTCAGAAGAAGGAATGAGTATCTGGGGAGGTTCACTAGTCAAAGGGGAAGATAATTTGTATCATATGTTTTATTCTCGTTGGCCAAAAGCACCAGGATGGATTTGGGTTTCGCATTCCGAGATTGCTCATGCTGTTTCTGATTCTCCTTTTGGACCATTCAAATTCAAAGATGTTGCTTTGAAGGTGCGAGGAGCCGAATATTGGGACGGATTGTGTACTCATAATCCAACGGTTCATAAATTCAACGGAAAGTACTATCTCTATTATATGGGAAATACGGGTGATTTGAAAATTGATGGAACACCAGAGAAAGAACAGTTGAATTGGGTACATCGTAATAATCAAAGAATAGGAGTTGCGGTTGCAGACAGTCCGTCTGGGCCATGGAAACGTTTTGACAAACCCGTTGTTGATGTGTCGAAAGATGACAATGCCCACGATGCTTTAGTAACATCAAATCCGTCTGTTTGTCAAACGCCAGAAGGGAAATATTTGATTGTTTATAAAGGAGTTGGGAAAAAATATCCATTGCCAAATGGTGGTCCAGTCGTGCATTGTGTAGCCATTGCTGACTCACCTACGGGTCCATTTGTAAAGAGAGAAAAATTAGCGTTTGAAATTAAAGGGGAACGTTTCCCTGCCGAAGACCCTTATATTTGGTTTCAAGATGGCAAATACAGAGCAATCGTAAAACGTATTAAAGAAATTGATAAAAAAAGGGTATTCTCCTTGGTGCAATACGAATCTAAAGATGGTTTTGATTGGGTACCTTCAAAATACCATGAAATATCAGAACGCATAGTGCAGTGGGAAGATGGTCGCGTACAGCAATTTACTCATTTGGAAAGACCACAAGTGTTTTTTGAAAACGGAAAAGCAGTAGCGTTGCTTTGTGCTGCAGACACGATTGTCAACAAAGTAAGGCAATCCTTTAATATTCAAATTCCGCTAATTATTAAAAAAGAGCAATTATGAAAACTAAATTTGTAACATTTTTAATTTTCATTTCAGCCATTTCATTTGCTCAAAATAGACCTAATATTTTATGGATTAATTCAGATGATTTAGGGGTAGAACTTGGTTGTTACGGTAATAAAGATGTAAAAACGCCTCATATTGACCAATTAGCAAAACAAGGAGCTCTTTATAAAAATGCCTATGCTACGGCGCCCGTATGCTCAACGAGTCGTTCGTCAATGATAACAGGAATGTATCCACCAGCTATTAATTGTCAAGATCACAGAACGATAAACATGACGATGTTGCCAGATGGAATCGAACCAATCACGACCTATTTTAAAAATGCAGGCTATTTCTGTTCTAATGGAAGTTCAGCCGATTTGAATAAAAAAGGGAAGGAAGATTTTAATTTTTTGAATAAAAATTTATTTGATGGAACAGATTGGAGACAAAGAGCAAAAGGGCAAGCTTTTTTTGCACAAATTCAAATTAAGCAGCCCCATCGGCCATTTGTTAGAGATTTAAAAAATCCTATTGACCCCAAAAGTGTTACGCTACCCGCTTGCTACCCTGATTATCCATTATTAAAAGCAGATTGGGCTTTGTATCTAGAAAGTATTCAAGACGCCGATCGTCAAGTAGGTGAAATAATGGAAAGACTAGAGAAAGACGGATTGCTAGAAAATACCATCATTTTCTTTTTTGGAGATAATGGAAGACCTCATTTACGAGACAAACAATTTTTATATGAGGGCGGTTTAAAGGTTCCCTTGATTGTTCGTTATCCAAAATTATTGAAAGCAGGAAAAATAGACCAACAAGTGGTGAGCTTGATTGATGTTACTGCCACCTCTTTGGCATTATCGAATATTGAGGTTCCAAAACATATTCAAGGAAATATTTTTTTAGGTAAAAACTCAAGTAAACGTAAATATGTTTATGGTTTTAGAGATAGAACAGGAGATGCCATAGAAAATATGCGAAGTATTACAGACGGAAGATACAAGCTAATTTGGAACAGAACCCCAGACAGATCCTGGATGCAACTTACAAGTTATAAAAAATTGGAATATCCTGCTTTTGCTTTGTATCACTATTTATATGAAAAAGGAGAATTAAAAGCTCCCTTTAATCAATTTATGGCTGACACAAAACCAGAAGTCGAACTTTTTGATTTAAAAAAGGATCCAATGGAATTTAATAATTTAGAAAATTCCGCTAAGCATCAAAAGATTAAATCTGTCCTATTGTCAAAACTTCAAAAAGACATGGTGTTTTTTGAAAAAAATAGGATACAAGAAAATGCGGCTACAGAAAAAGAAGCAATGGAATCTTCTGTAAAGTATTATAAAAAAGGACTTATGGAGGAAAATTTAGGTTTAAAAGTAGATGCAACTTATGAACAAATAGTAAAAAAATGGGAGAAAGAACTATTAGTAAACTAGTAACTTTCATTATTTAAAAACGTAAAAATATGTTTATTATGAATTGCAGAATACGAATCACCAAGTCAAATATTCTACTAACTAGCCTTGGTTTTGGGTGTTTATTTCTATCTACAGTAGGATGTACTGCTCAAAAAGACCTTTCGAAAATTGCTGATAAGCAAGGTGGTTTCCCTTATACGGTAACCAAAGAAAGCGAAAAAAGAGAAATGAGCAGCGCTATGAAAAGAGCGTTTACAAATTATATGGGACCGAGACCTGCTGCCAATGAATTGTTCTCCGCATTCAAACACACTCCTCTAAAAGGTTTTGATTATCACAATGGCGATGGAACCATTTCGCGTAGAGATCCTTCAAAAGTTATTTTTGAAAACGGAAAATACTATGTATGGTACACGCATCGAGAGACACCAACACCGCCTATGGGAGCAGATGCAAGCACAGAAACCATTCCTTCAACCGACTGGGATTTGAGCGAAATTTGGTACGCTACCAGCGAGGACGGATTTACTTGGAAAGAACAAGGAGTAGCCATAAAAAGACCTGCAAAACCTCAAGTAGGTTGGCGTTCGGTAGCAACTGCTGATATTTTGAAATTTAAAGGAAAATACTATTTGTATTACCAAGGTTTTATGGAAGCCAGCGGAAAAAAAGGGGATTACTGCCCAGTTGCTGCCTCTTATGCTGATTCGCCTGATGGTCCGTGGACAGCTGCCGAAGGCGCTATTATCGAAAATGGAAAAGAAGGAGAATGGGATCAGTTTGCCATTCACGATCCTAATCCGTTTGTACACGACGGCAAAATATATGTGTATTACAAATCAGCTTTTAATAGACCCAATAATCTTTGGGTAGCAGGGGGTTTGGCAATAGCGGAAAATCCTCTTGGACCATTCAAAAAACATGCTTTGAATCCGGTTTTGAATTCCGGTCATGAGGTTTCTCTATTTCCGTTTGAGGAAGGAATTGCTGCCTTAACGACACAAGATGGAAATGAACACAACACAATTCAGTACGCTAAAGACTGGGTAAATTTTGAAATAGCCGCAATTTCTTCAATGATGCCAACCGCTGCAGGACCTTTTATTCCGGATGCTTTTACAGATACTAAAAATGGAAGAGGAATCACTTGGGGACTAGAACATTTTGTTAATGCAGGCGGTAAAGGTAAATCGCATACGATTCTAGGTCGTTTTGATTGTGATTTGAGTTTGGATGTTGATGATCCTGATATGAAAAAAACAGCTCCTTTATTAGCTCCAGAGGTTTATTTTAGTCAAGGTTTGAGTAAAAAACAGATGGAAAGAATTTTGAAAAAATAAAGTTAAGAGGTAATAGAGAAGAGAGAAGACAGAAAAGAAAATAGAACACAGAAAATAGAACATAGAAAATAGAACATAGAAAATAGAACATACTGAATAGATTAGGATGTTCTAATTTAAAACATACCACAAAAATGAAATTTCAACAAAAAATAGGATTAGTGTTTGCTTTTATATCAGTAACAGCAATAGCGCAAGATATTCCAAACGAGCTTAAGTCAATTTATAATGCCAAAGCCGATGCTAAGTATTCGGATGAATTTAATGGCAATAGAAAAGAAAATTCTTTTGATACTAATAAATGGCATTATAGAGAATCAACCAAAGAAGGTTTGGGACAAGGAGCAAATTTTGTTCAAGAAAAAGACGGTTCGCTTATTTGTTACGGTCATAAAGAGCTAAAAAAAGGGGGAGCAATTATTTCTAATAATTATTTTCAATATGGTTTTTATGCTTTTAAATGGAAAACTACAGGAATTTACGAAAACAAAAGAAATGCTTGGCATCCTTCTTTCTGGGGTTCATTGGATGATACCAGAGGCAATAAAGTACCGGGAACTAATGGTAATGGAGATAGTTGGATGGAAATTGACGTAATGGAATTTTCTACCGGCGGCGAAGAAGCTACCGATTGGAGCACTGACGCACCATGCTATATTTGGAACGACTCTCTAAAAAAGAGAATAAAAGTAAATGACCCTATCGGAAGGGATTTTGGTTGGAAAAAAGCGATAATGATTGATGGTCATAAAGATAGTTATAAAGGAGAAGTAATTGGAATAAAAGGGTTTGATCAATGGCAAACGTTGGGAATGGAATACCATCCAGACTATATGCAAATGTGGATGCTAGACGGAAATCAATGGGTTGAAATCGGAAATAAAGTGACGTTTACAACTGATGATACTCCACCAACATTACGCACTGTTCCAAAATACGCTGTTAAACCACTGTATTGGTATTTAGGAACTTTGTTTTTTACTTATGGGAAAACAGCTATTCGAGAAGACCAAATTACAAATTCTTCTTGTGAAGTGGACTGGTTTCATTTTCATCCTATGAAAAAATAAAGTAGTAAACTTTAATGCATTTTTGTAAAATCATAGACTGATAGAATTTAACTGTAAAGAGATACCATTGATCTTGTCTACTGTAACCAAATATAAATTAGATGAATAAAATTGTATTAACCTTTTTAGTTTTTGTGCTTTTGTCTTGTCAATCCCAAAATAAAACTACAGCAGCTTATACTAGTACTGACTTGTCCTTAAACGGCAAATGGGATTTTTTGGCATCCAATGAAGTGCCTGAAAAGGATGTTTTAGTTGCAGATTATTCAACCTGGGACAAACTGCTTGTTCCTGGGAATTGGGATGTACAAAAGCGTTATTCGGACTATGTTGGGAAAGGGTATTATCATCGCACTTTTAACATTATAGAAAATTGGAAAAACAAACAAATCCGCATAAAGTTTGATGCAGTTTACGAAACGTCAAAAGTTTGGATTAATGGTACATTAGTTGGAAAACACCAAGGCGGCTACACACCATTTGAATATAATATTTCTGATTTAATCAAAATTGGATTGTCAAACTCGGTGGTTGTAATGGCGGATAACACTTATAAACAGGGTGCTTGGTGGCCTTGGGGAGGCATTAGTCGTGATGTTGTGCTAGAGGCTAATGAAGATTTAAGGTTAGTTTACCAACACATTGCTGCAGTTCCTGATTTCGCAACCAATAAAGTTCATTTCACCATTAAATATAAGGTTGAAAATAATGGGAATACTAAAAAAGAGGCGCTCATTCAATCCCAAATAAAAGGAATTAGTAAACATTCGACTACGATTATTGTGGCTCCAAACACAACAGCCATCAAAACACTAGAGTTTGAAGACGAAATTACTAATTACAAATTATGGCATTTTAATGCTCCTGTGTTGTATGATTTAAGTAGTGAGATAGTTGTGAATGGAAAAGTTTTCGATACGGTTTTCGATAAATTTGGGATTAGAAAATTTGAAGTTCGTGGTGAACAATTTTTTTTAAACAATCAGGCAGTTCGAATGAATGGTGTCAATCGGGTGCATGACCATCCTGATTATGGAAATACCGAGCCTTATCATTTGATTAAAAAAGATTTGCTGGACATTAAATCTTTAGGTTGCAATTTTGCTCGATTGATGCATGCGCCACTTTCAAAAAATATTCTCAAATTCTGTGATAGTATCGGTTTTTTGGTAGTCGAAGAAATTCCAGTTTGGGGAGACAATGACCCTCAGTCTTTTGCAGACAATCCGGTGACCAAAAAGTGGCTGGAGGAAATGATCGATAGCGATTTTAATCATCCTAGTGTTGTGGCTTGGAGTGTAGGGAATGAACTTCGGGAACCTGATACAGATTGGAAAGACAAAGCTTTAACAAATCAACAGTACAACTATGTGAATTCCATGCTAGATTACGTAGGTATACTAGACCCCACTCGATTGAAGACTTATGTAACCATTACTTCTTATAGAAAGGGTGAAATAGGAACAGAACCTTATGAAAAAGTTGATTTTATTTCGATGAATAGTTACGGAAACGCTATTGAAGATGTTCAAGCCACACATCAAAAATTTCCAAACAAGCCTATTTTTGTTTCAGAAATTGGTTTAAAACAAATAGGCCCTGCGCCCGATGGTAAATTGAGTGACGTACTTGTGGGGTATTTGCGAGCGTTAAAAAAGTTCCCATATGTAACTGGAGTTTCTATTTGGAGTTATAACGATTATCGCAGTAATTACAAAGGTACTCCCGCATCTGGTTTTAGAGAATGGGGAATTGTAGATGAAAAACGCAACAGAAAAGAGGCTTATTATCAGTTAAAAGAAATCTACAAAGAATGGCTCGAATACTAGCTTACATTTTAAATAGAATATGGTTTTTTTCAAAAATAATAATAAATAGCATATAATGAAAAAGTATTTGATACTCCTAATGGTGATTGGAACATTACTTTCTTGTAAATCCCAAAAACAAGAAACCGATTTTAAATTAAATTTCAAACCCGTTCCGCTAACCGCAAAGTTTGAAAGCGAAATCAAAAGTATTTGGGGAGCTTCAATTGTTAAAGGCAAAGATGGTTTGTACCATATGTATTATTCTCGTTGGGATAAAAATTTGGGTTGGGCTTGGGTCACGCATTCCGAGATTGCGCATGCGGTTTCCAAAAGTCCATTTGGGCCATTCGAGCCTAAAGATGTGGCACTGCCTATTCGCGGAGCTCAATATTGGGATGGTTTATGCACGCACAATCCAACCGTACACGAGTATAATGGCAAGTATTATTTGTATTATATGGGTAACACGGGCGATGGTGTTGCAATGGGCAATAAATTAAATCCGACACACCGGAATAACCAACGCATTGGTGTGGCTGTAGCCGATAATCCCAATGGGCCATGGAAACGCTTTGACAAACCTATTATCGATGTCAGTCCAAATACTGATGCACTTGATGCCTTGATGGTTAGTAATCCGTCTATTACGCAAAGACCCGACGGAACCTATTTGATGGTATACAAAGCAGTTGGGAAAAAGAAACCCGGGATTATGGGAGGTCCCGTAGTGCATTGCATAGCTACATCCAAAACGCCAACAGGTCCTTTTGTAAAATATGACAAACCAGTTTTTGTTGCTGAAGGATATGATTTTCCTGCCGAAGACCCTTTTATCTGGTATCAAAATGGAAAATACAGAGCCATTCTCAAAGATATGCACGGCGCTTTTACTACAGCGGGTAGGGGATTGGTTTTATTCGAATCGAATGATGGTTTTGATTGGAAATTATCTAAGAACGCTTTGGTTTCTACGCTAGAAATTAAATGGGAAAACGGCACAGTTCAAAAATTAGAGCACCTAGAAAGACCACAATTGTATATCGAAAACGGAAAACCAGTCGCCTTGTTATGTGCTGCTGATATCGTTGATGATAAAGGCGTTTTGCAATCATTTAATGTTCAGATGCCGATAAAGTAATTTTACTTAAACGATAAAATCGTATCATTTTCGAAGTCTTAATTCAAAAATAGAGCACAAAATAGAGGTGGCAGATATAACAAAAAAAAACCAAGATGTGAGTCTTGGTTTTTTTGTTTAAATCTAAAGAAAGTACTTATGAGGATAAAGTAGTAAACCATACCCTCATTAAAGTTCCTTATTTGTTTAGCATTGCTTTGAACCAACCGCTTCCCCAAGCAGCGCTCCAAATAATATTTTCATTGGTTGGATCTGGTTTTACATCCACCATTTTGTCTGGTTGTCCGATGCCTTTATTGATTTTTGACCAGCTTTTTCCAGCGTCTTTGGTTAAATAAATTCCAGGATTTCTGAACTGGCTTTCGTTATTACCCGCTTGTGCAGGAACATTAACCAAAATAATATTGGAATTTGCAGGAGAAACTTCTGTTTGCCATACATAAGGTGCAATAAAGAATTTGGTCCATTTTTTACCATTATCGGTACTTTTCCAAACGCCACCAGTTTCAGCATCACCATTGCGATAGCCTGCAGACAAGAACATATCGTTTGTTTTTCTGTCAATAAACAAATTGTTTACCCCTTGAATTTCCGATGGGATATTCATTTTTTTCCAACTTTCGGCTTTATCTGTTGAAACGTATAAACCATCTGGCTCGTTTCCTGAAAACTTATTCAAACAAGCATAAAGAACATTTGAATTTTTAGGATCCATTATAATTCTTCTAACGCTTCCTTTTTCTGGTAGCCCATTATTATGAAGTTCCCATGTGTAACCTGCATCTGTAGACTTGTACACACCAAAACCACCTTTTGTCAAAACTTTTTCGTTTACCGAACTACCAACTTCAGAAATTGTTCTTCTAATCGAACAGAAATATATATTGTTAGGGTCTTTTGGGTCAATAGTCAACGAATATGTCATCGCAAGACCTTCGTACGAATTATTTTTTCCTTCGAAAATGGTTGAAATGTTTTCCCAAGTTTTCCCTCCATTCATTGTTCTTCTTAATTTTCCTCTATGCTCTTGTCTCCAAGACAATATGTAAATAATATCAGGATTATTTGGATGCACCGCAACGGTTGATATGGAATGCGCTCCATCATTTCCACTATGATCGTGTACTTGTCCTTCAATTTGTTTCACTGCCACAGCATCTTTGTCTGGATAATCGCCAAGATCTGCAGTCTCCCACAAACCATGTTCACCACTACATAATAAGTATCTGTCTTTTTTTCCAGTTTCTAGCAACATAAATCTCCCTGGTAAATCACTATCACCACGACCTACCCACGCATTGCTACCTGGTTTGGTTTCATAATCATCAATTTGTTGCCAGCTTTTTCCGTGGTCTGTAGAACGTTGTGTTTGTTGACCTATTCCGATAAATACATCACCAACAGAATTTATAGCCAATAATCTATTTCCGAATGCAGTTTCGCTTAGTTCTTCATACGAACGAGCAACATGAGAAAATTCTACATTGGCACCCGTTGGATTCCCTTTGTCTTCCCAGTATTTTTTGTCCTTATTCGTTAACCAATATTGTCCTGCACGAGCACAAATCACCCATGTTTTTCCACCATCAACTGTTTTCCAAGCATCACCAGGTCCAAAAGTTTTATCATGGCGTTGGTTTTCAACTAGATAAATTTCGTCTTTATTGATAGGATTTACCACGATTCTATTAAATGCAGAATAAGTGTTTTCTGGAAGTTCAGGATATACGTTTTTTGCATTTACACCCAAAAAGAATCCTATGTTTTTAAAATAGTTATTCAGGTGCGCACCGTAGGTTATTTTATTGAAGTTAACACCTAGATTTCCTGTAATGTTTCCCCAACTTTTACCGCTATCGGTACTTTTGTACACACCACCTTTGGTAGAAATACTTTTGCCATTTGGTTCGTAAACTGTTTGTTCGACCAAGTACAAAATAAATTCTTTTGTTTTTGGATTGTAGTACGAAGTTAAGTCTCTTGGCAAATTGTTAGGCAATCCTTTGCTGCCTGCTTGCCATGAATCACCGCCATTGTTACTGGTGTAAATACCAAAATTGGTAGCAATAACCATTTCGTCTGCTCTGCTTGGATTGATGATGATACGCGCAACATCTAATTTCTCATTTATGTTGTTTGCTATTTTATCCCAACTTTTACCACCATTTTTTGTTCTTAAAATATATCCATACTGGGCTCTATCTTGAAATTTACCATGAATGTCCTTTTTTGAACGATGATTATCTTTTACATTCCAAAAATCACCTGCTCCAATAAACCAAATAGCATCATTTGTAGGATTGATTGCCAATTTAGTATGCGCATTGACACCTGATTTATTTGCACCAGGAATGGTATATATTAATTTCCATGTTCTTCCTCTATCTTTAGTTTCAAAAAGTTTACCTCTACGTTCTAGTGCTAGACCAAAATCTGGATTTTTTGTAGAAAAAGCAATATCGTGTACACGTTCCAAATCGTCACCAGTACCGTCACTATCTTTGATTGTTTGCCATGATTTTCCGTTATCCCAACTTCCGTAGGTAACATGCATATCAGGACCCATAAACATCACATTTTTATCTGTTGGATGGCACCAGAATTCTTCATTATAACCCGACATTCCTGGTCCAAAATTCTTCCATTCGACAGAAGGATCGGATATAACTTTCTCCTCTTTTAATTTTTCAAAATATTTTTTATCAATTTGGGCCATCGATAAAAACGGAATTAAGAAAATAAAACAAACTATTTTTTTCATTATTTTACGAATTTATTTAGAGGTGCAAGGTAGGATATCATAAATCATACTACTGTTAGTTATGTGTTAATAGCTATAACAAAAGATTTTTATTCTTGTGAATGTACCTGTTTTTAAGCTTCGATTGTAAAAAAATAATCCAAAATTCAGCATCAGTTTTTCGAACCTTTAGAAATTGAAACTGACGAAATGGTTTCTGTTTTGTTAGTAAAACAGGATTGTTATTCACCATAATTGTATTTCCACTAGATATTAACTGAACAAAGAGACCAATTAGTATGTTTTGCCATTTTGTAAGTTGGTATTGATGGATAATAGTTTAATATTTGTTATGATAGTGGTCGCATATGATAGGAGTGATTAAAGAATTAATTCCTATCTAAAAGTAAAAAAATAAGAAATTTAAGTCCTGATCGCTAAGGGTTCTCTTCAAAGTAAAGGCAGTGATTTGCCTTTGCCGACAAAGTTGACTAAGCAAATTGTAATAATTAAAACGGTTATAATTTTCTATGTTTCTAAAAAACACGAGAAACTATTAGATTAAAGAAATCGGGTTATCAGTACTAGTTTTTACTTTTTCTCCCCAACTCACTTGTTGCGCACTACTATTTTGGATCTATTCAAGTGTAATTTCAATAGATAAGAAAAAACATTTGTTATACTTAATTGACCGTTTGATAAGCTGTTTTAGATTCTTACTATATAATTTTCACGTAATACAAAATGCATTAAATAACAATGAATTAATTTATAATACTTAAAATCAATGGCGTATAAAAGAAAGTTACTCATACCTTTAATTTTGGTTTTTTTCAATTCTTTTGCGAAAGATATTTATGTCTCAAAAGATGGAAACGATGCAAATGCTGGTACACTTATTAGTCCCTATTTAACCATTACAAAAGCAGCAAATGTTGCTGTTGCTGGTGACGTTGTCTATATAAGACAAGGAACGTATCAAGAAGTGCTTAAGCCTATCAATTCTGGTTCGGTGGGGCAACCTATTATTTTTCAATCTTACCCTGGGGAGCAAGTAATTCTATCAGCGATGAAAGCGCTTTCGGGTTGGACAAAAACTACAGGTTCCATTTATAAAACTACAGTTCCTTTTACTGTTTTGGGACAGCAAAATTTTATAATGAACGATAATACAGCTCTAACTTTGGCTAGATGGCCAAACAAAACAAGCGCAGATCCATTTGTCCTAAATTCAATTAGAAACACAGGAGGAAGTTCAAAGGATGTGAGCACTGGTGCTTTTTTGACCGAAAGTTCCATACCAAGCTATAATTGGACTGGCGGCGCTGTTTTCTTTTATGGCGATAAGACTGGATCAGGGTGGACCGCTTGGAAAAGTAAAATTACTAGCAGCTCTAGTGGAAAAGTAAATTTTAATCTTATTTTCAATGAAGAATGGGTTCGTACCTATCACGCACCAGCCGATTTAGGTGATTTTTACTTAGAAGGCGTTAAAGAAGCACTGGATTATCAAAATGAATGGTATTATGACGAGAGTACAAAGGAGCTTTTTGTACAACTTCCTAATGGTACAGCACCGGTAGATGGTCAAATTAAAATGCGTTCTAATATAGAAGCCATTAATTTGAAAGATAAAAGTTATATTCAGATTAAAAATATAGCCGTTTTTGGTGGTACCATAAATATGGAAGACTCTACAACTTGGCAAGCAACAAATGGCAACAGCCGTACCACAAATAATTTGCTTTATGGAGTAACTTCATTATATGGAAATCATACGCAAGGTATTTCTACTTCATCTCGAACTAGTATGGCAAGTATAAATCTTCAGGGATCAAATAATGTTATTGAAAAATGTGAAGTTGCTTTTAATGCAGCTGCTGGTATACAAGTTAGAGGTAATAGTATTAAAATTATAAATAATTATATTCATGATTTTGATTATTTATCAACTTATGATGCGCCACTTGTAATAAGGGGGATTACTAACTGTATAATTAAGAATAATACTATTTTTAATGGAGGTCGAGATGCTATTCAATATGCTGGAACAAATAACGAAATAGCATACAACGATATTTCTCATTCCAACTTACTAGCAGATGATTGTGCACTTTTTTATACCGTAGGGAAACAATTAGGTACGGAGATTCATCATAATTGGTTTCACGATGCAACTGGAAGAGGCAATTTATACAAGGCAGCGGGTATTTATTTGGATAATGATGCTGAAGGATTCAAAGTCCATCATAATGTTGTTTGGAATGTAGAGTGGACGAACATTCAAATCAATTGGAACGGTAAAGATATTGATGTGTTTAATAACACACTTTGCAAAGCAGGTAAAGGAACAATGGGAGCATGGCATCAAGCTGGAACAGCCTTCTCAAACGTAAATGTATGGAACAACATCACAGATAAACAAGCGACTTCTGCTGGTGGACAAGAAACAGAAACTACATGGGAACCTCAATCGGATAAGCAAAACAATATTATAAGCAAAGAGTCTTTTGTAAATTGGGAAAATAACGATTTTCATTTAAAAGAAAATGCTCCTGCCGTGGATTACGGAAGAATTATCACAGGCTATACAGATGGATATAAAGGAGCTAGTCCAGATGCTGGTGCTTACGAACTAGGCGACAACTGGGTTCCTGGTATTAATTGGGATCCTAAATTGAGCCCGAATGGCTTAGGTTGTTATGGATTGCCAGGAGAAAATTGCCTCAACTTACCTAAAAGTGATCAGGATAAAGATGGTGTTGCAGATGAATATGATTTATGTCCTAATACACCAATAGGTATTGCAGTAAATACTACTGGCTGCCCTGTTTTTACTTTGGCTGCTGATAATTTTACTGTTTTGGCAACAGCAGAACAATGTGCTAGTAGTAACAATGGGTCTATTTCTATAACTTCTAAAGTTACGAATTTTCCGTTTACAGCAAAAATTGAAGGTACTACAATCCAACAAAATTTTACTGCAAATACTATTTTCGAAAACTTACAAGCCAAAGATTATAGTGTATGTATCACAACTACAGCTGATGCAAATTATAAACAATGTTTTGATGTGAAAATCACTGAACCTAAAGATTTATCTGTTTTTTCAAAGATTGATGATACAAAGCAAACTTTAAAACTTGATTTGTCAGGAGGGGAGACCTACAAAATTGTTCTGAACAATGTAACTACAATAACCAAGGAAGAAGAAATATCTCTAGGGCTTAACGCAGGTAAAAATACACTTATAGTAACTACAGACAAAGATTGTCAAGGTATTTATGAGAAAGATATTTTAATTAATGATCAAATAACTGTTTTTCCAAATTCAGTAAAAGATGTATTTACAATTGAATTTCCTTTCGAAATAAAAGATCTTGTTACCTATA
Organism: Flavobacterium ovatum; assembly: GCF_040703125.1. Lineage (NCBI taxonomy): Bacteria > Pseudomonadati > Bacteroidota > Flavobacteriia > Flavobacteriales > Flavobacteriaceae > Flavobacterium > Flavobacterium ovatum. The sequence continues at coordinate 2,285,022 of NZ_CP160035.1, forward strand.
GAATAATAAGTTCAAACGGGCAGGTAGTTCGTGAAAACAAGCAAAAAATAGCAAATAGTGTACTAGAAGTTAATATCGAGAATTTAGAATATGGTATATACTTTTTAAGTGTAATGTCTGAGGCTATTAATTATAATTGTAAAATAATCAAACAATGATAAAAATTAAATATAAAAGTTTATTGGGGATTCTACTTTCTTCTGTTTTACTAGTAAACTGCAGTAGTGGTGGTGGTGACGATGAAGTAGTAGTCCCAAAAATTCCTGAGGCATCCCTACTTATTGAGCCAGTAAAAGATAAAGAATGCAACTCTGGCACTGTAGTTTCAGATACTGAAACCAAAGTAACATTTAAATGGAATGCTTCTAAAAACACAGATAATTACACCTTGGTTTTAAAAAATTTACAAACCAACACCACTAAGAATGTAGATGTAAGTGGTACATCAAAAGAAGAGGTCCTATTAAGAGGTGTTCCTTATTCATGGTCTATTATTTCGAAATCAAATACCGATAAAACAACAGCAACGAGTACGGTTTGGAAATTTTACAATGCAGGTATTGCAGTTACCAATTATGCGCCATATCCAGCCGAGGCGGTAACTCCATTACAGGGAGCTCTGAGTTCAAGCACAACTACCTTAAAATGGAATGGTGGCGATATTAATAATGACATAGAATCATATGATGTGTATATTGGAACTATAAATCCGCCTACGGTTTTACATTCGAATACGACCAGCACGAGTATTGAAAATGTTGCTCTAAGTTCGAAAACAGTTTATTACTGGAAAGTTGTTACTAAGGATAAATTTGGTAACCGTTCTTATTCCCCAGTTTTTGATTTTAGAACACAATAGTCAAAATTTGAATATATAAAAAATGACGATTTCACTAAAATGCAGATAGTGAATCGTCGTTTTTTAATAAATAACTTACTGTTTATTGTGAGTGAATTTTAGAGATATCTTTCCAGTGAAAACTGTAATAAAAAAGCAAGATGTTAAGTAATAATTGTTGAACCTTTCGATTACTTGTTAAGGAAAAAACAGCAGTAATTAATAAAAACTGTATTCCAACTAGACATTACCTGAACAAAGGGATGCAATAGTGTTTTTGTCATTTTGTAAGTTAACAATACAGGATAATACTTTAATAGTTGTAATAATAGCGGTTGCTGACAAGGATATTGATTGAGAAGTTAATTTCTATCTAAAAGCACAAAAAAACAAGAAATTTAAACATTTGTAGTACTTATAAAACCATTTGGAACGACTTTATCGTTCTTTAATAACAATCTTTGCAATGTTAGTTTTAGTTAGTTTGTTTATTATAATACTCGTCCTCCCATAAAGGACGAGTATTACTTTTTTTAATTAAAAACGAAATCATGAGATTCAGCTATTTTACTTTATTTGCAGTGTTATTTTTTATGAAGCCAAATTCTACAATTGGTCAAAAGATAACTTCTAAGAAACCCAATATCGTTTTTATTTTTACAGACGATCAAACCTATTCTTCAATTCACGCACTTGGGAATAAAGAAATCCAAACTCCTAATATGGATGCTTTGGTTCAAAACGGAACCACCTTTACACATGCTTATAATATGGGTTCCTGGAGTGGTGCCATCTGTGTTGCTTCAAGAGCAATGTTGATTTCGGGTCGTTCGGTTTGGAAAGCAAATGAATATATCGAAAAAAATAAAAAAGCAGATACAGCTCCTGAAACTTGGGGGAAACTGATGCAGAAACAAGGATATGAAACCTACTTGACAGGAAAGTGGCATGTTGATGTTCCTGTTGGAAAAGTATTTACACACACCAAAGATGTTCGTGGCGGAATGCCAGCAGATGCTTGGGAACATGGGAAAATGGTTCGTCAATTTGATTCGATTTCCAAAATACCTGGAGCCAATCCTAGAGCGTTGATGCCTAACGGGTACAGCCGTCCAGAGAGCGAAAACGACCATTCGTGGTTGCCTTACGATACTTCAAAAGGAGGACATTGGAAGGGTGGAACGCACTGGAGTGTTGTTTTAAAAGACGATGCGATTGCATTTATTGATCAAGCAAAAACCAAAAAAGATCCTTTCTTTATGTATTTGGCATTTAGCGCACCGCACGATCCACGCCAAGCACCAAAAGAATACCAAGAAAAATATCCATTAAGCAAATTAACGATTCCGAAAAGTTATTTACCAGAATATCCTTTTAAAGATGCAATTGGTAATGGACCTAGTTTAAGAGACGAAGCATTAGCCCCTTTTCCAAGAACCGAATTTGCAATCAAAACACATATGCAAGAGTATTATGCAAGCATTACTTATGCCGATGAGCAAATAGGTCTTATTCTTGATGCCTTGAAAAAATCGGGTAAAATGGACAATACCTATATCATTTTTACTGCTGATCATGGTTTGGCAATGGGACGCCACGGTTTAATTGGGAAACAGAGTTTGTTTGATCATAGTATCCGAGCTCCTTTTGTAGTAGTGGGGCCAAACATTCCTAAAAATAAAAGAATAGACGAAGATATTTACCTTCAAGATGCCATGGCAACGTCATTGGAATTGGCTGGAGCGGTAAAACCAAGTTATATTGATTTTCATAGTTTCTTAGATTTGGCAACTGGTAAAACCAAAAAAAGTCATTACAAAGAAATTTACGGAGCTTATCTCGATTTGCAACGTATGATTCGAAAAGACGGTTATAAATTATTGGTCTATCCAAAAATCAGTAAAGTATTGTTGTTCGATTTGAACAAAGACCCAGAAGAAATGACTGATATTGCAGGTCTTCCTGCAAATAAAAGTAAAGTGAAAGCATTGTTCCAAGATTTACTCAAAGTTCAAAAAGAAATGGAAGATCCTTTGGATATTTCACCAATTTATAAAACATTATAATTAAAATTAAAACCATTGAAAAATAAAATCTTTCTTGCCGTCCTATTTTTAAGTGTTGGTTTGTTTGCGCAACAAAACGATTGGGAAAATCCCGCTGTGAATCATATTAATAAACTCGAAGCGAGAGCTACTTTTTATTCGTATGAAAATGAAGCTTTGGCTAAACAAGATCAAAGAGAAAAATCAGCTTGGTTCAAATCTTTGAATGGTGATTGGAAGTTCAATTGGGTGCCGAAACCCGCCGATGCTTCAACTACTTTTCAAGAGTTAAATTTTAATACTTCTTCATGGAAAACCATTGATGTGCCTTCAAACTGGGAAATGCGTGGGTACGGAATTCCGATTTACACGAATTCGACATATCCGTTTTTTAGTGATTTTCCGTTTATCAATCACAGCGATAATCCTGTTGGACATTATGTGAAATCTTTCGAAATGAATGATACATGGAAAGACAAGGATGTGATTCTACATTTTGGAGGGGTTTCTTCTGCCTTTTATGTTTGGGTTAATGGAGAGTTTGTAGGCTATAGCGAAGACACTCGCTTACCATCTGAATTTGATATTACCAAACATTTGAAAAAAGGACAAAATAAAATTGCTGTAAAAGTGTACCGCTGGTCAGACGGAAGCTATTTGGAAGCACAAGATCACTGGCGTATGAGTGGTATAGAGCGTGAAGTGTTCTTGCAAGCAGTGCCAAAAGTGAGACTGTCTAATTTTGTTGTTCGAACAGACCTTGATGATAAATATGAAAATGCTACGTTGCAAATTCGTCCAACGTTTGAAGCCAATATTGTTAATAAATATATTGAGAAAGTCGGACATTTTGGCGATGATCCGTTGTACACAACGGTTGATGACTGGACATTATCGACACAATTATTAGATGCAAACGGTCAAGTTGTAGGCGATAAAAAAACAATCAAATTAAAAGAATATTTTGGGGAATCTTATCCACAAAGAGACAATGTAGATTTCGCAATGATTGAAACAGAGGTAAAATCACCTCGAAAATGGTCTGCAGAAGATCCATACTTGTACACCTTGTTATTTTCTGTTCAAGATGACAAAGGAAATCCGATACAATTTACCAGTACCAAAGTAGGTTTTAGAGAAGTTAAAATTGATGGCAGAGGTCGCTTTTTGGTCAATGGAAATCCAGTAAAAATGATTGGAGTGAACCGTCATGACCATCATATGACCAATGGTAAAGCGCTTTCTAGAGCCGATATGGAAAAAGACGTGCAGCTGTTGAAACAGTTTAACTTTAATGCCGTACGTACTTCTCATTATCCAAACGATCCCTATTTCTATGATTTGTGTGACCAATACGGAATCTATGTTATGGACGAAGCCAATCTAGAATCACATGGTATTCGAGGAAAATTGGCCAACCAACCGCTTTGGGCAGCCACTTATTTAGAAAGAGCGATTAAAATGGTGCAACGTGATGTAAATCATCCGTCGGTGGTGATTTGGTCGTTAGGTAACGAATCGGGAATGGGACCAAACCATGCTGCTATGTCGGCTTGGATTAAGGAATTCGACCCAACACGCTACGTTCATTATGAAGGAGCACAAGGAGACCATACAGATCCTCGTTACCAAAAGAAGTTTAATTCAAAAATGGCCAATCCTACAGATCCAAAATGGGTAGATATGTTGAGTCGAATGTATCCAACACCTCAGGAATTGCAGGATTTAATGGATCAAACTAGTTTTGATACTCGACCGGTAGTGATGTGTGAATACGCACACTCAATGGGGAATTCAACTGGAAATATGAAGGAATATTGGGATGTGATTTACAAAAATGACAGAGCTTTGGGAGGTTATATTTGGGATTGGATTGACCAAGGAGTAGTGAAGAAAGATAAAAACGGTAAAGAATTTTTTGCCTATGGTGGCGATTTTGGAGATACACCCAATTCTGGTAGTTTTTGTATAAACGGAATTATTACTGCCGATAGAAAACCGAAACCAGCAACTTACGAGTGTAAATATGTCAATCAACCTGTGGTGATTTCTGCAACGGATGCTTCAAAAGGGAATTTCAATATCCTTAACCGTCATCATGCTGTCGATTTATCACAATATGATTTGGTTTGGAATCTTACTGAAAATGGACAATCAATTCAATCTGGAACGATTCCAAGCTTGAATACCAAACCGTTTGCTACGGAAGCATTTGCTGTTAATTTCAAGAACATAAAATTCAAAGAAGATGCAGAATATTTTATTACCATTCAAGGAAAATTAAAAAACAATACAGTTTGGGAGTCGAAAGGCTATGTTGTTTTCGAAGAGCAATTCGAAATCAATAATCCTAAGAAAAACGAATCGGATAAAGAAGCAAAAGCATTTTCTTTAGATACCAAAGAAACGGCTCAAGAAGTGGTTGTTCAAAACAAAGCGATTGAAGTGGTTGTGAATAAAAAATCAGGTTTCGTAACCAAATTAAACACCAATGGAGTAGAAGTATTGGCAAGTCCATTAAAGCCAAATTTTTGGAGAGCCGAAACTGAAAATGATGAAGCCTATCGTAATGCCAAGAAATTGAAAGCGGAATTGGACTGGATGAAAGCAGGAGAACGTTTTGAAGTACAAAATGTAAAAGTAAACACTAGCGATGATAAGAATGTCGTGGTAACGGTAAAAGGTGCTATTGCAAATCCAAAATCGGACTTAACATTAACCTACACCATTCAAGGAAACGGAAAACTAAAAGTAGATTACACCGTATCAATTGATACTAAGGCACCAAATGTTCCTAAAATTGGAATGCAGTTTGATACCAATAATCAATTGGAGAACCTTACTTATTTTGGAAAAGGGCCTTTCGAAAATTACCAAGATAGAAACGTTGGGTCAAAAGTAGGCTTGTACTCTGGTAAGGTGAATACTCTGGACCAATCCTATATTTACGTAGAAGATTATGGTAATCGCACAGACACAAGATGGTTTCAATTAGTAAATAAAGCAGGTAAAGGATTCATGGTAAATCAAGGGGATAAACTACTTAATTTTAGTGTTCAGCCATATGCTACAATGAATTTACAAGAAGCCAAACATACTAATGAATTGATCGAAAGAAATGTATTTACAGTTAATGTTGATTTAATTCAAATGGGAGTTGGAGGAGATGATACTTGGTCGAAAAGAGCAGAATCTCACCCTCAGTTTTTAGTTAAACCAAACACCTATAGTTATTCCTTTTATATTAGTTCAAAATAAAAAATTATGTCAAAATCACATTTTCTAGTTGCCTCTTTATTTGCATGCAGTGCTGTTTTTACAGTCAATATGTATGCGCAGAAACAAAGCAATCAAAAGCCAAATATCATTGTTGTTTTAACAGATGATCAAGGTTGGGCTGATGTTGGTTTCAATGGAGCCACAGATATTCCAACACCCAATTTGGATCGAATAGCCAAAGAAGGAGTGATTTTTTCTAATGGTTATGTGTCGCATCCGTATTGTAGTCCTTCCCGTGCGGGATTAATTACAGGGCGTTATCAAGCTCGTTTTGGTCACGATTGTAACATTGCCGAAGATGGGTTGAACAACCCAACAGTTGGGACACCACTGTCTGAAAAGATGATTCCCGAAGCTTTAAAGGCACAAGGATATAGAACGAGTGCCATCGGAAAATGGCATTTAGGCGATCATCCTTCCCTTTATCCAAACAACCAAGGCTTTGATTACTGGTTTGGTTTTCCTGGAGGAGCAATGAATTATTGGGGAGAAGCCAAAAACGAAATTCAAACGATTTATCGCAATGGTGTAAAAGTTCCTGAAGATGAATTGACCTATTTGACAGATGACTTTACAGATGAAACCATCAAATTCATCAATCAAAAAGACAAAAAGCCATTCTTTATTTATTTGGCTTACAATGCACCGCACGCACCAGATCATGCGACAAAACAGTATTTAGAAAATACCAAACATATTGAGTACGGTGGTCGCAGCGTGTATGCAGCCATGGTAAACGGAGTAGATAACGGAGTTCGTAGAATTGATTCGACCTTGATTGCCAATAAGATGAAAGACAATACGATCATCGTGTTTTTAAGTGATAATGGCGGTAGAGCCGAGTTGGCAGACAACCGACCAAATCGTGGTCACAAAGGAATGTTGTTTGAGGGTGGAATTAAAGTACCATTTTTCATCACTTGGCCAAATGGTTTGAAAGCCAACCAAAAATATGAAAACGTAGTCTCGTCTTTGGATTTGTTTCCAACCTTTTTAGACGCTGCCGGTGCTGATTATAAGAAAGAAAAACAATTGGACGGAACAAGTTTATTGCCTTACATCACAGGAAAAAATAACGGTAAACCAAATGATTTACTTTTCTGGCGTTCGGTTGGTGGTTTTGAATATGCTGTTCGAAAAGGAGATTACAAATTGTATAAAAGTGCATACAAAAACAAAACCTTACTTTTTGATTTGAAAAAAGATGCTCTAGAACGTTACGATATCGCAGACAAAAATCCCGCTATCATTGCACAATTAGAAAAAGAGTACACAGCATGGGACGCCAAGAACATGGCACCAGGTTGGGTAGATCCACATGCAGAACACGTAATCAAGGAAGAAAAAGAGTTACAAGCAACACGCCAAAAATCGCTTAGAAAAAAATAGTATTGGAGCTAGGAGCAGAACAGCTGTTTTCAATTCTCGCCTCGTCCTGCTGTTCATTAAATCTCTTGTATTGGCAGTAGCCATACAAGAGGATATCATTACCATCAGGGCTATAAAGGACATATATTTTTCATAATAATATTCTCAAAAGAGACGTATAAAATAGCGAAGGTTTTTATTAAAAATCTTCGCTATTTTTTTTACTCAAAAAAGAATTAGACTACTTATTCCAAATTAGTTTTGCACGTAATACGCTTAAATTTAATTTACTAATCAACCAACATATCTATATGTTACATTCTGAATATCAAATTTTTCGATCTAAAAAATTGCTTTTATCCACTATTATCAATGGCTTGGTAATTTGCCTTTCGATTACTGCTTCTGCTCAAAATAACCCAAAAACAGCAATTAATTCAAAAGCGATCAAAGTAGATGTCATTGCACCGGAGCACGGAATGGCAGATCCTCATGCGTGGGTACAAAATGATTCTGTGTATGTGATTTGCGGTCACGATGAATCTTGGGAAGGGAAAGGTTCTTTTCGAATGGATCGTTGGGAAGTTTGGTCTACTGGTGATTTGGTCAACTGGAAAAAGCAACGTGAAATTTTACCTTCGCAAACCTATATTGGCAATCAACCCAATTGTTGGGCAGGTGATGTTACCGAAAGGGACGGGAAATACTATTGGTTTTTTTCGAATAGAAATACAGATACTGGAGTCATGGTTGCCAATAGCATTACTGGCGAATACAAAGATTTATTAGGAAAACCATTGTTGCCAAAAGGTATTGTACCGGTGCACCCTTATGATCCTGAGATTTATATTGAAGATGATGTTTATACCATTTGTTTTGGATCAGGAACCTACTATATGGCGACGCTATCCAAAGACATGAAATCCTTGACCACAGAACCCAAAGCGATTTTGGTGAAGGATGCAAAGGGAAATAGAATGAGCACAGACGATAAATCTACTTTATTCAAACGAAATGGGTGGTATTATTTGGTGTACGGAAGCAGATATGCCATGTCTCGTAATTTATATGGTCCTTACGATTTTAAAGGTGCTTTCTTAGAAGGTGGACATACTAGTTTTTTTGATTGGAAAGGACAAAAATATGTGCTGCAAGAAAATCATGATATCAGTGCTTTTTACCGTGGCGCTAGTTTAAAACCGGTAAACTTTAATGCAGACGAAACCATCATTGTCCCAAAAGACGATAGAATGTATCCTTCACCAGGAAGACCATTTGAGTTCAAAAACAGTACGATGGGTTGGGCTGCTGTTAATGGAACCACCACCGCTTTCAAAGATGGTAAGTTAATAGGAACTCTTTCTTCCAAAAATGCAACCATTCAAAGTGCACCTTGGCTTTATACCAGTTCTAAAAATTGTTCAAAAATAACAATCAATATTAAAAACAATAGCAGTGCTACAGCACTAAAACTAGCTGTTTTTTCTCGTGATGAGAAAGAAAATAATTTTTGGGCAAATGGAACAGGACAAGTTGATTGGAAAAAGCAACAATGGGTAGAGATTCCGATATCGAAAAATGATTCCAAATTTAAAAGTTACACCATTAATCTGTCACAATTTCAAAATGTAAAAAATCGCTTGATGCAAATTGCATTGCAACCAACTGTAAATGCAACTTCTGGAAATTGGGAAATCGAGGATGTTATGATTGATTAGATGTATGCAAAAGAATTTTTCATGCTTCAGTTAATGAATGCAATAATAGGTAAACGTAAAAATAAATAACAGATGAAATCTAGTAGCAAACAAAATTACTTTTTATATTTTGTATTATTCTTGTGCAACCATGCCATGGTTGTAAATGCGCAAGTCAAACTGCCCAACCTTTTTGGGAGCCATATGGTGTTGCAAAGGGAACAGCAAAATCTTGTTTGGGGTACCGCTTCGAATGGTGAAAAAATCACTCTTACGATTGCTGGTCAAAAGCACGAAACGACTGCAGACAAAAAAGGAGATTGGAAAATAAAACTGAATCCAATGCAAGCGGGTGGCCCTCATACTATGATTATCGAAGGGAAAAACAAAATAGTTTTTGACGATATTTTGATTGGTGAAGTATGGATTTGCACCGGACAATCCAACATGGCCATGACACTTGATGGTGGTCCAGGACAACATTTGGAAGGAAGCAATGATGCTATTTTGAACAGTACCAATCCAAACTTGCGTTTTTTTACGGTTGGCAATTCCGTTAGTGATACGCCAATGGATAATTGTAAAGGAAATTGGGAACTTTCACAACCCAAAACAGCAGCAGAGTTTAGTGCCGTTGGTTATTATTTTGGGCAACGATTACAGCAGTTTTTGAATATTCCCATTGGTTTAATTTCCAGTAATGTTGGCGGTACACCCGGACAAGCATGGACACCCAAAGAAATTATAACTTCCGATTTTCCGGAATTTAAGAAAGATTGGACCGAAAAACAAACCACACAATCAGCTAGTGCTTTGTACAACGGTATGATTCATCCCTTAATTCCATTCACGATCAAAGGGGCTATTTGGTACCAAGGTGAAGGAAATAAATCAGACCCAGAACAGTATTCAAGATTATTTCCAGCGATGATAAAAAGTTGGAGAGACAACTGGAAACAGGGAGATTTTCCGTTTTATTTTGTACAATTAGCTCCTTATGGAAATCAAGGCGAAAACTGGGTAAAATTACAACAAGCGCAACTCAAAACGATGTTGACTATTCCAAATACTGGAATGACGGTAATTAATGATGTTGGAGATGCAACGCGTATTCATCCGCCACGAAAAAAAGAGGTAGGACAACGTCTAGCCTTATGGGCACTGGCAAAAACCTATGTTGTGGAAGGAATTTTACACTCCGGACCTATTTACAAATCCATGACTATTGAAGGGAACAAAGCCCAAATTTCATTTGACAATGCGCCGTCTGGAATTACTAGTTTAGGAAAACCCCTTAAATATTTCGAAATAGCGGGTAGTGATCACATTTTTAAACCTGCCCAAGCCAAAATTACCAAAGCCGGTAAAATTCTAGAAGTGTGGAACGACAAAATTAGTCAGCCCGTCTCTGTTCGCTACGCTTGGGAAAGTTATGTTGAAGGATGTTTGTTTAATACAGCATCACTTCCGGCTTCTGCTTTTTGTACTGATGATTGGGACACTATTTTTAAGAAATAAAAACATAAATAGCTATTAATAAACCACATAAACATGAATTCTTTACAATTGTTAACCGTTCTGTTTTTAGGTTCTGTATTAATGCCTAATACGGTATTATGTCAAAATCAAAAACACCGACGGAATCGATGCCTCAGCTAATTTCACCTCGGCTAAGAAAGAAGTGATTGATGATCGAATTACTTATTTTACAAGTGCCAATCAAAGCTGGATGACTGCGGTAACCCAACGTTATAAATTGGTAGTTTCAGACAAAGACAAACCTTGGCTGATTGATTTAGAAAAAAATCCAAATGAAAATATCAATTTCTATACGGATCCTGCATACAAAAAAACGGCTGAGAAATTGCAAACCGAGTTGTTGAAACAAGCCAAGCAATACAATGACCCCGCATTTTCTATTCACAAAAAGAATTTTATTCTTCAATAATTATTTTTAGTACTATGAAACCATCATTAAACTCCATTTCCGTTCTTCTACTTTTACTTTCATTTTGTACGGTAAAGGCCGAAGTGAAACTACCTTCAATATTTAGTAATCACATGGTTTTGCAACGCAATCAACAAAATCCTATTTGGGGTAAGGCAAGTGCGGGCGAAAAAATAACCGTTGTAATCAATGGGCAAAAACATAAAACCACCACAGACGAAAAAGGAAACTGGAAAGTGAAATTAGCATCTATGCAAGCAGGTGGACCCTATGTTTTAACAGTGCAAGGCAAAAATAAAATCACTTTTAAAGACGTTTTAATTGGTGAAGTTTGGGTTTGTGCGGGACAATCCAATATGCAGTGGAGTGTTGTTAATTCTAATCATTCAGAGGTAGAATTAGCAGCTGCCAATTATCCTAATATTCGATTATTCAGTGTTCCATTGGTAGCAACGCCAGAACTTCAAACAACTATCGCAGACACCACTTGGTATGCATGTACGCCGAAAAGTATTCCTGAATTTTCTGCTCCAGGCTATTTTTTTGGCATCAAATTATACCAAGCATTAGGAATTCCGATTGGATTAATAAATGCTTCTTGGGGATCTTCGTCTTTAGAAACTTGGGTACCTCGTGATGCAATGGAGAAAACCAACGAATACTCCGAATTATTAGAAGACTGGGATTTGGCTGTAAAAGAATTTACCGACGAAAAATTGGTTGAAGTGACCAAAAAGTACGAAGCTTGGGAAGCCGCAGGAAAACCGGGTAAAAAAATGCCTCCGCCAAGAGATATCCGTATCGGACAAAATAGACCCGCCAATGCTTTTAATGGTGTAATCAACCCTATTTTAGGATACGGAATTAAAGGCACTATTTGGTGTCAAGGCGAAAGCAATGTTGGTCGTTCTTTTCAAACGAGAACCTTATTTCCGTTATTAATTAATAGTTGGAGAGAAAGATGGGGGCAAGGTGATTTTCCATTTTATTGGATACAATTAGCCGATTTTGGAGAGGCAAAAGAACAACCTTCTGAGAGTAATTGGGCAGAACACCGCGAAGCACAAACAAAATCGCTTGCTATTCCAAAAACGGGAGAAGTTGTTACTTTCGATTTAGGAGAAGAAAGAGATATTCATTATCGAGACAAGCAAACGGTTGGAAACAGATTGGTTCGTCATGCATTAGCAAATGAATATGGTTATAAAATGGAAGCGAGTAGTCCAAGATATCTTTCTATGGAAAAAAAGCAAGGTTCCATCATCATCACTTTCGATCATATTGATAAAGGATTGTACGCATTTGATAATGAAGTTGTAAAAGGTTTTGCTATCGCTGGCGAAGACCAAAAATTTGAATGGGCTACGGCAAAAATCATTAGCAAAAATCAAATAGAAGTATCTTCGGATAAAATCATTAATCCTGTAGCTGTTCGTTACGGTTGGGCAAATAACCCAGAAATTAACTTGTATGATTTTGATGGATTACCAGTGACTGGTTTCCGAACTGATGATTGGAAAGTCTCTACACAAAATGCCAAAAAAGCTTCGAGACGCTACTAGTACTGCATATGATCAAAAAACAAATACATTTTTAACCGAAATTTAATTTCACTAGAATAACAGTGATTTTAGGGAGAGGATTAACCATTTGTATTATGGTTTAAGCCTAGATTATCGTTCTGTAAAATTGAAACGGACTAATTTTATAATCGGATTATAAAGCCAATTATTTTGTTTCAAGTAATAAATTTTAGAGAATGAATAAAAATATTTTAACCGTATTATTTATTGGTACAGTGCTGTTTTATCAACAAGGGAATAGCCAAAAGTTGGATTCTAATAAAAAGAAACCCAACATTATTGTCGTTTTTGCAGACGATATCAGTGCAAGAGAATTACCGATATATAATTCGTCAACATGGAGTGTTGCACCTCAGGGTGGTGATACTTCTGATCCTAAATTTAGGGCAGTAACTCCTGTAATGGATAGACTTGCTACTGAAGGTTTGTATATAAAAACCGCATGGGGAGCAACTATTTGCTCACCAAGTAGAGCTTCGATGATGACAGGAAGATATGCCCATCTTCATAAATGGTGGCATTTGAAAGATAGAGGAAAGTTTAAAAATGAAGAAGGTAAAAACATTACCTATCCTCTATATGAAAGTTCACCTTATACTATTGGTATTGTTGCCAAAGCGGGCGGCTACGCAACGTATTGGGCAGGAAAAACACAAATCGATGGCGTAGAAAAGTTTGGATTTGACGAAGGTTGTTTTACACCTGGAGTAAATGATAAGGGGAATCCTTATTCTGATTTCAAAATTGTATCCCAAAAAATAAATGGCAAGCCCGTACTTATAAATGAAGATACAGGTGGTCAAGTAGACTATTACGCCCAAGGAGGTTGGTACTGGAAACCTAACGTTGAGTTGATGAATTATCCCAATTCAAAGAAGAAATTTGAGTATTGGCCAAACACGCCAGAGTCCAAAGCTTCTTATGGTTTAAATACTTATGGTCCTGATGTCGAGCTAAATTTTATACTTGATTTTATGGAACGCAAGAAAAAAGAGGATAAGCCCTTTTTTATTTATCATACAAGCCATTTGGGGCATGACGGTTGGGATTTCTTAAACAGTGATATCAATCCAGAAACCAGACAAAAGTGGCCAGGAACTCCTATTGTAGAATGGAAAAACGGAAAATATGTTCGTACCAATCCAAATGTTACAGGAGACAAAGGAAATTATGACACTCACGGAACAGTTACTGAAGGAGGAATACACAATCACGTGAAATATTTGGATTATCAGTTATGGCAGTATGTTCAAAAATTGAAGGAATTAGGAATTGAAGACAATACTATTTTGATTTTTTGTGCTGATAATGGAACAAGTGGCTACGGAAAAGGAAGCACGGTTTCACAACGTGGCCCACACATACCTATGTTGATATATGCACCTTGTTTGAAAATGACCAAAAAAGGAGCACAAGATGCCTTGGTAGATGTAACGGATATTTTACCAACTATTGCAGAGATTACGGGAGTAAAATTACCTGATAACTATGAACTAAATGGAGAGAGTTTAATTCCGTTTTTGACAACTTCCAAACCAGAACACCGCAAATGGATTTATACTTTTCATAACGAAAAACAGTTGATAAGAAGCAAAGATGTATTGATTGATGGTCAAGGGACTATTTATGATGTAGCAAAATATCCAGCCGATTTAATCAGTTTTCCTAAAATAAAGGAGGTAAGTGAAACTTCAAAAACCTATCAAACGGAGTATAAAGAATTAAAAGATATTTTACCACAATTTGATATGTACAAGACAGAACATGATGCACCAGTAAATGGTATTGGAAAAGTTGATCCGTTGAAAGTGAAAAAATAGTAGTAAATCATTCCTCTTTTGAGAGAAAACATTCAAATTGATAGCTTAAAAGTAGACTACCTATGAGACATCAATTATAGGTAGTTTTATTTTTGAAAAAATTAATATTTGAAACTAGTTTTATATATGAATTCATTAAATTTGAATTCTTGAAATTTTAATTAGAAATAAAGAGTGGTAGATTCAATCCTACCATATAGATTATAATAAATACAACAAATGATAAAAAGTAATTTATACAAAAAAATAAGCATTGCCTCAGTGGTTTTAATAACGATGAGTACGAATGCACAAAAAGTGGATTTTTCTTTTCAAAACAATAATTTACCGATTGAGAAAAGAGCCGAAATTTTGGTGTCCCAAATGACAACCGAAGAGAAAATCAATCAGTTGAAAAATGGTGCTGCAGCGATTCCACGCTTGAAAGTGCCCGATTATGATTGGTGGAATGAAGCGCTTCACGGAATTGGTAGAAACGGTAAAGCAACTATTTTTCCACAAGCCATTGCTTTGGGTGCTACTTTCGATGCTGTACTAGCAGAAAGAGTAGCTTCGGCAATTTCTACAGAAGCACGTGCAAAATACAGTATTTCTCAAAAAAATGGGAACCATAGTAAATATTCTGGATTGACTTTTTGGACTCCCAATATCAATATTTTTAGAGATCCACGTTGGGGACGTGGTCAAGAAACCTATGGTGAAGACCCATATTTGACTTCTCGAATTGGAGTTGCTTTTGTAAAAGGATTGCAAGGAAATGATCCTAAATATTTGAAAACTGCCGCTTGTGCCAAACATTTTGCAGTACATTCTGGTCCAGAAGTCATTAGACACGTATTTAATGCAGAACCTTCAAAACAAGATTTATACGAAACCTATTTGCCTGCTTTTGAATCTTTGGTAAAAGAAGCAAAGGTCGAAGGTGTAATGGCGGCATACAACGCCGTATACGGAAAGCCAGCTTGCGCAAGTGATTTTTTATTGAAAGAAACTTTGAGAGACAAATGGAAATTTGATGGTTATGTAACCTCAGATTGTGGTGCTGTTGGCGGTGTTTCGGGTAAATTAAAGTATGTAAAAACGGCGGCAGAAGCGGCAGCAGTTTCTTTGAAGGCAGGAACCAATTTGGAATGTGGAACGACTTACGATCAATTGAAAAAAGCGATTCAAGAAGGTTTTATCACAGAAAAAATAATTCATGAAAGAACGGTTCAACTTTTCAAAACTCGTTTTAGATTAGGAATGTTTGACGAGTCCGGAACAGATAATCCGTATTTGAATTATGGTTTGGATAAAATTCATAGTCCTGAACACATTGCTTTGGCGAGAGAAGTTGCGCAAAAATCAATTGTATTATTAAAAAATAAAAACAATATTTTACCCTTATCGAAAGAGATAAAAATCCCTTATGTTACAGGCCCTTTCGCTAACTCTAATGATATGTTGATGGGAAGCTATTACGGAGTGACTTCGGGAATGGTGACAATTTTGGAAGGGGTTGCAGATGCAGTTTCTCCAAGTTCTTCGTTGAATTATAGAAGTGGTGTTTTGCCTTTTCATAAAAATATTAACCCCAAAAACTGGGCTCCTTTTGAAGCAGGTGAATCAGATGTGACGATTTGCGTCGTAGGTTTAACAGCCGATAGAGAAGGAGAAGAAGTTGATGCCATTGCTGCCGAAAATGTAGGTGATAAAAATGATTTGAAGTTGCCACAAAGTCAAATTGATTATGTAAAAGAAATTGCTACTAAGATCAAAGGAAAGCCATTAGTTTTGGTAGTTGCCAGCGGAAGTCCAGTTTCATTGGAAGGAATTGAGGAATTATGTGATGCTGTCGTGCAAATTTGGTACCCAGGTGAACAAGGTGGAAATGCAGTTGCCGATGTACTTTTTGGAGACATTTCACCCTCAGGACATTTGCCATTGACCTTCCCTAAAAACATCAAACAATTGCCAGCTTACGAAGATTATTCGATGAAAGGCCGTACCTACAAGTACATGACCGAAGAGCCAATGTATCCTTTTGGATTTGGTTTAACCTATTCGAAAACAACTTTCGATAAATTAAATATAAGCAGTACAACTTTAAAAGAAAAACAAACTTTGACGCTACAAGTTGCCGTTTCAAACACAGGAGCTTATGACATTGATGAAGTAGTACAATTGTACATTAACCCAATGGAAGTTTCAGGCGGAATTCCGATTAAAAGTTTAAAAGCTTTTGAGCGTATTGCTTTGAAAAAAGGAGAAACAAAAACGGTGAACTTCACTATTGAGCCAGACAAATTGAAAGTAATCAACGAAGCTGGAAATAGTGTGTGGAGAAAAGGTAAATACCAAGTGGTTGTTGGGAACGCTTCACCAGGTGCATTAAGCACTCGATTGGGAGCTGCAGTACCACAAGAAGCGGTTTTAGTTTTGAAATAAACAGTTTGAATTTAAAATTACTAAATAAAAATTATGTCTTTTAGAAAAATCCTTGTCCTGTCCGTTTTATATGTATGCGGGAATCTACAAGCCCAAGTGAAACCTTATTCAACTCCCGAAATTGAAAAGCAAGTGGATGCTTTGATGGTCGATATGACTATGGAAGAGAAACTGGCTCAAATCATGGGAACTCGTTTGGAGGAAATCCTAGAAGACGGAAAAGTTTCTTTGGAGAAATGCCGAAAACACATTCCGAACGGAATAGGTCAGTTTTGTCAATTTGCGGCAGGACAGGCATTAGAACCAGAAAAACTGAGAGATCTAGTGCGACAAGTACAGCATTATTTAATGACAGAAACTCGTTTGAAAATCCCAGCGATTTTTCATGAGGAAGCTATTACGGGTTTTGCGACCCAAGGAGCCACGACTTTCCCACAACAAATTGGAGTGGGTTGTACTTGGAATCCTGAGTTGGTCGAAAAAAACACCCATTCTACAGCAGTAAATATGAGAGCAGTGGGCACTACTTTGGCACTTTCGCCGATGTTGGATTTAAGTCGAACTGCGCATTGGAACCGCCACCAAGAGAGTTATGGCGAAGATTCGTATTTGACTTCTCGCTTAGGTGTTGCTTTTGTACAAGGATTGCAAGGGAACGATTTTAAAACAGGAGTTGCTGCAACCGTAAAGCATTTTGTAGGCTACGGAACCAATAACGACGATCCAAAAGAGTTATACGAAGAATATTTGATGCCGCATGAAGCGTGTATGAAAATTGCAGGTGCCAAAAGCGTAATGCCTTCTTATGGAGAATACAAAGGCGTTCCCGTAGCAGCTAGTCCGCAGATGTTGGATCAAATTCTACGCAAAGAGGTTGGATTTGACGGCTTGGTAGTGAGTGATTATGGAGCGATTAATTTGCTGTTCAAAAAATACAAAGTAGCTACCGATTCGTTAACAGCAGGAGCAATGTCTTTGAATGCAGGGATGGATGTAGAATTGTCTTCGCCATCAACATTTCCTAAATTGGGCGAAGCACTTAAACAAGGATTGACAACAGAAGCAAAAATAAATACTGCTGTCAAGCGTGCTTTGATTATGAAAGCCAAACTGGGTTTATTGGACAAAAATCCAATTATTGGTAAAGACGGAGATTTGGATTTAGACACACCAGAAAACAGAAAATTAGCGTATCAAACAGCTAGTGAATCGATCGTTTTATTAGAAAATAAAGGAGTTTTACCTTTGAAAAAGTCCGTTAAAAAAATTGCATTAGTTGGTCCAAATGCGGCAACGGTTTATGGCTTGTTGGGTGATTATACCTATCAAGGAATGCGAGCTTTTTGGAAACAATCAGCTTTTGATTCGAATAATCCAAAGTTGGTGACTATCAAAGAAGGTTTGGAAAGCAAGATTGGAAAAAAAGTACAAATTGCTTACGAACGTGGTTGCGATTGGAATGATGATCTCGAAATCAAAATCGACAAAAGTGGAGCAGGAGACAGCCGATTGGACAAATTAAAATTATTAACTGTTAAAGATTTAGAAAAGCCAAACTTACAAAGGGCTTTAGAGATTTCGAAAGAAAGTGATGTTATCATTGCGGTAATGGGAGAAAATTTATACTTAAACGGCGAAGGACGAAATAGAAAAGGAATTCGTTTGCCGGGAGAGCAAGAAGCATTTGTACAAAAACTACTTGCTACAGGTAAGCCAGTTGTTTTGGTGATGTTGAGTGGACGTCAAGAAGTAATCAGTAATTTTTCAGATCAATGTGCGGCAGTCATTCAAGGATGGTTTCCGGGGGAAGAAGCTGGAAACGCAATTGCAGACATTCTGTTGGGAACCGTTAATCCATCGGGAAAACTATGTGTGACTTACCCTAAAACAGAGAAAAATGTAGAAATCGATTATAAAAATGGCTATCCCGAAAAAGAGTTGGTGCATTATCCTTTTGGTTACGGATTATCGTATACCAAATATGAGTACAGTGATTTGAAAATTAAATCAAATGTTAGCAATTCCGATGAAACTTTTTCAGTTTCGTTTACACTAAAAAATACAGGAAAAGTGGACGGAACCGAAATTACGCAATTGTATGTTTCTCCAAAAAATGCAACTTCGACTTTAAAACCGATTCAGTTAAAAGGATTTGAAAGAGTGTCTTTGAAAGCAGGAGAATCAAAGAAAGTGACTTTCAATGTTTCGCCAGAGCAAATGGCACAATACAAAAACAGTCAATGGATTGTTGAGAGTGAAGCCTACGACATCAAAGTAGGAGCGTCAAGCACCGACATTCGTTTAAAAGGCGAAATGCAACTTACAGGTAAAAGTAAACTTCTACCAAAAGGAAGACAGGTGTTTTTTGCCTCAGTAACCAAAAATTAATTAAATATTTTATACAAACACTAATGATTAGTAAGATGAAAACGAGACAGATACTGACCTATTTGTTTATGGGGGTACTATTGACCAATGCAAATGCCCAAAAAGGAAAAACTACCAAGCCCAATATTGTCGTAATTTATTTGGATGATTTAGGTTATGGCGATCTTAGCGCTTATGGAGCTACCGAAATCAAAACACCAAATATGGATGTTTTGGCCAATGAAGGAGTCAAATTTACCAATGGTTATGCCACATCTGCGACTTGTACGCCTAGTCGTTACGGTTTGCTTACGGGAGTGTATCCGTGGAGAAATAGTGAAGCTAAAATTCTACCAGGAACGGCACCACTGATTATCAATACCAAGCAAGAAACTTTGCCTAAAATGCTAAAAAGAGCAGGATATCAAACGGCTGTCATAGGAAAATGGCATTTAGGATTGGGAGCAGGAGACACCAATTGGAACGGTCATATTACGCCAGGAGCCAACGAAATTGGTTTTGACGAGTCGTATATTTTAGCCGCTACACAAGATCGTGTACCAACAGTTTACATCAAAAATGGTCGTGTAGACGGTTTAGATCTAAAAGATCCTATTGCTGTAAATTACAATAAAAATTTCCCAGGAGAGCCTACCGGTGTTGATAATCCTGAATTGTTAAGCATGAAATGGAGCCACGGTCACAATAACAGTATCGTAAACGGAATTCCGAGAATTGGGTTTGTAAAAGGTGGAAAAGCCGCAAACTGGAGCGACGTCGATATGGCCGATCACTTTTTGGCAAAAGTGCAAGATTACGTTCGTACGCACAAGAAATCACCTTTCTTTTTGTACTACGCTTTACAACAACCACACGTTCCCCGCACACCAAACCCTCGTTTTGTTGGTAAGTCTGGCATGGGACCTCGTGGAGATGCTATTTTGGAAGCCGATTGGTGTATTGGTGAATTCATTAAAACCTTGAAAAAAGAAGGGATTTTAGAAAACACATTGATTGTATTTTCAAGTGATAACGGTCCAGTTTTAGATGATGGGTATTATGATGATGCCGTTGAAAAATTAGGAAAACACACCCCAGCTGGAAAACTACGTGGTGGAAAGTACAGTTTGTTTGATGCAGGTACACGCGTGCCGTTGATGGCATACTGGAAAGGAACAATCAAACCACAAGTATCAGATGCTTTGGTGTGTCAAGTGGATCTTTTGGCTTCGTTGGCCGATTTAGTTGGAGCAAAAGCTGAGATGGGAGACAGTGAAAATATGTTGAAACCTTTATTAGGGAAATCAAAAAAAGGACGTAACAACATCGTTTTGGAAGCCGGTTCTAATACTTGTTTCCGCTCAGGTGACTGGGTAATGATTCCGCCATACAAAGGAAATGCAATCAACAAACAAACTAACACAGAGTTGGGAGTTTCGCTTCAATTTCAATTGTATAATTTGAAAAACGATCCAAGCCAAGACCACAATCTAGCCGAATCAAATCCAGCAAAATTAAAAGAACTTCTTGCCGCTTTTGAAGCGATTAGAGGTAAAAACTATTCGAATATAAAATAGTATTTTATAATTTTTTAAAATGAAAAATACCTTCTCTGCATTTTGTGGAGAAGGTATTTTTTTTTGGTTTTTATCGAAAGAAAAAACTTAAAAAGTTGTTAGGGATTTGTGTGGAAAACGCATATACTTGCGTATATTTACTTGGAAGTACTCATTAAAAAAAAACGACTGAATAATCAAAATAAACAATAAATTATATATGTTTTTTACTTCAAAACGACTGTCAGAAAGAGCAGAAGGTCTTGAACTTTTAAAAGAAATTTTGAAGAACAAGAATAA
Organism: Flavobacterium ovatum; assembly: GCF_040703125.1. NCBI lineage: Bacteria > Pseudomonadati > Bacteroidota > Flavobacteriia > Flavobacteriales > Flavobacteriaceae > Flavobacterium > Flavobacterium ovatum. The sequence goes on from NZ_CP160035.1 coordinate 2,306,250, forward strand.
ATCTGTTATTATTCATTATTCCTGTGAATCCTTTGTGACTACCCATGGACGCACACCAAGAGTAACCTCAATTTGTATGCGATATTTAGGAACATCACAGACAAAATCATTTTCTATTCATTTGCAAGCGCAGTTTGAGCAAAAAGATTTTAATAATCTAACAATTGATGATTATGATGAATTGGAAAAGAAGATGTTGAATGAGTTTTATGAATTTACGAAAAAACATAAAGATTTTAAGTGGGTACATTGGAATATGCGTGACTCAAATTATGGTTTTGAAGCAATCGCAAATCGTTATCGAATTTTAGGTGGTGAAGCCTCTGAAATTGACGAAGATAGACGTTACGACTTTCCTAGAGTTTTAAGCAAAATATATACTCACGGTTACGAAAAAGATAAACCAGACGGCAGACTATTAAACTTGGCTAATAGTAATAATATAACCACAATTGATGCTCTAAAAGGCGTGGAAGAAGCAAAGGCATTTCTTAGATTCAAGTAATAAATGCAACACTTAGAAATTGATTAAATAAAGCCTACTGATAAGTCTTGCAGATCTAGATCTTCAAGACTTATCAGTAGGCTACGAAAAAAATTTCACTTATTTTTGGGTTACTAAGCACAAAAAAAGATGTCACATTTAACGATTGAACAAAGATACGAAATTGCTACACTACGTTCGCAAGGATTTTCCATGAGTAAAATTGGAGAGTTTGTAGGTAGAGACAAATCTGTAATTTCAAGAGAACTTTCTAGAAATTCAGACCAAAGAAATAATGTATATAAAGCAGATTTAGCTCAAAGTAAATTCCATTTTCGACAGCGAAAAAAAGCAAAGAAAATACACTTTACTGAAGAGATTAAAACACTTGTAACATCACTATTAAAGGAAGATTTTAGTCCCGAACAAATAGTTGGTCATTGCAAAATAAAAGACTTTAAATGTGTTTCTGCTGAAAGAATTTATCAATTCATTTGGGATGATAAAAAGAAAGGAGGTCAACATTATAAGCACCTTCGCTCAAAAGGTAAGAGATATGCTAAAAGGGGAGCTTTAAAGGGGTCGAGAGGTATTATTAAAGACAGAGAAGGTATCGAAAACAGACCTTTAGTTGTAGAAGAAAAGCAAAGAATAGGTGATCTTGAAATAGATTTGGTTATTGGTGGAAATCACAAAGGAGCTTTATTAACAATAAATGATAGAGCAACAGGCGTGCTAAAAATGGCTAAAATATATAGTAAGGAAGCACGAGAAGTTCAGGGGAAATTAATTGAATTATTAATGGAATGGAAACCTATTTTGCACACTATCACTTCTGATAACGGAAAAGAGTTTGCCAACCACAAAAAAGTGTCAGAAATACTAGAAATTAAATACTTTTTTGCCAACCCATATTGTAGTTGGGAAAGAGGTGCTAATGAAAATTTAAATGGACTAGTAAGGCAATATTTCCCCAAAAAATATAACTTTGATTTAATAACAGAAGAAGAGGTTTTAAGAGTAACAAATAAATTAAACAATAGACCCAGGAAAAGGTTTGGATTTAAAAGTCCAAATGAAATTTTTGAACAAAAACTTAAACAATGTGCATAATGTTGCATTTGTTACTTGAATCCACCTTTGAAAATAAAGAATATTTAAAACTACATAAATCTACTCTTCGAAAAGTTGATATAATTGATAGCATCATTGACCGTACCGACAAAAATGAATTAAAGGTTATTTCAAAATCAAAGCATATTTATGGTTTGACAATTCCTGGGATTTTCGAAATTGTAAAAAACAATTGGATATTAATCATAATTTGGAGCGTAATAATTTATATAGTTGGAGCAGCAACTGAACCGATAATTCAAGGAATATTTGGAACAGCAAGTTAAAAAAAAAACCAACTAGCGCTCGTTTGTCCTTGTCCCTGGCCCAACCACCGCTCGTTTGTCCTACCTTCTGGTGCTTGACTGCGTCGAGTACCTATTTACCTTATGACCAAAAAAGGTAGCGTTTGCAACGCGGTTCCTTACAACAATTATAAATTAAAATGTAAACGCAAAATAGTTTATTTGATAGAAAAACGATGTCTGAAAAATACAAAGTAATAGATAGTACCGTGCCCACTTTCATAACTATTACTGTTGTAGATTGGGTTGACGTTTTTACAAGGCCTATATATTGTTCTATTCTAGATGAATCCTTAAATTATTGTATTAAGGAAAAAGGCCTTAGCGTCCACACTTATGTATACATGACCAACCATATACATTTGATTGTGACAGCACCCGAAGACGAGTTACAAAATGTTGTTCGTGATTTTAAAAAATTTACTTCAAAGAAAATAATTGCAGCAATCAAGGAACAACCTGAAAGTAGACGGGAATGGTTATTGCGGAAATTTAGTTATGCAGCGGAGGTTAGAGGCAGAGCGAAGAATTATAAACTTTGGCAAGATGGTTTTCATCCTGTGATTTTGGATACTCTCGAGAAAATTGAACAAAGAATTAATTATATTCACTATAATCCAGTAACCGCAGAAATTGTTTTTCATCCTCGTGATTATGTCAATAGTAGTTACAGGAATTACGAAGAGGATAATGCAAACCTATGCAACGTAAACACAGAAGTTTTATGGTAGTGAACCGCGTTGCAAACGATACGACTTGTTTTCAAAATTACAGCAGGCACTCGACGCAGTCAAGCGCCAGAGGGAGTGAGTAGTTTACAATAGCTTCTCTCACAAATACAAAAGAGTACTAAAAATAATAGGTTTCATTATACACTACACACCTTTATAGCCGTTAATTTATGTAGAGGGTCGAATGCTGTTTTGTAGCGGATTCTCATAAATTAGTATTAAAACTAACTTTTGAAACTACGGAGACCACAATAAAATTCTATCTTTCCTTTTAATAAAGGTAAAGAACAAAAAATCATGAAAAATATATTTATCGCGTCACTCTTATTATTGAGTGTATCCTGCAAGAAAGAGGCAGTAAAAGAAACTTTCGATACAACAGTTGAAACGACAGCTATTCCAACAGCATTAGCAAAAGAGGAACCTAAAATCAAGGTCGAAAATTTCAACAAAAGCTATGTTGGCACTATAGGAAATGGTATTGAAGTTGTTTTTACAATTTCGAATGTAGATGGAGCAATCAGCGGTTCTTATTTTTATAAAAAAGTTGGGCTAGATATTGCCCTTGAAGGTAGTCTTGAAGGAGATGAACTGACATTGTTTGAACTTGATGGTCAAAAAAGAAAAGTGGCCACGATTGATTGCAAAATTGTGGAAAATAAGATTATTGGTACTTGGAAAAGTAAGAACACCCAGAAAGAATTAAAAGTAGCATTAACCGAAATGGACCATCTTGTCGCTGAACTTCCTAAAAATATTGTTGGGACTTACACCAATGCAAATGGGACAGCTTGTAATTTCAAACTGATCATCAGTAAGAAAAAGAACAGCTATTTTTATTCCATTATAACTGCTGAAAGGTCATTGAAAGGGAAAGTTAGTTTTAGTCGTAATATCGATTCCAAAGAAGTTTACATCAATTTTAACGGAATCAAATGGGCGGCGTATAATGGTGCTTTGGATGCAGAGGGAGAGCCAGCGAATAAAACCATCAAAATTCCAGTTGGAATCGAAGGTTTACTGAATGAAAATGAAATTACGATTCAGAACTACGGTAATGCAATGAACAATTACACGAAGTTTAATGATTGTGATGACAAATATATTACGTTGCGCAAATAAACAACTGGGATATTCTTTTGTTGCGAACTGAATTTATAAATTAGGAAATCCGAAAAACAAATGATAGGAAAAATATGATTTTAGTTGTTATCGCTGCGATTTGTTCATTTGACTTTACGACTTACTTGATTAGTTTTTAAAAATTAAAAAAATAAATGAAATTGAAAACAGATTTTACATTAAACAATAAAGTAATAATAGTTACTGGCGGCACTGGAGTTTTGGGTGAAGCTTTTGTAAAAGGAATTGTAGAAGCAGGAGGAACTGCTTGTATTTTGGGGAGAAACGAAAAAATAGCTAACGAAAGAGCACAATCAATTATAGATTCTGGAGGAAAAGCAATTGCTTTAATTGCTGATGTGACCAAAGAAAGTGATTTGATTGCAGCGCGTGATCTAGTTCTTTCAAAATTCGGAAAAATTGATGGTTTGGTCAATGCTGCTGGCGGAAATATGCCCGAAGCCGTTATTCAACCAGAGCAGGATATTTTTAAAATGAACATGGGCGCTTTGCAAGAAGTGATGAATCTCAACTTATTTGGAACCGTTTTACCAACGCAGTTATTTGGCGAAGCTATAAAAAACAGTGTAGGAACCGGTAGTATTGTCAATATTTCATCAGTCTCTACGGTTCAAGCTTTAACTAAAGTATTAGGATATAGTATGGCCAAATCAGCCATTGATTCTTATACCAAATGGTTTGCTGTAGAACTTTCTAATCGTTATGGTGATGCTATTCGAATGAACTCCATTGCTCCTGGTTTTTTTCTAACGGAACAAAATAGAACCCTTTTAACAAATACAGATGGTAGTTTGACTGCAAGAGGAAATGCTATAATTCATAAAACGCCTTTTAGCCGTTTTGGAAATCCCGAAGAATTAATTGGCGCCTTAGTATGGTTGTTAAGTGATGCTTCGAAATTTGTTACCGGTTCAAAAATAACGGTCGATGGAGGGTTTACTATTTATAGTGGTGTTTAATTTTTCAAATATATAGATTATGTATCGAATGAAGCAAACGTGGAGGTGGTTTGGTCCAAACGACCCCGTAAGTTTACAATATATCAAGCAAACGGGTGCCACAGGAATTGTGTCGGCACTGCATCATGTTCCTCACGGTGAAGTTTGGACAATTGAAGAAATCAATAAACGGAAATCTGAAATTGAAGCAGCTGGTTTGACTTGGGACGTAGTGGAGAGTATTACGGTTCACGAATCTATAAAAACAAGGACGGGTGATTACCAATTGTATATTAACAAATACAAAGAAAGTATTCGTAATGTGGCGCAATGTGGTATTAAAATTATTACCTATAATTTTATGCCTGTTAATGATTGGACAAGAACCCAATTGGATTACAAGATGGAAGATGGTTCGGAAGGATTGTATTTCAATTGGGCAGATTTGGCATTGTTTGATAGGTATGTTTTAAAGAGAGAACAAGCAGAGAAAAGTTATCCAGAAGCGGTTGTTGTTAGAGCAAAAGAACGTTTTTTAGAAAGTACTGAAAAACAATTGGAAGAGTTGGCAGCTATTATCATGTTTGGCATCCCGGGTGAACAAAAGGCGAGTATTCCTGATATGCGATTGGCTTTGAAAGCCTATGATAAAATTGATAGAGCGACTTTGAGAAGTAATTTGAGCTATTTTCTAAACGAAATTTGTCCCGTTGCTGATGCGTTTGGAGTGAGATTAGCAATTCATCCAGATGATCCGCCTTTTGATATTTTTGGTTTACCTCGAATAGTAAATTCCATTGAAGATTTTGAATATATTCTAGCAAATGCTCCGTTTGAGTCCAATGGAATTTGTTTTTGTACAGGGTCTCTTGGGACATCTTTAACGAATGATTTACCCGAAATGGTAAAGAAACTCGATGCTAAAATTCATTTTATTCATTTACGAAATGTACGTAGTGATGCAGAAGGGAATTTTTATGAAGCAGACCATTTGGATGGAAATACAGATATGTTTGAAGTTGTAAAAGAGCTTTTGACCATTCAGAAAAAGTATAAAATTTCGATTCCTTTTCGCCCTGACCACGGACATCAAATGTTGGATGATTTGGGAAAAACAAACAACCCTGGCTATTCGGCCATTGGTCGTTTGCGTGGATTGGCAGAATTAAGAGGATTGGAAGAAGGAATTATTCGATCGTTATAAAAACTTAAAAATATAGGATAGTGGAAAACTAACCTTATGAAATAAAATAAGCACTTCCGGTATTGATATTAGGTTGAATAGCAAAATGCAAATGGAAGTAAAAAACACTATTCTTCAAAAAGGATTCTAGGTGTTTTTCCCCACTAGTACTCAAAGATTAAGAATTAAGATTTTAAGAATCTTTACTGATAATAAATAGGATATTTAAAGACCTTTAATCCATCAAAAAAAAAATTGTTGTTGTTACTGAATTAAAAAAACAAGAATTTTATACTTTAAAAAGAAACCTTAAACCATGAAACAATTCAAACCACTGACTTTATTATTTTTGATGGGCCTTTGCACGACAATTAATGCTCAAAAAGGTCCGCAATTTAAAAATAATCAAGATCCAAAACCTACTGAAGCAAAATGGAAGTTGGTCAAAAATATGTCCGATGAATTTGATGGGGAAATATTGGATAAAACAAAATGGCTACCTACTGCCAAAGGATGGATTGGTCGTGCTCCTGGATTATTTGTGGATAAAACGATTCAAGTCACAAATGGAAGTTTACAAATTACAAATTCAAAATTACCTGAACCGGTAGTGGAAAAAGGAAAAACTTTTACTCATGCTGGAGGACTTGTTGCATCGGTTGAAGGTAGGACTTACGGCTATTATGAATGCGAAATGAAAGCAAGTAATACTTTTATGTCTTCTACTTTTTGGTTGATTAATGAAAGAGGAAATGAAACAGGATGTGACAAAAGAACCACGGAATTAGATATTCAAGAATGTATCGGACAAATTACTTGTGATAAAGTATGGTGTCAAGCTACAGATAAATCAATGGGCTCAAACCTGCATAGTAGAGGTATTCAACCTGGTTGTGATATCAAAACGGCTTCGATAGGAGCAAAGGGGAATTTAGAAAAAGGAAAAGTATATGATGATTTTCATACTTATGGTGTTTGGTGGAAAGATAAAAATGAAGTTCAGTTTTTCTTAGATGGAAAATTGGTGAAAAAAGTGATACCTCCTGCTGATTTTAATATCCCCATGCATTTGCGTATGGTGACAGAAACTTATGATTGGAATCCAGTTCCTGCTGATGGCGGAATGAATGGATCTGTAGCCGAAAGAACAACTACTTATAATTGGATACGTACTTGGGAATTGGAAGAATAGATAGAAATTACCTTTGTAAAAGCCCCATTTTGGGGCTTTTTTGTAATATGCCAGGCTAATCCAAAACAAGTAATGGGTGTGTTTCGACTTAGGTTAGTAATGCAAAACACCACTTGTAATCATTATTATTAGTTACATTCCGTAAATTGCTACTTTACTTTTTCCACTTGCCATTTTACTAACATTAATTTGTGTTGGAATACGTTCAGTCATTTCTTGAACGTGTGAGATTACCCCAACTTTTCGCCCTTGGTTGTGTAATCGTTCCAATGCATCCATAGCAATATTGAGTGTGGTTGGGTCTAATGATCCAAAACCTTCATCAATAAAAAGAGACTCTACTTTCATTCGGCTTGAAGTAAGTGATGAAAGCCCCAAAGCCAAGGCTAGAGAGACTAAAAATGATTCCCCACCTGAAAGCGAATAAACGGTGCGTATCTCATTTCCCATATCTTGATCAATTACCTGAAGACCTAGCGAACCTGGAATTCGTTGTATTTTGTATCGGTTAGTTAATACTTCGAGATGGATGTTGGCGTAGCCGAGTAAAACATCAAGTGTATATTCCTGTGCAATTTGGCGAAATTTTTTACCATCTGCAGAACCTATGATATCGTTTAACTTGCTCCAGTTTTCAGAAATTGCCAATTGTATATGTATAGATTTAAGTAAGTCCCCAATTTTATTTTTATTGGTTGCATCTAGTTGTAGTTGAAATGTTATTTCTCCTTTTATTTGCTTCTTCTTTTCGAGTTCAAATTTGGTAGCAACATGTAATAACTTAAGATCTTCTAGCAGATGGTTTGATGCGCTTTTGAGTTTGTGAGCTTCTAGTTGCTGAGTTCGTTCAGCAAGTATAGCAGTTATTTTAGTTACTTCGTCGTCAATTATTTTTAGCGAATTCTGTTCTGTTTCTATCCAATCGTTACTTAATAAAAGCAATTCTTGAAGTTGCGTTATACTTAAATTTTGACTTTGCTTTTGATTATACCCTTCGAGCCAATCTATCATTTTTTGAAAAGAAGTTGTAGCTGTTTTATTAATTGTTTCTAAGGATTCTAGTAATCGTTTCTTATTTATGTTGGCTTCAGCACTTTCAATAGACAGCTGCTGATTTTGTTGTTTGTTTTTTTCAACCTGATCTTGCGCATTAATTATGGCGTCTTTGAGTTGTTTTTCTATTTCTTGAATCTCAATTCCGTTGAAAATGGCAGTACGCTGTTTTTGAAGCGAACTGTAGTCTTTGTCTTGCATATAATAAGCTTCTGTTTTTTGTAAAGCTTCAGCCAAAAAGCTTTTCTCTTGGCTTTTTAATTCGCTCAATCTTGCTTCAAGAATTCCTTGCTGACGGTAACTTTGTTCTCGTTTGTCGCTGTTGGTTTTCCATTTTTGAGTAAAATTTGTAATTTTTTCTAGAAAAAGGACAGGTTCTACTTTCCAGTTTTCCATCCAATCGGCGTTGATAAAATAAGGGGTAAGCAGTTCTTCTACTTCAATAAGTGATACAGTTGCTTTTTCTTGTTCATTTTTCCGATTCGTTTGTTGTTCAGCAAATAAGACTAACGCATTCTTATCCTCTTTTAATTGATTGTTTAGATTGTCAATCATTTCTTTCAATAGATCCAATCTTGTTTTATCAATTTCTAATTGTTGTTTTTGAGAGGTATGTGTTTGTATTTGTTTTTGTAAATCAGTTTGTGTTTTTTTGAGTTTTTCTAATTTTTCAGCTAACCAATCGACTTTTTGTTCATTTGTAATTTCTTGACATTCTTTCGAGATAGCAAATTTTTTCCATTCCTGTCTTTTGAATTCCAATAGGCTTTTTTTAGTACCCAAATCTTCTTGCTGGCTACCAATAGTTTTTTCAAATGTGCTACATTCCTGTTCAATACTACTATGTTGCTTTAAATAAGAATCATAAGCAGTTTCATTGGTTTGATGTGCCATTTCCAAAGCAGTCAAAACATTTTCTAGCTGCGGATTGTGCGCTGCATACGGATGATCCTCGCTTCCGCAAACGGCACAAGCTTCATTGTCAACCAATTCGGCTCTTAATTTCTCTACATTTTCGGAGGCGGCCAAACGTGCTTTTTGTAATAATTGAGAAGAAGCTTCTTTGACTGCTTTTTCAGTAATCAAACGCTCGCTAATTTGTTTTAGCGTTTCTTCTTTGGTTCTAAAGTCTGATTGATCTTGTATTTGTTTTTTGTCTAAAGCTTCATAATTATTTAATAAATTAAATAATGAATCCCAATTTGCCGAAGCTTGAATGGTATTTTGTACGCTAAGTTCAGTCTGATCTTTGTCTAAATTCAGCTTCTCAATTGGAATTAAAAGTAGTTCTTTCGATTTTGAATCAAACGTTTTTTTAAGTCCTTCCCATTCTTTTTGTTGGGTTCCAAGTTTAGTTTCAAGATTTGTTTTTTCAATTTCCTTTGACTTAATTTTATTTTCGACTCCCTCTAATTCTTTTTTCGAAAATTGTACAGTTTCCAAGAGTTTTTGAGCGTCTTGTAATTTAGAAAGAATAATGTCTTTATTTTCTGCTAAAGGACTACGGTCTTTGTTTTCCGTTTTCCAATTTTCTATAATTTTTATATCTGTCAAAAGTGTTGTTAGCGCTAGTTGCTGCTCTCCAACTATTTTTTGGTGGTTTTTACTTTTTGTTGAAGTATTTTCGGCTTCTTCTTTGACTTTGGCTAACTGCTCCTTTTTTTCAGAAAGTAAAGTATCCAATTTTTTAGCCTCCTCTAATTGTGGGAGTGCTTCTGTCAGGGATTTATTTTTGGCAGTAAGATTTATTTCTGAAGATAGTAATTGAGTATCAAGGACTTCTTTTTGTTTTAGAAGTCCGGCAATGGTTACTTCTAGTGTTGCCAAAGCGATTTTTTTTTCCGTTTGCTGCTTTTGTGCTTGTTGGAAAGCATCAAACCAACTTCTAGTTTTTTGTGCTTGTTCTGCTTGTAATAATTTCAAGTTGCGAGCTGCTGCTTTCGTTTTTTCTTGCGTAGCTTGTTGCAAAGCCGTAGTTGCCGCTTCGTAACTCGTTTGAATTTGAATTAATTGCTCATGCCAATTTATTTCATTAGCCAAGCCAGTTGCTTCTTTTTCGAAAATAATAATCTGCTCTTCTAATACTGCCAGTGCTTCTTTTTGGGTGATTAACTCTTCGTCCGTAAAAGTGGTAATCCCTTCCTTTTGTAGGTTGAGCTCTCGAAGTTGCTGCTCTTCCTGTTTGTATTTCTCATAAATTTTTTTCGAAATTTCAGAGTAGATATAAGTACCTGTCAGTTTCTCTAATAAGGATGACTTTTCATCTTTATTGGCTCTCAAGAAAGCGGTAAAATCACCTTGAGCCAAAAGAACTGAACGGGTAAATTGTTCAAAATTCAAACCAATTAATCGTTCGATTTCTTTATAGGTTTCTGCTTTTTTACCAGGAATAGGAGTATTTGAAGTGCTATTTTCTAAGGTAATTGAATCGGCTTGCATGCTTCCTTCGGCCTTGTTTCTCGCTCGTCTTACCGACCAAGTGGAACGATATTGCTGTCCATCGGTTCCTATGAATTCCACTTCGGCATATCCGTCGGCGGTACCATCTCGCAAAATTCCACGTACATCCCCTTGGCTCATCGTACTGCCTTGTACATCATGAATTTCGATTCCTATTTCTTTGGCCTGTAAATACCTTGGTGTTTTGCCGTATAAAGCCAAACAAAGTGCGTCCAAAATCGTTGATTTACCCGCTCCCGTTGCTCCTGTAATGGCAAATATTCCCGCAGATTTTAAAGGTTCTGCTGTGAAATCAATTTCAGTAATACCCTCCAAAGAGGCTAGGTTTTTTATACGGATGGCAATTATCTTCATTTTATTCTTCTTTTTGGTTAACCTCTTGAGCGACTTCTTGAAACAGTTGCATCATCAGTTCGGGAACTTCGGTACTGAATTTACTTTGGTATATTTTTGAAAACACATCAATTGGTTGTAATTCGTTCAATTTTTCGGGACTAATAAATTCCGTGTCTTTCGAACTAGAATTTGGATATTTTACATCAATTTTGGCTAGTCTAATGTGTTTTCCAGTTAAAGCTGTTTCTACTTTATGGCGTAAAGCAGGCTCTGGTCCTTCAAGCAGTACGCGTACTTCGAGGTAAGGAGCTTGTTCGATGCTAGTTTCCATGTCTGGTAATTGTTCTAATAAAATAAGGACATCATCTAACGGCTTATTTGTTAATGGAACCCGTTGAAGTTTTACAAATAGCGGAATTTCTACCGATTCTAGATTACTTATTTCTTCATCGATTTCGAAAATAATCACTTGATGTTTATAATTCAATTCCGAAAAAGACATAGGTAAAGGGCTACCTGAATACCGAATGTGTTCTTTGCCGCCAATGCGTTGCGCTTTATGAATATGTCCCAAAGCCACATATTTGATTTCTTCGTGAAATGCGCTTGCAGGCACGCATTCAACCCCGCCCATAATTAGTCTTTCGGTTTTGTCCAACTCCGTTATTTCGGCTTGATGAGTGTGCAAATGTCCCATGGCAATAATGGCTTGTCCTTTTTGTTTTTTGCTTTTGGCACATTCAAAAGTTTCGTTATACAACGCCGTAACACCATCGGTATAAGGATTGTTACCGTCGGTAATCGAGGGATAATCACCCATTCGCAAAAAAGGAACGGCAAGACACCAGACTTTAATTTCGCCTAAAGCATCATGAATCGGAATTATAAGTTTTTCATAGTCAATCGCTCCTTCCGTATTTTTCTCTACCAATCCTATAATGTGAATGTTGGAGGATTCGAGTAATGGTTTAGGTGATTCCAAGCGCGAAGCAGAATCATGATTTCCAGCTGTAATGACTATCTGAATCGCTGGATTGGCTTTGATGGCTTGGTTTAAGAATTTATAAAACATCTTAATCGAAGTCGCGGCAGGATTAGAATGGTCAAAAATATCGCCACTAATAAGCAATACATCAATTTTTTTTTCCGCTAAAGTGGTAATTAACCAGTTTAAAAATTGTAGGTGTTCATGAGTACGATCGTATTCATGAAAAAGTTGACCTATGTGCCAATCTGCAGTATGGAGAATTTTCATTATATGTGGATAAAGATAATTGTTTTTTTAGGCTAGGCTAATATAGGGAAATGGACCTGTTTGCTTTGTATGAAGTCTTAATTTATTTTATAAAATAAAGAGATGGAAGGTGTAGCGATTTCAATGGGGTTTGGGAATTTACTAATAATAAAAAATTCAATTTTGAAGAGAAGAGATGTGAAAATCCAAAAAAAAAGCTCCAAATTTGCATTTGGAGCTTTTGTGACCTTGACTGGATTCAAACCAGTAACCTCTTGAGCCGTAATCAAGTGCGCTATTCAGTTGCGCCACAAGGCCGTTTTGTAATCATGTCTGTCGTAAAAAACATAACCTGATTGCGGGTGCAAATATAAAGATAAATGTGTAATTTGCAAGCCTAAAATTAAATTAAATTCAAAAAAAATGTCAATTAAGAATTATATACGTGATATTCAGGATTTTCCAAAAGAAGGAATTTTGTTCAAAGACATCACGCCGCTACTTTTAGACCCAAAAGTAACACGAGAATGTGTGCAGATTTTAGTGGATTCTTTGAAAGGACAACAAATTGACAAGGTCGTTGGAGCAGAAAGCCGTGGTTTTTTGTTTGGAATCTTACTGGCGCAAGAAATGAATGCGGGTTTTGTACCCGTGCGCAAGCCTAATAAGCTTCCGTATGACACCATTTCAGCTTCCTATGCTTTAGAATACGGGACCGATACCTTAGAGATTCATAAAGATGCGATTCAAAAAGGAGATCGAGTCTTGATTCACGATGATGTTTTGGCAACTGGAGGAACAGCCAAAGCGGTTTGTGAATTAGTAGAACAGCTAGGAGGCGAAATTGTCCAACTAAACTTTTTGATGGAAATAAGTTTCTTGAAAGGCAGAGAAAAGCTTCCTAATAAAGAGGTGTTTGTAGCCTTGACTTATTGATTTATGGCTCGTGTGGTTACAAAATAACGATAGCCAATAAGTGCCAATTGCCAGCTTTTGGCTTTGGAAACATCCAAACCATTTTTGGTAAAACTAGGTAATAAGAGTTTGTTGAGGTAGGCTAGAATTTGAAACATTTTTTTTAACAAAGGTATTGTTTTTTAGGTCTTAAGGATTTTGTTTTTTATTGAAAAAATGTTCTCTTTGTGTCTTTCCGACTTTTACACTATTTTTACAAAATAAAAATAATTAGGTTTATCTTTTATAGGAAGAGCTATAAATTCGCGAATCATTCGATAATTAATGAAGTTTTTTAATCTACATACACACTATTACACCAATCAACCAGAAATTGTTGAATTGGTAAATCAATACCCTTGGGAGTTTAATGAAAATTATTCGTTCTTTTCTATTGGGATTCATCCGTGGTATATTGACGAAAAAAGACTGTCTTCCGACTTAGAAACTATTGAAGCTAAATTGCAAGAAAAGAGTTGTTTTGCCTTAGGCGAATGTGGATTGGACAAAAGAATCGACATCCCGATGGAACTGCAACAATCCGTTTTTGAAAAACAACTGGTATTGGCTCAAAAATATAATAAACCTGTTGTGATTCATTGCGTAGCAGCTTTTGATGAATTGATTGCGACCAAAAAACGATTGAAAATCACCGTTCCCATCATCATTCACGGATTTTCAAAAAACCAACAATTGGCAAAGCAATTAGTCGATAACGGATTTTATCTTTCGTTTGGAAAATATTTATTGCGAAACCCCGAAATGGAAACCGTTTTTAAATGGGTTCCTGAAGACCGATTTTTTTTAGAAACAGATACTATTGCCGAAAGCTTGGAAGACGTCTATGCTTTGGCAGCAAAATATAAAAATAGCACAATAGCTGAAATACAGCAAACAATTAAATATAATTTTCAACAGGTTTTTAAGACTAGTTGGGAAACAAAATGAATCTAAGGCGCAAAGTTTTTTAACTTAACACCTTAAACTTTAAACAAAAATAAAAAATGGCAGAGTGGACAGAAAGAGCAGAACTTTTATTTAAAAAAGAAGGATTAGAGAAATTACAAAATGCTCATGTATTGGTAGTTGGCTTAGGTGGCGTAGGTTCTTTTGCAGCCGAATTTTTGGTTAGAGCAGGAGTTGGAAGTTTGACCATTGTAGATGGAGATGTTGTGGATATCACCAATATCAACAGACAATTGCCAGCCTTACATTCTACAGTTGGGCAACCAAAAATTGATGTTGTTGGAGATCGTTTGATGGATATTAACCCCGAATTAAAGTTAATCCGAATTAAAGAATTTCTTTCGCCCGAAAGGGCTTTTGAAATAGTTACTACGGATTATAATTATGTAGTGGATTGCATAGATAGTGTGACTCCAAAACTTAATTTAATTATTGGCGCAAAGAGAAAAAGAGTTAAAGTTATTTCGAGTATGGGTGCTGGGGGTAAAATGGAAGCTTCCAAAGTACAAGTGGCAGATATCGGTAAAACCGTAAATTGCTTTTTTGCAAAAACCATTCGCAAGCGATTAAAAATGGAAAAAATAGACAAAGTAAAAGTTGTTTTTTCATCTGAAATACAAGATGATTCAAGTTTGAAGATGACCGATGGTTCCAATTATAAAAAATCTTTTTATGGTACGAATAGCTATATGCCAGGATTATTTGGTTTATACGCTGCCGAAACTGTAATTCGATATTTAATAAAATAATTAAAAATAGAGGAAAGTAGAACCACGAGCTACTTCCATTTCGAATATAAATTCCGATTTTTTATAAAATTAATTCGTGATAATTCGTGGCAAAAACAAACAAAATGATACAAACAATAATTTTTGATATGGACGGTGTAATTGTAGATACAGAACCCGTACACCGTTATGCTTATTTTCAACATTACAAAGAATTAGGACTTGATGTTTCCGAAGAGCTGTACACTAGTTTTACAGGCCTTTCGACTAGAAATACCTATCAGAAATTAAAAGATAGATTTGGTTTCGAGGGAGAAGTCGAGGATATGATTCTTAGAAAGAGAGCCTTATTCAACGATGCTTTCGACAGTAAAGAAGATTTACAACTTCTGGATGGAGTAGAAAACTTAATCAAAGATTTTTATAATAACGGAATGCAGTTAATTTTAGCTTCCTCAGCTTCCAAAGTGACTATCGAACGAGTTTTTACACGATTCAATTTACATCCATATTTCACTCATATTGTGAGCGGAGAAGATTTTCCACAGTCGAAACCAGATCCGGCTATTTTCTTGCATGCAGCTTCACTTTCAGTTGCACCCAAGGAAAACTGTATTGTGATTGAAGATAGTACTAATGGAGTAAAAGCAGCTAAAGCGGCCGGGATTTTTTGTGTAGGTTACAATAGTGTACATTCAAAAGATCAAAACTTAGATTTAGCGGATAAAATCATTAGTCATTTTGACGAATTGAATCATGCAGCTGTTGTTCAGTTTTAGTAGTTTAGTAGCAATGGTTTAGGTATTATTTAACAGCAAAACGGTTTTCTATTTTGTAATTTTGCAAGATAAAATTATTCGACATGAAAAATATATTGATAGCATTTGCTGTTTTTTTATCACAATTTGCAATGGAGGCGCAAATTAAAACGCCACAACAAAGTCCTAAGGCAGTACTCAACCAACAAGTTGGTCTTACAGATGTGGAGGTGGTTTACAGCAGACCATCCGCTAGAGGAAGGAATGTCTACGGTAATTTAGTTCCTTTTGGAAAACTATGGAGAACGGGAGCCAATGAAAATACACTGATTAGTTTTAGTGATGATGTTGTCATTGACGGAAAGACTTTGCCTAAAGGGAAATATGCCCTATATACGATTCCAAATATTCAAAGTTGGGATGTTATATTTTATAAAACCACTGATAATTGGGGGACTCCTAAGGCTTATGATGAAGCAAATGTAGCTTTGAAAGCGAAAGCGAAAGAAATTGCTTTGCCGCAGTCAGTAGAAACCTTCACTATTGGAATTAACGGTTTAGACAATGATTCGGCAAATTTAGATTTAGCTTGGGAACATTCTTTCGTTAGTTTAAAGTTTGAAGTACCGACTCAAAAGAACGCCATGGAAAGTATCCAAAAAGTACTTGGAGGAGCTACTGGCGCTGACTATTATTCAGCTGCACAGTATTACTTTCAATCCAATGCCGATATTACTAAAACTGAAAGTTATATTGATAAAGCTTTGGCGTTAACTCCTGAAAAACCATTCTTTTACTTGCGTTTGAAAGCTTTAGTTCAAGCTAAAAAAGGAGATAAAAATGGTGCCATTGAAACCGCTAAATTATCGATGGCTGCAGCTGAGAAAGCAGGAAATCAGGATTATGTAAAAATGAATAAAGACAGCATCAATGAATGGAGTAAGTAATTTGCTTATCTCATAAAAATATAAATCCCGTTTCATGCCAAATGAAGCGGGATTTTTTTTGGCCGTTCCCCGCCGAAATCCCGAAAGGTTTGGAGCGGGGCTTATACTCACTGCAAGTCCTCAACAAGTTCTGCTATCGCTACACTTGTTTGTGGGCTTTCCTCCCGAAACTTCGGGACTATCCCTCAAACTGCACAATAGGTTATTTTTTTTGTTCCACATTTCATCAAGATTAGAAGCTGGCTTAACCACAAACAAAAAGTTTTAATCGGGGTTAATTTGAGTAATCTGTGTTAATTGTTCAACTAAATTAATTAGTGAAAATAGTGTCTGTTTTTAAACCACTCGTGGTTCCGCGTTTTTGCGCAACAACACCTGCAACAACATAGACAATACAATCGTCAACATCGCACCAATAAAGTTCAACCATAAGTACCCTAACGTTTCTTTACCGCTTGGGTAAATACTATTGGTAAAATAATAAATGGCAAAAATGGCCAACTGACTGATTACAGCACTATAAAAAATGGCTTTTGATTTTACAAATTTGAAGTAAAAACCAACCAAGAAAATTCCCAATACAGTTCCATAAAATATGGAGCCAATAATATTGACAAGCTGAATTAAATTTTCGAATAGTGTTCCAATACAAGCAAAAAGGATGGCAATAATACCCCAAAGTAAGGTAAAAAACTTAGTGGCATTCAAATAATGTTTTTCTGTTTTTTCTACTTTTAAATTACGTTTGTAAATATCAATAGCTGTAGTTGAGGCTAATGCGTTCAATCCTGAAGCCGTAGATGACATCGCCGCTGAAATTATTACAGCCAATAATAGACCAATCAACCCCTTGGGTAAATAATGAAGAATAAAATGAAAAAACACATAATCCTTGTCGTTGGTTTCGCTATTAGGGTCTGCTTTTAGAATAATTTCTTTGGCTCGCTCTCTCAAATCTTTTTCTTTCAATGACAAGGCAACTAATTCTTTCCTCAAAATAGGATTGTCAAAATCTTGATTCAGCTGGTCGATGTACAATAAGTTGATTACTTTTTTGTCTTCAGATAGCGTGGTAAGATCTTTTTCTAAAGCATGGTATTCACCTTTAAATTTAGATTTTTCAATCGCAATTTTGTTATTTGGATTAAAGTTTAAAGGAACTGGGTTGAATTGAAAAAAGACAAAAACCATTACTCCAGTCAATAAAATAAAAAACTGCATCGGTACTTTCAAGAATCCATTCATAATCAACCCCAACTGACTTTCACGCACCGATTTCCCTGATAAGTAACGTCCTACCTGCGATTGGTCAGTACCAAAGTACGCCAATGCCAAGAAAAAACCACCTGTAATTCCGCTCCAAAAAGTGTATTTGTCTTCTGGATCTGTAGAGAAACTAACGATATTCATTTTAGAATTGGCACCTGCAATATGAAGCGCATTGCTAAAAGTCATGTCGTTAGGCAAAAAACGTAAAATCAAGAAAAAGGTAATAAACATCCCCGACATGATGACAAACATTTGCTGTTTTTGAGTTACGTTAACCGCTTTGGTTCCTCCTGAAAAGGTATAAACGATAACTAACGTTCCCATGACAATATTCATGTACGTTAAATTCCAGCCCAATAATGCGGATAAAATAATGGATGGAGCATAAATTGTCAACCCAGTTCCTAATCCTCTTTGGAACAAAAATAAAACAGCTGCTAACGAACGGGTTTTTAAATCAAAACGCTTTTCTAAATATTCGTAGGCTGTATAGACTTTGTATTTGTGGTAAATAGGAATAAAAGTCAAACAGATGACTATCATTGCTATAGGTAGGCCAAAGTAAAATTGCAAAAATCCCATACCGTCATGATAAGCCTGTCCAGGTGTGGATAAAAAAGTAATGGCGCTAGCTTGTGTTGCCATGACAGATAATCCTACGGTATGCCAAGGGGTTTCGTTTCCTCCTAAAATAAATTCTTGAACATTTTTACTCCCTTTTGTTTTCCATGCCCCATAAATCACAATAAATAATAAGGTGACAATTAGTACAATCCAATCAAATAACTGCATCTTTTATGAGTATAATTTCATTATTAAAAAGAAAATAGTGATGTAAATAGCATTAGCAATCAACACCCAAGTGTAATCTTTTTTCCATTTTTCCGACTTTTTTGGTTCCATGCTATTTGTTTTTAGGGTTTTGTATTGGGAACAGTTTCGGTATTCCTGTTTTGTAAGGAAATAAGATTGGCCATCAATCGATAAGCTCCCGCCACTCCTTCTGGTAATTCTCTAAAAAAGCTTAATCCGGTATAAACATAGTATCCTTTGCCGTAGGGCGCTACTAATAAAGCTCCATCTTTAGGACTTTCGCCCGTATCATTGGACGATAAAATAGGAGTAAAGGCAGGGTCATATTCATTAGGGTAATACAAACCTTGTTCCTGTGTCCATCCTGTAAAATCGGCTTGAGTTATTTTGTTAGGGTAGTTTAAAACGGGATGATTTGGAGCGAGAAAGCGAACTTTTACGTTTTCTTCGGTTACTCTATCATTTGATAAAGTTATTGGATAAGGGCCTAATTGTACGCCTGCCAATAAGTTTGGAGTGTTGTATTGTACAATCATCGTTTTACCTTCTTTGATAAAATCAAATAATATTTGTTGTTTGTTGACCAAAGGTTTAATCGTATTGTATGCTCTGATTCCTGTAATAATAACATCAAAGGAGGCAATACTCTCAGCGGTAATTTCTTCTGGGTCTAAAAAGAAAAGATCATAGCCCATTTGTAATAAACTGGCAGGAACAGCATCTCCTGCACCCATAATATAACCCACTTTTTGTGGGCCAATTTTGATGTCTAATTTGATGAATTTAGATTCAGCAGGCTGCAACACCTGTTGTTTGGTAATATGTGGATATTCAATATTCACTTGCTCTGAACTGAATTTCTTTCCATCTACAATTATACTGTTTTTAGCGAATATTTCACCAGCTAAAGCAGGAGGAGTCACTAGAAATTGAAAGATTTTTTCATTTCCCTTTTTTGGTATTTCGACTTCAATTTTTTCGGGTGTAACAAGCCAGTTTTTGGGTAATTCAAGTTGTAGTTGTCCTTTAATACTGTCTTTTCCAGCTTTGACTATGATCGCTATTTCTTTAGGTTTGTCATTGTTAAAAAGAATTACTTTTTCTTGAAAACTAGTAGAGACTTCGGGGATGATATCTAAAAACTGATACATTTCGCCTTTTGTCGGGTGGTTGAATTTGTACACTATAGGTTTTTCTATAGTAATATCTAGTCCGTTGATATTGAGATTGAAGAATATTTTGTTGTTTCTGATGATATCTGGAATTCCAATATCTTCGGGGTCTTTTACAGTATACATTCCCAACGTTCCCGTTTCTTTCAGCCAATAAGGCGCTGTAAAATCACTTGTTATAGGTACATCAATAAAAATACTAATTTTATTGACGATGTTGTTATTCAAAGGTCGGTTTTGCGTAGTCGTAATTTGTTCAGGAAAAGTGGTAATGCTTTCTAATTTAATTTTAGCATCGGTACGATTAATTGCTTCTAAAGTAAGCTGAACAGTATTACCAGGACAGACTGCTTGTAGATTGGCAACGGCTTCCAGATACAATCCTGCACAATTGGTAATACAATTTTTAATTTCTTCAGATTTGATGGTTTTCCAATGCGATTCGTCCAATAACTGAATCATTTCGTATGCTTTGACCAAATTTGGAATACTTTTATAAGGATTGGTAAAATCGTATTTAGTAATAATTTTAGTAATTAAGTCTCCAATAGGTTTTCCACCAACAACACGGTTCCAACTGGTATCAATTCCATCAAATAAATCCAATTTAGATTTTTGTCCGTTAATTTGTTCCAAATATTCAATTTCTACCCCACGGGTTCCGGTACTTCCAAAACCTTGTGATTGGTGACAACTTCTGCTCAAAGCAGAAATCTCCGAATTGGATTTGCCTAAATTAGTATAATATACGTCTGTTTGAAGCGTAAGAAAATTGGATTTATCAGCAGCATCAAATTTCTCTTGACTCCCATAAAACCAATAAGAAGGATTGAAAAATTGTTTTGTGACTTGCCAAGGTTCCACGTAAGCCAATTGTTCAGGAAAGGCTGTGGTAGTATTAGATAAATCAAAACTTTCGAGACTTAATAATGCCGAAGCCGAATGATGACCATGAGTGTTTCCAGAAGTGCGATGATCAAAGCGATTGATGATAAGGTCCGGTTTAAATTTACGAATAGCCCAAACGATATCTGCTAATACTTGCTTTTTATCCCAGATTTGTAAAGTTTCTTGAGGCGTTTTGGAAAAACCAAAATCATTAGCACGGGAAAAAAATTGTTGACCACCATCAATTTTCCGAGCTTCTAGTAATTCTTGGGTGCGAATAACTCCCAATTGTTCCCGTAGTTCTGGACCAATTAAGTTTTGCCCTCCGTCTCCTCTTGTTAATGAAAGGTAAGCAGTTCGTGCTTTTTTTTCATTAGATAAATAAGAAATTAGTTTAGTGTTTTCATCATCTGGATGGGCAGCGATATACAAGACTGAACCCAAAAAATTAAGCTTCTGGATTTGGTTGTAAATCTCAGCTGAATTCGGCTTTTGTGGCTTTTGAGCCGAAATTATTTGGAAAGAAAAAAGGAATAATAAAAAGAATTTATTAATGTATTGATACATCTTTTTTGAGATTAATTTGCAATAGAGTCAAATGTAGTAATTATAATTTTTTATGACCGTTTTTTTTAGTTTTCTTATCAAAAGAAAGAGCACCAATGATGCTCTTTCTAGTTGAATAACCTATTAATAATTTACAATATAGTCTTTAGTGTTTTCCTTTGTTTTTATTTGACTTACTTTTTTTATGATCATCGTGGTCATTATCTTTGCTTGATTTGTAATGATTTTTGTGATTGTCATAGTGACTATAAGGTTGGTTTCCTCTATACCCTTTAAGAGCAATTTTTTGACATTTTTTTAAATCATAATGACCATAACGGGATGGTAAGTGTTTCGCTCTTACCCAATTATTACCATTTAAATAAATGAATATGGAAGCATGGGTGTCGTAGTATGCATTTACTTCGGGGATGTAATAATAATCTACTGTTGAGTACCCTTGTACAGGAGCCCAAACGGGACGTGGACCTATATTCACGTTTACGGATACTTGGGATTGAACCGAACTTGACACAACAAATAAGACGCCTAAGGCTAATAATTTTAATGTTTTCATGATTTCTAAAATTTGATTGTGTTGAATTTATTTAATTTATTTTGTATATGTATATTTTCAATAATTATGCCAAAACTATATAAATATACGTATAATGAGTTTGATTTTAAGTTGAAGTAAATAGATTAAATAAAATTGATTTTAAAATGTTTGCCTTTTTTAAAATAGGTTTTTGAAAGGAAAGGAATTATTGTTGTGTTTATGATTTATTAGGATATAACTATAAAAAAAGAGTGCTTAAAAGCACTCTTTTTAGTTAATCAATCTAAATTTACATTATTTAGGAATTAATGTTTTTTGTAATGTTTTTTATCTTTTTTGTAGTCATCTTTATCATGGTGATCGTGGTCATCGTATCGGTCAGAACGGTCGTATCTATCATGATCTCTTTCTACATAGACTACACGTTGCGGAGTTCTGTGGTTGCTATAATGTTCGTAAGGACGATTTCCTCTATAACCATTCAAAGCTACTGTATGGCAATTATTCATATTTACATTTCTATATTGATATGGTACATTTCTTGATCGTACCCAGTTGTTACCATTTTGATATACATATACTGAAGCACGAGTATCGTAATAAGCATGTACTTCAGGAACGTAATAAAAATCGACTGCTGCATATCCTTGGGAAGGTGCCCAAACAGGTCTAGTTCCTATGTTTAAACTTACGGACACTTGCGCTTGAATGGAACTAGTTGCTGCAAACAGAATTCCTATGGCTAATAATTTTAATGTTCTCATGATTTCTATAATTTTAATTGTTTTGTTTGTTTCAGTGTTATTGTTGAAAGGATATTTTCAACAACTGTGCCAAAACAATTTTATAGATGCTGTGAGGTTATTGTTTTTGGTGCTTTTGTAATCTTTAAAAACTTGAAATATAATGAGTTATGTTCATTTTAAAATACTAGAATTTAAATTTTAAATCTGAGTATTTGGTGTTTTTATTTAATTAAAAGTATTGGATAAAATTATTTAGAGCGAATAAATAGTTCTAAATAATTAAATTTTGATAGATGATGTTTAATAAAATATTTTAATCTGGGGCTAATAAAAAGACAATGATTGTTATGCATTCACGTCCAGTCCGAAAGTATTTCTTAAAAGTTCAATATTAGGATTGAGTTCTAGTAAGCGGTTGTAGCGGTCTTGATCGTTTAAATTTCGTTTGTTTTGTATGGTTTCATTCACAATGACCTCAATCGTAATATCGTGATTGTGTAAATGACCACGTAAATGACCTAAAAGTCCAATTTTTTCACTTTCAAAATCTAGTTTAGAACCTTCATTGGGTAATTCAATGGTAATTGCACAACCAGCGTTTAACTTAGGGTCATTAATCATCAATAAAGATTCCATGATGCGATATCCTTTTTCTCCAAGCTTTTTAGCGTAGTTATTCCACTGAATCAACATTTCAGTTTCCGTAAATAATTCTGTGGGTAAAACAGTATATGTGACTGGTTTCACAAAGTTTTTACTGTTTTCGACCAATGCTTTTTTGGCACGAATACTTGTTAACGAAAAAGCAGAAACATTAGGGCCGTCAAAATTTGGTGTTTCTTTTTTTACAGGAACTATTGGTGTTTCTTGTATTTCAGAGGGTGCAGGAACTGTTTTGGGAGTATCAACGGTTGCTGTAGTTTCCTTTACTGACGTTTGGTCTGCAATCGAATAATCACGTTTCCTAAAATAAGTAGGTGGTATTATGAAAGACTCAACTTTTTTTTTTCTCCATCAAAAGTGATAGAGGCAAGTTGCATTAGGCAAAGTTCAACGAGTAAACGTTGGTTTTGACTCAGTTTGTATTTCAGATCACAATCATTGGCGATAGCGATTCCTTTTAGTAAAAAGTCGGCTTCACATTTTTGAGCTTGTATCCCGTATAGTTTTTGAGCTTGTTCTCCTGCTTCTAGTAATGTTAGCGTTGCAGGCGTTTTGCTGACTAATAAATCCCTAAAGTGACTCGCTAATCCCGATACAAAATGATGTGCATCAAACCCTTTTGACAAAACAGCATCAAAAGCCATTAATAAATCCGGGATTTTATTTTCAATAATTAAATCGGTGATATTGATATAGGTTTCATAATCAAGAACGTTTAAGTTCTCGGTTACGGATTGTCTCGTTAAATTGGTCCCACAATAAGAAACCACACGGTCAAAAATAGACAACGCATCACGCATCGCGCCATCCGCTTTTTGAGCAATGATATGTAAAGCATCATCTTCAAAAGTGATTCCTTGACTAGTAGCTACTTCCGCCAAATGTTCTTTGGCGTCTTTGACAGTGATTCTTTTGAAGTCAAATATTTGACAGCGAGAAAGTATCGTTGGAATGATTTTGTGTTTTTCGGTCGTTGCCAAAATAAAAATGGCGTGTTTTGGTGGTTCTTCCAATGTTTTCAAGAAAGCATTAAAAGCCGCAGAAGAGAGCATGTGCACCTCATCTATAATGTACACTTTGTATTTTCCGGTTTGTGGCGGGATACGTACTTGGTCAATCAAGTTTCGGATATCATCCACAGAGTTGTTCGAAGCCGCATCCAATTCGAATACGTTAAAAGAGAAATCTTCTTCCAAATCATCATAACCGGGTTGGTTTATTTTTCGAGCCAAAATCCTAGCACAAGTTGTTTTTCCAACTCCTCTAGGACCAGTAAACAACAGTGCCGAAGCCAAGTGATTGTTCTCTATAGCATTCAATAAAGTATTGGTAATAGCCTTTTGACCCACAACATCTTTAAATGTTTGAGGACGGTATTTTCTAGCCGATACGATAAATTGTTCCATAGGTTTGTGTATTCGAAAGCAAATATAAGACTTGAAAAACCATTTACAAAATTTATATTTAATGGTCTTTTAGATTAAGATTAATAAGTAGCTTTTTTGGAACACAGATTGAAGAAATTGGAAAAATATTAGAAATAGTTAAGTTATCATAATCTGTATTAATCCTCTTAATCAGTGGCTAATAAAAATGAATATGTGATAATTTGCGGAATTTGTGGTTCGAAGAATATCGTACGTTGAATTTTTAGAACACAGATTTGAGAAATTAAAGAAATCTATAAAATTTTCTTAGTTTAGAAAATAGAATTAATCCTCTTAATCAGTGGCTAATAAAAATGAATTTGCGGTAATTTGTGAAATTTGTCGTTGATGACAAAGTATTCTATGTTTCCCCTGCAAGTATAACGCCTAAACTAAGTTCAAAGATTAATCTATGATTCTATGTGTTAAAAAAAACTAGTAAACTAAAAGTTCACAATACTGAAATACTATATTTGCTTACCAATTAAAAGCAGTCATGGAAATATATCATTCAAAAAAAGCCAGTTTAGAAAACGATTTAAAAGCCTTAAACAAAAAATATAGTTCCATTAGTATATTACGATTGCTGGCAATTGTTGTTTTCGGTACGAGTATTTATTATTACATTCAAAATAGCGAAACACTTTTTGCAATTGCTGCAGTTGTCTTTTTTATTGGATTTATTGTCTTGATGAGATTTCATTCTAAGTTGCAATTCGAAAGAAAAATTCAAGAAGCATTATTAGAAATAAATATCAACGAAATAGATTTCCTCGAAAATAAAAAACTGACATTTGAAAACGGAATAGAATTCAATGACTTTCATCATCCGTATGCGTATGATTTGGATATTTTTGGCGAACATTCTTTATTTCAGAACCTCAATAGAACGGCGACTTATATTGGAAAGAAAACCTTAGCCAATCAATTATTGAATGTCGCAACAGTTGCTATTATTAAAGAAAACCAAGATGCCGTTCAAGAATTGACTCAGAAATTAGACTGGAGACAAGAGTTTTCGGCTTTCGCCAAAATCACCAAGGACAATCAATCCAGTTATAGTGATTTACTGAAATGGAGTAAATTTAATAGTGACCCTTTGCCACGTTGGGCAGTGCTGTTTTCGTTTATAAGTCCTGTTGTTTTGGTTGGTGTTTTTGTGGCGTATTTGGTGACTTCAAATACAGTTTTGATTAATAGTTTATCGTATTTATTTATTCTTAACTTAATCGTTTTGGGTAAATTTTTAAGTCGAATTAAAATCGAAATAGCTAATTCAGATAATATTGACAGCATCAGTAAGCAATATAGTTTCTTGCTTCAAAAAATAGAAAATGAAACCTTTCAATCTGCGAAACTAAAAGGGCTACAACGCAAATTAACATTCAAAACTGAAAATGCTAGTATTCACTTAAAGAAATTATCAGAACTTTTTTCGAATAATGATACGATAGCGAATTTGATTACTGCCGTTTTATTCAACGGAACATTTTTGTTTAATGTCCATGTTTTAAAAAGTTTGATTCACTGGAAAAAAGAACATGCACACGCACTCGAAGAATGGCTAGAAATCATTGGTGAAGTGGAAGCTTTGAATAGCTTAGCGAATTTTGCCTACAACAATCCTGATTTTATATATCCCGAACTGAATTCAGATTTCCAAATACAATTTAAAGATCTTAGTCATCCTTTGTTAAGTTCTAAAACTAGAGTAGGGAATGACGTTAGTTTTAATCCACAATCGTTTATGATTTTGACGGGTTCCAATATGTCGGGCAAAAGTACGTTTTTGAGAAGTTTGGGTGTTAATATGGTGCTGTCTGGAATAGGTTCTGTAATCTGTGCTTCAGAAGCCAAAGTACATCCTTTGCCTGTTTTTGTTTCGATGCGATTATCGGATTCTTTGACTGATAGTGAATCGTATTTTTATGCCGAAATCAAACGCCTGAAACAAATCATGGATGCACTCGAAGAACGACCTGCTTTTGTATTACTAGATGAAATCCTAAGGGGAACCAACTCTGACGATAAACGCAATGGAACAATTGAAGTAGTAAAAAAAGTAATTGCTCAAAAAGCCGTTGGAGCAATAGCCACTCACGATATCGAAGTTTGTTTGACAACCAATAATTTTCCAGATACTTTAATTAACAAATGTTTTGAAGTCGAAATTCAGAATGACGACCTTCACTTTGATTACAAACTAAGAGATGGTGTTTGTCAAAATAAAAGTGCTTCTTTCTTGATGAAAAAAATGGGCGTTATTTAGAAGGAGGTTTATTAAACATAAAAAGCACAGCTTTTCGTTGCGTATAAAACCACTAAAGTAAATTGCAGCTATACGTTATGTTTTTAAGCTATTTAAGAAATTGAGGCTCATATAACTGTTGGTGCAAAAACAAACTCAATAAATTCATTGCGAGGAACGAAGTAATCACGTCTGCTGCTTTACTTTCAGTTTTTAAATCATTTGATTCTGCAAGATTTTTTGTTGAATATCTCCTTGTGGATTTTCTTTGCGGACACAGGAATCCCGAAGCGTCGGGACTGTGCTAACTACTGTCTGTAAACGTGCGCGATCGGGGTTAAAAACACTATGACTAGTGAATAATAACTAGTTAGTTTTTTTTCTTTTCCAATCTATATTGAAAAACGTATTATTTAATATTGTAAATATTAGTAAAAGAATAATAGACATTAAAATCATTGGATACTTCCAGTGTAGTCTGTAATTTGTAAAAGAAAAAACAACAAACCAATTTGTTCCCAAAACTAAAAAGGGAACGGAACATATTGTTTTAACTATGTTCGTTGTAGTTTTTTTTCTAAAAAGTATAATAGCTAAACAAATTACAATTGGAAGTAAAAGTCTAAATTGTAATACTCCTGTAGTTGAAGTTTTATAGCTTAAGTCAATGTCTTTAGTTTCAATATGTGTCAGGATAAAATTTATCAATATTAAAATATAAATGGAATATTTAATTATTCTATTGCTTTTTTCTTCCATAGTTACTTCACGTAAATTTTAATCTCCACAAGTTTAATGATCTTTCTTCAACTCACAAAACATCCCTCCAAGTTTTTTCTGTCTTTTTTCAACTCGTCAATCCTTGCAAAATCTCGCGTGAAGGATAGAGGCAATCCGCCGCGGCGGAGCCGAAAGCCTACCACCACTATAAAAAGGGGCTTTGTAAACGCAAACTGCTTTTATCCCCTTTTTATAGTGGAGGCAAGCCTAGATGATTATTTTTAGGAGTATTAAAAGTGACTTTTGGGAAGAGTAAAAAAAATATATAATTCCGTTTTTACAATCCAAATTTTAAAAGTAATTTTGCGCCCATGCAACACAACGTACTTATTTTAGATTTCGGATCGCAATACACTCAGCTGATTGCGCGTAGAGTTCGCGAATTAAATATATTCTGCGAAATTTTTCCTTACAATCATTTTCCAGATGATTTGTCCAGTTATAAAGCAGTAATTCTAGGAGGTAGCCCTTTCTCTGTACGCGGAGAAGATGCGCCACACCCAGATTTGTCGCAAATACGTGGCAAATTGCCATTGCTTGCCGTGTGTTACGGGGCGCAATATTTGTCTCACTTTTCGGGTGGCGAAGTTGCGGCATCGAACACGAGAGAGTATGGTAGAGCGAATTTGTCATACATTAAGGAAGACGAAGTTTTCTTTGAAGGGATTTCGCCAAATAGTCAAGTTTGGATGAGTCATAGTGATAGTATCAAGGCGTTACCAACCAATGGAGTTAAATTAGCAAGTACTCACGATGTGGAGTTTGCGGCTTACAAAATTGAAGGGGAAACGACTTATGCGATTCAGTACCATCCAGAGGTTTTTCACTCAACTGAAGGTGGAAAAATGTTGGAGAACTTCTTGGTGAAAATTGCCGAAGTGCCTCAAAACTTTACACCAAACGCTTTTGTTGAAGAGATGGTGGCAGAGTTGAAAGAGAAAGTAGGGGATGATAAAGTAGTTTTGGGACTTTCGGGTGGAGTAGATTCTACTGTTGCGGCAGTTTTATTGCACAAAGCGATTGGAAAAAACCTTTACTGTATTTTTGTAAATAACGGTTTGCTTCGTAAAAACGAATTTCAAAGCGTACTGGATCAATACGAAGGTATGGGCTTGAACGTGAAAGGAGTAGATGCTTCGGAGCGTTTTTATACTGCTTTGGCGGGAGTTACAGATCCTGAGTTGAAAAGAAAAGCGATTGGGAATGCTTTTATTGAAGTTTTTGATGCTGAATCACACCTTATTGAAGATGTGACTTGGTTGGCTCAAGGAACTATATATCCTGATGTAATTGAATCGGTTTCGGTAAAAGGACCTTCGGCTACGATTAAATCTCACCATAATGTGGGTGGCTTACCTGATTATATGAAATTGAAAATTGTAGAGCCTTTACGCATGCTTTTCAAGGATGAGGTACGTAGAGTAGGAGCTTCATTAGGAATTGATCCTGAATTGTTAGGAAGACATCCTTTTCCGGGACCTGGATTATCGATTCGTATTTTAGGAGATATTACCTTGGAAAAAGTACAAATCTTGCAAGATGTTGATAAAGTTTTTATCGACGGGTTGAAATCTTGGGGATTGTATGATAAAGTTTGGCAAGCAGGAGCGATTTTGCTTCCTGTGAACAGTGTTGGTGTTATGGGTGATGAGCGAACGTATGAAAAAGTGGTTGCCTTGCGCGCGGTAGAATCTACTGACGGAATGACGGCTGACTGGGTACACTTACCTTATGACTTCTTGATGAAGGTGTCTAACGACATTATCAACAAAGTAAAAGGAGTGAATAGAGTGGTGTATGACATCAGTTCTAAACCGCCAGCAACTATTGAGTGGGAATAAGCACAATTAGTTTATTGGAATAAATATAGAAACGGTATCAAATTTTTGGAATAAAATTTGATACCGTTTTGTTATCGTTGAAATAATAATTTCTATAAAATTAAATAATGAAGTACTTTTTTGCCTGTATTCTTAGCTTTTTTTTAGTTGTACAATCTAGTTTTTCTCAAGGGAAAACCATCACACATAAAGTTGCGGCAGATGAAACTATTATTCAGATTGCTCAAAAATACCAAGTAACGCCCTATGATATTTACCAACTCAATCCAGACGCTCAAAGAGGATTGAAGCCAAATACGGTTTTGTTGATTCCAAATAAAGCAGGATACAAACCTGCTGTTGTGCCAGCTGTAAAACCTACTGTTGTATCTGCAGCTGTGCCTGATAAAATTATTTTGAAAACGACTTCCCACGAGGTGATGCCAAAGGAAACGATGTATGGTATTTGTAAAAAGTACAATCTTACAGAAGAGGAACTTATAAAATCTAATCCCTTTTTAGAAACTGACGGTGTACAAATTGGACAAGTTTTACTTATTCCAACTAAAAATACGGCTAAAGCAGTTGAGAAATCAGTAGTAGTCCTTGTTCCTGAAAAGACATTATATCATGAAGTCCTTCCTAAAGAAACGAAATATTCGATTGCGAAACAATACGATTTAACGATTGAAGAATTGGAAAAATGTAATCCAGAGATAATTTCAAATTTCCCTATTGGATTTAAATTATTGATAAAAGGAAACCGACCAAAGGAAGTAACTCCTATAGAAACGGTAGGGTTTAAAAAAGAGAGTAGTATACCAAGTCCGTTGAATTCAATACCTCTGATGGAATATACAAGTTATGAGGTGAAGCCTCAAGAAACTTTATATAGTTTGTCTAAGAAGTTTGATTTGACGCAAGAGGAGTTAATTGCGCTTAATCCTATTATGAAAACAGGTGTTTCTATTGGGATGCTTTTGAAAGTTCCTGCGAATATCATTTCCAATTTTCAAGAGAAAAAAGAATTTGGTTCCTTGTCTAAAATCATTGCTGAAGGGAGGCGTAAGCGATTGGTGATGTTATTGCCTTTTAATATTCCGAATGTAGAAGGAGATACCGTTAATTCGACAATGGAAAGATTGAAGAAAGATAAGTTTTTGAATATGACTTTAGAGTTTTATTCTGGAGCGTTGATGGCAATTGATTCGGCTAAAGTGTTAGGCTTGCCAATTGATATTGAGATTTATGATTCACAAGAAAATAAATATGGTTCTAATGTGGCTTCGCTTATTCAGCGTAAGAAGCTGGACAGTGCTAATGCTATTGTTGGGCCATTCTACCAAAGTAATGCTGAGGTGGTGGCAAAATTATTAACAGAAACCAATACGCCAGTTATTTCTCCATTGTCTAAAGATGTAGGGAATCCGTTTCGTAATTTATACCAAACCATTCCTTCGACTGATGCGGTAAAAAATACCATGTTTGATTTTATGCGTGCCAATGGAGGGAATATCATGGCAGTAGTAGATAGAAAGAAAATATCTATTATTAAATATATCAAGGAGAACCAAAAAGGAGTTTCTTTTGTAGCTTTTACAGATCGAGGAAGCGTTTCCGTTGAAAGTTTTAAAAGTCTTTTGGTAAAAGGGAAGATGAATTATGTGGTGATGGAAACCGCTAATACTTGGATGATAAAAACGACCATAGCTATGATGTTAGGGGTAAAGAATGAATACGAAGTGCAATTAGTGATTTTGGAGCCTAATGATACCTTAGATTTTGAAGAAATAAAGTTTGATAATTTGGTCAAATTAAAACTGATGTACCCATCAGTTACTCGTGAAAGTGTAAGTCCTGAAGCTATGGTTTTTGATAAAAATTATAAAAAAATTAATAATATTTATCCAGGAACCTATGCTACTCGTGGTTTTGATGTGACTTTTGATACCATGATGCGATTGGTTCAGGATGTGAAATTTGAAGAAACGGTTAATTCAATAGCGACCAAGCAAATCGATAATCAGTTTGAATATTACCGTAAATCAGATGGTGGATATACCAATAAAGGCGTGTTTATCCTGTATTACGATTCAGATTTAACTATTAAAGAAGCAAAATAATGACCTCAAAAGTAACTTATTTAGGAGATTTAAGAACATCGTCTATTCACTTACAATCAGGAACTGAAATTATTTCTGATGCGCCAATAGATAATAACGGAAAAGGAGAAGCGTTTTCACCAACAGATACTGTGGCCAATGCTTTAGCAAGTTGTATGTTTACCATTATGGGGATCAAAGCGAGAGACATGCAAGTGGATTTAGCTAGTTCAACTGCGTCTGTTACTAAAGTCATGAAAGCAGCGCCAAGGATGATTGCTGCAATCGAAATTGAATTTGATATGAATGTTATGGTTGATGATAAAACCAAAACCATATTAGAACGAGCGGCGATGACTTGTCCCGTTTTCTTGAGTTTACATTCAGATATCGAAAAGAAAATTAGTTTTAATTGGGGGTAGTTTTTTTAGAATATTGATTTTATAAATAAAAAATCAGAAGTAATTCTTTTAATTAGAGGCAATGTATAAGCTATTCTTACATATTATTTTATAATTTAAAATAATTTTACAGAGTAATCTTTGTGTCCTTTGAAAGTGACACGCCTAAAATAAAGACAAATAAAATTGTATGTCTCTGTATGTTTCAAAAAAGAATCTAGATTGCCGTTTTAGACACGAATAGAATTTACCAAAAATAAAACTTAGTGTATCTCTGCGTTCCCTTTGAGAATCTCTGCGGAGCCAAAAATGATATAAATGGATAAAAATCAAGAACAACTCATTAAACTAGCACATACCAAGATGCCTTTTGGTAAATACGAAGGACGCTATTTAATCGATTTACCTGAGTATTACGTAGTCTGGTACCACAATAAAGGATTTCCGAAAGGCGAATTAGGGCAACAACTCGAATTAATTTATGAATTAAAATTAAATGGTTTAGAGGAATTGATACGAAATATTAAAAAAAGGTATCCAAAAACTAGATAATTAGTTAAATAAATAGCGGTTTTTAATGTAAAAATGAATCTGTTAACCAATTGTCAAATTTCCAAATTATCTCTTTTTTAAATTAGCATAATCCCAATTTATAATCGTATTTTTGCATCGTTTTTTATACAATTACAATACAAATCAATACAGAATGAATCAAACGAAATATATTTTTGTTACAGGTGGTGTGACTTCTTCTTTAGGGAAGGGAATTATTGCAGCATCCTTAGCGAAATTGTTACAAGCCAGAGGATATCGTACAACAATTCAAAAGTTTGATCCTTATTTGAATGTGGATCCGGGGACGTTAAACCCTTATGAACATGGGGAATGTTATGTAACAGATGATGGTGCTGAAACCGATTTGGATTTAGGACACTACGAACGTTTTTTGAATGTTCCTACTTCACAAGCCAATAACGTTACTACAGGTAGAATTTACCTTTCTGTTATTGAGAAAGAAAGAAGAGGAGAATTCCTTGGAAAAACCGTTCAAGTAGTTCCTCATATCACTAACGAAATTAAGGATAGAATGCAATTGCTTGGTAAATCAGGTGATTATGATATCGTTATTACTGAAATTGGTGGAACTGTTGGGGATATTGAATCTTTGCCTTATATCGAATCTGTGCGTCAACTAGTTTGGGACATGGGAGAACATAATGCTATTGTAATACATTTAACGTTAGTTCCTTATCTAGCTGCTGCTGGTGAGTTGAAAACAAAACCTACACAGCACTCTGTAAAAACATTGATGGAAAGCGGTATTAAAGCGGACATCTTAGTATGTAGAACAGAGCACGAAATTTCAAATGAAATTCGTAATAAACTAGCGTTGTTTTGTAATGTAAAAAGAGAAGCTGTTATTCAATCTATCGATGCTTCTACTATATATGAAGTGCCCAATTTAATGCTTGAAGAAGGATTAGATATTGTGGCTTTGAAGAAATTAGACCTGCCTAAAAAAGTAGCTCCAGATTTAAAAACGTGGAACACTTTCTTAAAGAGAATCAAAAACCCAAAACATACTGTAAACATCGGTTTGATTGGGAAATATGTTGAAATGCAAGACTGTTATAAGTCTATTTTAGAATCGTTTATACACGCTGGTGCAGCAAACGAAACTAAAGTTAATGTGATTTCAATTCACTCAGAATACATTGACGACGAAAATATTGCTGAAAAATTCAAAGGTTTAGACGGAATTCTTGTTGCTCCAGGTTTTGGCGAAAGAGGAATCGAAGGGAAAATTGCAGCTGTTCGTTATGCACGTGAAAATAAAATGCCATTTTTGGGTATTTGTTTAGGAATGCAGATGTCGGTTATTGAATATTCAAGAAACGTATTAGGATTAGCAGAGGCTAATTCGACAGAAATGAATAGTGATACTCCAGATCCAGTAGTGAATTTGATGGAAAGTCAAAAAAATGTTACAGAGAAGGGTGGTACAATGCGTCTTGGAGCTTGGAAATGTCAAATCAAGCCTGATACTTTAGCATACAAAATTTACGGAGACACAATGATTTCTGAACGTCACCGTCACCGTTATGAATTCAATAATGAATATCTTGGTGCACTAGAAAAAGCAGGTTTAAAGGCTTCTGGTGTAAATCCAGATACAGGATTGGTTGAAATAGTAGAGATCGAAGATCATCCATTTTTCATTGGAGTACAATACCATCCAGAATATAAGAGTACTGTGGTAAATCCACACCCTCTTTTTGTAAACTTCGTTGCAGCAGCTGTACAATCAAAAAAGAAATAATTACCAAAATTTCCGTTTCTATCTTAGAAACGGAAATTTTTAGATTTTAAACATTTTTTATAAATTATAATGGAAGAAAAAAAATTTGATCCCAATTCGTTAATCGGTTTTGCATTGATATTTGGAATATTAATTTGGATAATGTACCAAAATAAACCAGATGAAGCCAAAATTGCTGCTGAAAAAGCACAAAAAGAATTGGTTGCTAAAGAAATAATTAAAACGGAAGAAGTAGCTAAAACAATTACATCAGTAGCTGTTACTCCCGGAGATTCTCTACAAGTTGCTCAATTGCAAAAGTCATTAGGAAGTTTTGCTTTTTCGGCTACTTTACCGTCTGCAAAAGAAGATTTTACTACAATCGAAAATGAATTAGTTAGCTTAAAAATAGCTAATAAAGGGGGGTATATTGTTGAAGCTACTTTGAAGAATTTTGAAAGATTCAAAAAAGGTTCAGGGGAATTAGTGAAGCTAATCCAAGACAATAATTCGAGTTTAAACATTCAATTGTTTACCAAAGACAACCATACTTTAAATACTAAAGATTTGTTTTTTGAGCCTACACTAACTAAAAATGGTGATGATCAAATTCTTTCTATGCGTTTAAAATCCGCGGATAATGCTTATTTAGAATATAAATATGTGTTGAAAGCGGATAATTATATGCTTGATTTTGAAATTCAAACACAAGGGTTAAGCAATGCTTTGGTTACTTCAAAACCATTAGAATTACAATGGGATTTAAAAACTTATGCTAACGAAAAAAGTATTACTTACGAAAATCGTTATGCTGAAATGTATTTTGAATACGAAGATGAAAAAACAGATTATTTAGGACAAGGTACTGATAAAACTGATAATCCTGAAAAAGTATCTTATATCGCCTTCAAACAACACTTTTTCTCTTCTATATTATTGAGTAATGAACCTTTTTCGAAAGCGGAATTGTACTCTAACAACTTAGTAATTGACCAAGATGTAGATACTACTTTCACCAAACAATTTAAAGCACAAGTACCTTTGGCTTTTAAAAACGGTGAAATTGACCAAAAAATGAACTGGTATTTTGGACCAACAGATTACACACTTTTAAAATCGTATGACAAAAACTTAGAAGCAATTGTTCCATTAGGTTGGGGGATTTTCGGTTGGATCAACCGTCATGCTTTTATTCCTTTGTACGGTTTATTGAGTGCGTTTATGGAACATGGTTGGGCAATTATTTTGTTTACCATTTTGATTAAATTATTGATGTCTCCGATAACTTATAAATCATTTTTGTCACAAGCAAAAATGAAAGTTTTGAAGCCAGAAATTGCTGAATTGGGTGAGAAGTTCAAAAAAGACCCAATGAAGAAGCAACAGGAAACCATGAAATTATACAATAAAGCGGGAGTGAATCCTATGGCGGGTTGTATTCCAGGTTTGTTGCAAATGCCGGTGTTTTATGCCTTATTTCAGTTCTTCCCATCTGCTATTGGTTTAAGACAGAAACCGTTCCTTTGGGCAGACGATTTATCATCATTTGACTCGGTTTACGAATTACCATTCCGTATCCCAGCTTACGGGAACCATATTAGTTTGTTCCCGATTTTAGCGTCTATCGCCATTTTCTTCTATATGAAATTGACAACGGGTGACCAACAAATGGCTGCTCCAGCGCAAGAAGGAATGCCGGACATGGCTAAGATGATGAAAATCATGATTTATGTTTCACCATTAATGATGTTGTTTTTCTTCAATAGTTACGCATCAGGATTGAGTTTGTACTACTTTATTTCCAACTTAATCTCAATCGGATTGTTATTGGTTATCAAGAATTATATTGTGGATGAAGATAAAATTCACGCTCAAATTCAAGAAAACAAAAAGAAAGAGCCTAAAAAGCCAAGTAAGTTCCAACAAAAATTACAAGATGTAATGGAGCAACAAGAGGCTAACAAAGCACAACAAAAAAAGAAATAATTCAATCAAAAAAATCTCGTTCATTCGGGATTTTTTTGTTTTTAGACGTAATTTTATCTGCTGAAAAACGTTAACATTAATTAAGTACATATCCAGTAGTCCACTATAGCCATGAAAAAAATAAGTCTTACTGTTTTATTTTTAATACTATTGAGTTTTGGTCTACAAGCCCAAACCAATTCCAATCAACTTGACGCTAACGGTAAGAAAGATGGAATTTGGAAAGGGGTGCATGGAGAATCTAAAAGACCTAAGTATGAAGGAACTTTTGCCCACGGAAAAGAAGTAGGTATTTTTAAATTCTTTGATGATACTATGGTTGGTTCTGTCATCGCTACACGTGAGTTTAGTGCTGTTGACGGAAGTGCATATACTGTTTTTTACGATCAAGCCAAGAATAAAGTAAGTGAGGGTAAAGTTGTCAACAAACAATTTGAAGGTGAGTGGAAATATTACCATCAAGCTTCGCCAGTCATAATGACTAAAGAAAATTACAAAAATGGAAAACTAGAGGGTTTACGTTCTGTTTTTTACACTAGTGGGAAAATCGCTGAAGAAACAAATTATAAAAACGGACTTAAAGAGGGTATTTATAAAAAGCATTCTGAAAACGGAATTGTATTAGAAGAATCGTTTTATAAAGCAAATGAATTCAATGGTCTCGCTATTTATAAAGAAGCAGATGGGCAAATCGTTTCACAAGGAAATTTTTTCAATGGAAAAAAAATGGGTATTTGGAAATTTTATGAAAATGGAAAATTGACTAAGGAATCGAATATGAGTTTGCCACAAAATCCAAAACCAGCCAAGGCGAAATAGTTTTGCCGTAAATTACACTGACTTGATTTTTAATGATTCTCAGAGATCCTGTTATTGTGAGCAAAGCTTAGCAATCACACAAAGAGAATGAAACGGTAGGTGATGTAGCAAACGTGATTGCTTTATACCTAACAATGACTTTATAGAGTTTATTAGCGCAACAACACTTATATGCACTTCTATTTTTTATATGGTTTAAAATGATCAGCGCATTGCTAAGTAGAATAAACTTAGGTATTAGGAACTATTTGTAGTCGTATAAAAAAAAACTCAAGTCCATTCGTCGTTACAGGTAAATTTTATAAAAAAAAACACACGACCTTATTTCGTTCTCATTACTTATAGGACTTATATAGTTTAAAATTTGAGCACTTCTCCGTCAAACTTAACCATTTTACTCGAATTAACAATAGTTAAAGATAATATCGTTTTAAAACTTTGTACCTTTGCACCCTCATAAAAAACAGGAATAATGAAACGTGTCGTAGTAGGTCTTTCAGGAGGAGTTGATTCAAGTGTAGCAGCTTATTTGTTGCAACAACAAGGCTATGAGGTAATTGGACTATTCATGAAAAACTGGCATGACGATTCGGTTACTATTTCTAATGATTGTCCTTGGCTGGAGGATAGTAATGACGCTTTATTAGTAGCTGAAAAACTAGGGATTCCTTTCCAAACAGTTGATTTAAGCGAAGAATATAAAGAAAAAATTGTGGACTATA
The DNA here is from genome assembly GCF_040703125.1 of Flavobacterium ovatum. Taxonomy (NCBI): domain Bacteria; kingdom Pseudomonadati; phylum Bacteroidota; class Flavobacteriia; order Flavobacteriales; family Flavobacteriaceae; genus Flavobacterium; species Flavobacterium ovatum. The sequence continues at coordinate 2,344,035 of NZ_CP160035.1, forward strand.
TGTTCAATGAATACGAAAAAGGGCGTACTCCAAACCCTGACGTACTTTGTAATCGCGAAATAAAATTTGATGTTTTTATGAAAATTGCTTTAAGTCTTGGAGCGGATTATGTAGCCACAGGACATTACTGCAGAAAAACAGAAATCCAATTAGAAGGTGAAACCGTCTATCAGTTAAAAGCAGGCGCGGATAATAATAAAGATCAATCTTATTTTCTTTGTCAGTTATCACAAGATCAGTTATCTAAAGCTTTATTTCCAATTGGAGAATTGACAAAACCAGAAGTAAGAGAAATTGCCGCCGAAATGGAATTGGTTACCGCCGAAAAGAAAGACTCACAAGGACTTTGTTTTATCGGAAAAGTACGTCTACCAGAGTTTTTACAACAAAAATTACAACCTAAAGAAGGTTTGATTATCCAAATTGATGCCGCAGATTCTATTTATGCCGTTGAAAAACCGGAAGGCTTGTCAGAATTAGAGTCAATCATCCAAGCTTCTAAAAAAATAGAGTACACTCCTACGATGGGAAAAGTAGTGGGAAAACACCAAGGTGCTCATTATTTTACAGTCGGTCAACGCAAAGGATTAAATGTAGGTGGAACTAAAGAAGCCTTATTTGTCATAGCAACTAATGTAGAAACCAATACTATCTACACGGGAATGGGAGCCCAGCATCCTGGATTATTCAGGAAAGCCTTGTTTGTTGATAAACCTGAAGTACACTGGGTTCGTACGGATTTAGCCTTGAAGAATGGAGAAACACTGGAAGTAATGGCTCGTATTCGTTACAGACAACCTTTGCAAAAAGCAACTTTATATCAAGTTGAAGAAGGTATGTTTGTCAGTTTTGAAGATCCTCAATCTGCAATCACCGAAGGACAGTTTGTAGCTTGGCATCATGAAGATGAGTTACTTGGTTCAGGGGTAATTTCTTAGTTTTCATGTATTTAGCAGAAAAAGAGGTTAATCACTTCAGTAAGTCTTCAAAAAGATAAGGAATTAGTGTTTATTTATTATATTTGACACTGCACTTATATTTTTGTTGAAATTGAAAAAAATCACACTATTATTGGTCTTTCTAGTTTCCTTGACTGCTTGGTCTCAGGACGATGCATGGGTTTATTTTAATGCTAAATCCAATGAACAAGTGTATTATGATTCTCCTTTGAGTATGCTTTCACAAAGAGCCCTAGATAGACGTTTCAAACAAAATATCGCCTTAGATTTTAAAGATATTCCAATTAATCCATCTTATATTAGCCAAGTAAAATCAGTTGACGGGATTACTGTTTTGGCTAAATCCAAATGGTTGAATGCACTTCATATTCGTGGTTCTGTCTCGACAATTAATTCATTAAAATCATTTGGTTTTGTAAGTAACGTCCATTTTGCAGATAAATCATTAAATATAACCGCAAAATCAGTCAATACTTCAAAATCAAAAATAGAATCCAAAATCAGTAATAGCCGCGTGAATTTTGCGTACGGAACCTCCGATAATCAAATAAAAATGCTGAAAGGTGACGCTTTACACCAACAAAATTATACCGGTTCAGGGTTAATTATTGCGGTTTTAGATGCCGGTTTTCCGGGTGTGAATACGGTGCAACCCTTTCAACGTTTAAGAGATAATAACAAAATTTTAGGAGGCTATGATTTTGTGACTCGAAATGCAAATTTTTATGCGGGAAACAACCATGGAACCTATGTGTTGTCAAGCATGGGGGGCTACAAAGAAAACGCTTTAGTAGGTACGGCTCCAGATGCATCATATTATTTATTCATTACAGAAGATAATTCACAAGAAAACCCAGTGGAAGAATCCTATTGGGTGGAAGCTGCAGAAAAAGCAGATAGTTTAGGTGTCGATATTATTAATACCTCTTTAGGGTATTTGGGGGATCATACAAATCCAGCTTATAATCATACTTATGAAGACATGACAGGTGATGCTACTTTTATTTCTAAAGGGGCTAACATTGCTTTTTCAAGAGGAATGATTGTAGTGGCCTCAGCAGGAAATGATGGAACTGAATCCGAGCCTCATATAGGTTCTCCTGCAGATGCTTTTTCAGTTCTGGCTGTAGGTGCAGTTACTGCTAATGGGAGTAAAGCTAGTTTTAGTTCAATTGGACCTTCTTATGATGGTAGGGTCAAGCCAGATGTAATGGCACAAGGACAATCTACTGTTTTGTCTGATGAAAACGGTAATATAATTGCAGCCAGTGGAACTTCTTTCTCGGGGCCTATTATGGCAGGAATGGTAGCTTGTTTGTGGCAAGCTTTTCCTAATAAATCCAATCAAGAAATTAAAGATATGATTGTGAATTCAGCCGATAAATTTTCGACTCCTAGTCCTCAATACGGATATGGTATACCTGATTTTAATTTGGCTTTGGGATTGCAATTCCCAGATATGGAAGAGGATGTTATGGGGGCTATTCATTTGAATCCTAATCCTACAGCAAGTCTTGTGAAAGTAAGTTTTCCACAATCTGTACAGGGAGTCAATGTCGTTTTCTATTCGGTATCAGGGAATAAAGTATTGGACTACAAAAATATAGTTTCGGATGCGCCAATATCATTGGAATCTTTAGAAAGTGGTACCTATATTTATAAATTAGAATTTAATAGCTCTATCAAAACAGGAAAAATTATTAAACTATAAATAATTTTGTTGATGAATAGAATTACCCAACTTTTTAATATTCAATATCCAATAATTCAAGCTGGAATGGTTTGGGTCAGTGGCTATAAGCTTGCCAGTGCTGTTAGTAATGCTGGAGGATTGGGATTAATCGGTTCAGGTTCTATGTATCCGGAAGTTTTGCGAGAGCATATACAAAAATGTAAAAAAGCCACTTCAAAACCTTTTGGTGTCAACGTTCCTTTGTTGTATCCAAATATTGAAGAAATAATAAAAATTATTATTGAAGAAGGGGTGAAAATTGTTTTTACTTCGGCAGGGAACCCTAAAACTTGGACGCCAATTTTGAAAGAAAATGGAATTACCGTTGTTCATGTTGTGAGCAGTGCTACATTTGCATTAAAAGCACAGGCAGCTGGAGTAAATGCTGTGGTGGCGGAAGGTTTTGAAGCTGGAGGTCACAATGGAAGAGAAGAAACCACTACTTTTACGCTGATTCCAATGGTTAAAGAACAAATCCATATTCCATTAATAGCCGCGGGAGGCATTGCAACTGGACAAGGGATGTTAGCCGCCATGGTGCTAGGTGCTGATGCGGTACAGGTAGGAAGTCGTTTTGCAGCTTCTAAAGAATCTTCTGCTCATGAAAATTTCAAGAATTTGATTGTAGCGGTAAAAGAAGGAGATACACAGTTGACTTTGAAAGAAATAACTCCAGTGCGATTGATAAAAAATAAATTTTATCAAGAAGTTCAGGAATTGTATAAAAGTTGCCCAACTACGGATGATTTAAAGACTTTGTTAGGTCGCTCTAGAGCAAAAAAAGGAATGTTTGAAGGTGATTTAGAACAAGGCGAACTCGAAATAGGGCAAGTAGCAGGAATAATACATGAGGTAAAAACAGCCACAGATATTGTAACATCTATGGTAAAAGAATATGAAGAAGCAAGAATAGCAATACAAAATAATAGTATTATCTAATGATTAAAAAGTCCCCAATAAAATTAAGTTTCTTATTGTTTTTTTTAAGTTTTGGCATGCAACAATTGTATAGCCAGTCTTATAAGTTTACGACTTCTGGTGTGAGTGTTTTAGAGAAAAATGATAGAGGAAAATGGGGCGAATGGTCCAATTTAGAGTTGGTGAATCTAGTGGTAAATTTAGATACTAATAAAAACCGTATCGTGGTTTATTCTCGAATTATTCAAGTATATGACATTGTCACTTATGCTCCAGCAGAAGAAAATGATTCTGATATCGTTTATTCTTTTATGTGTAAAAATATCGATGGCGAAAATTGTACACTCTCTATTATCACTCGAAAAAATCAAGGAAACCGAAAACAATTGTATATTAATTTTGGTGATAGGATTATCCTCTACAATATTTTTAATGCTTAGAGAACTCAGGTAATAATTTGTGCGTGCCCCGTCGAAAAAAGGGGTCGGGTTTTACGCTAAATCTTTTTGTCCTGGCAGAAAAGCCAGCCCAAAAAGGATGCCGCTTCAACCTCTCACGCAAAACGCACTAGCATTCAAAATTATTTTTAGAAAAAAAATGAATAACTTATACAATCAAAATGATGTCAAAGGTATTTTAAAAAGATTAGAAAACCTTCAACCAAACTTAGAAAGACAATGGGGCAAAATGTACATAGCTCAAATGTTGGCTCATACTAACATATCTCTTGAGACAGCATTGGGACAAAATTCTCCAAAAAGAATGTTCATTGGCCGTATTATTGGAGGTTTCCTCAAAAAGAAATTTCTAAATGATAAACCAATGGACATAAACTCGCCAACAGATAAAAACTATGTCTTTACAGATAAAAAGGAATTTGAAAAAGAAAAAAGCAAAGCAATTCAAAGTGTAAAGCAATTTTATGAAAATGGAGCTGAAAAATGCACCAAATACCCTCATTCTTTTTTTGGAAATTTCACAGCAGAAGAATGGGCAGTTTTACAATGGAAACATTTTGATCATCATTTAAGACAATTTGGAGCATAAAATAAAACACTTACATTATTGTTGATATCAGGCTGGTGCTCGTTTGCAACGCGAATTATTTACTGCTAAAAACGATGCCGCAAACGTGATTACTATGTTCTTAGCAATTACTCTGTCCGGTTTGTTTGTGCTACATACTCATTTGAAATTCTTGCTATTAATAGTTTAAAAAAAACCTTTATGAATCTCTGTTTTTTCTCTGAGAATCTCTGCGGAACAAAAAATTAAATGACTTATATGTTTTTAAAAAAAACTATTCAATGTCCTTAATAAACTCGTCATATTCTAGATAAAACAATTCTAAAGCATTCATTTTTTCGAAAAAGAAATCAAAAATAGCATCCCAATGGTAGCGGTTACTAAAACCTACTCCTTGTTTTTCGACCCAAATACGACTGATAGTTTTACCACTTTCTAATACATACTCTTTTTCGAAAACCAAGTCTTTGATGAATTCCTCTTCAAGAATACTTCTCAAGGCTTCCAGTTTTTCAAAATAAGCGGTACGTTTTTCAGCACTACGGTGCTCAATGTCAATTAATACTTGTGCTTTTTTGTTATCTACAAAAAACTTAAAAGAAAAATCTTTGATTTTAGTATCGTACAAAACCCATTTACGTGGATGTTTTTCGGCAAAACTAACCCAGAATTCTCTTTTTATCTTTTGTGATTCTTCTTTACTGTACATGTATTTATGCGTTTTGATTGGCCAAAATTTGTGATATGTTGTTTTCTAGACTATATTTATAGTTGCTATAGACTGCAAAAATAAGATTTGATTATGGATTTTCGCTATTTTTTAGAAATTGTTCCCCATATTATTAATGCTGAATTACCAGCATTGACTGCGCATGCTAAAATGGCACCATTGGAGCGCATGGAACAATTAAATTATATTGATTTGGATAAAAAGGATATCAAAACGGCTGCCGTAATGATGTTATTGTATCCAAAAGCCAGTTTGACACATTTGGTATTGATAGTTCGGAACTTGTATGATGGTGTACATTCTGGACAAATTGCTTTTCCTGGTGGAAAATATGAGTCTGAAGATGTTGATTTTGCCCAAACAGCCCTAAGAGAAACCTATGAAGAGGTAGGAGTGCATCCAGATTTTGTGGAAATTAAAAAAGATTTTTCACCCATTTATATTCCGCCAAGTAATTTTATGGTCTATCCTTTTTTAGGAGTTAGTCAAAATGAAATTAATTTTGTTCCAGACCCATCCGAAGTGGATCATATTATTGAATTGCCATTGTCGGTTTTCATGAGTGATGAAATCATTGTAAAAGTTAAAATGACGACTTCTTATGCTCATGAAATTGAAGTGCCTGCTTTTGAAATTGAAGGTCAAATGGTTTGGGGAGCAACCGCTATGATTTTGAGTGAACTGAAAGAAGTCTTAAAATCAGTGATTCCTTAAAAATGAATAAGCAGCGAATGAAAACTGCAACTGAACACTATAATTTTTCACAATCAAAATAAACAGATCACTGAACACTGAGACAGAATATTGAAATTAAAAATCACTACATTCGTAAATCAATTTTCAAAAAAAAAATAACTAATTATGGGATTGTTGAAACGAAATCCTTTTGGACATATATTGATTGTGAAAAAATGGATAATCCGATTTTTTGGGGGTTTAACACACCGACGTTATAGAGGATTCAATGAATTGCAAATTGAAGGTTCTGAAATTATTAAGAATTTGCCTGACACTAATGTACTTTTTATATCCAATCACCAAACCTATTTTGCTGACGTTGTGGCGATGTTCCATGTGTTTAACGCTAGTTTAAGTGGGAGAACGGATAGTATTAAAAACGTTTGTTACATGTGGCAACCTAAACTCAATATCTATTATGTGGCTGCCAAAGAAACTATGCAAGCGGGATTATTACCAAGAATTATGGCTTATGCGGGAGCGATATCTGTAGAACGTACTTGGCGAGCCAAAGGTGTGGATGTAACAGAGAAAAAGGAAATCAATCCTAATGATACTGAGAATATAAAAATAGCACTTCAAGACGGCTGGGTGATTACGTTTCCACAAGGAACTACCAAGTCTTTTAAACCTGTGCGGAAAGGAACGGCTCATATTATCAAAGAACACCGACCGATTGTGGTTCCAATCGTAATTGATGGTTTCCGACGTTCTTTTGATAAAAAAGGATTGCGTGTCAAGAAAAAAGGAATTTTACAGTCCTTTATCATTAAAGAACCCCTAGAAATCGATTACGAAAATGAAACCATAGAGGATATTGTGGCAAAAGTCGAATATGCTATTGAGCAACATCCGTCATTTTTGAACGTTATTTCAATTGAAGATCTCGAAGAGCAAGAAAGATTGAATGACTTGAGGAAATGGGAAGTCTAGTTAATAGTGGTCAGTCGCAGTTTTTAGTTTTCATTCATTTTGGGTTAATCAAAAATAGTTAATCGTATATCAATAAAAAAAATGAATATACCCCATTCAACTTTACCACGTATTATTATCATAGGCGGAGGCTTTGCTGGAATTGCATTGGCGAAGGCACTCAAGAAACAGGCAATTCAAGTTGTGCTTATCGATAAAAATAATTACCATACTTTTCAGCCATTGTTGTACCAAGTGGCGACTGGAGGACTGGAAGATGGTTCGATTGCTTATCCACTTCGGAAAGTGATTCAGGAATATGACAATTTCTATTTTAGATTAACAAATGTTCAGGAAATAGACACAAAGAGCCAAAAAATAATTACCGAAATAGGGGAGTTGACTTATGATTATTTGGTGATGGCAACGGGAGCCAAAACGAATTATTTTGGTAATAAAGAAATCGAACGAAACAGTATGGCGATGAAAAGCATTCCGCAAGCGCTGAATATTCGTAGTTTGATTTTGGAAAACTTTGAGCAAGCGGTCTTGACCAGTGATGTAGTAGAAAGAAATAGCCTCATCAATTTTGTGCTTGTAGGTGGTGGTCCTACGGGAGTAGAATTAGCAGGAGCCTTGGCCGAAATGAAAAAAGCTATCCTCCAAAAAGATTATCCAGACTTAGATATTACCAAAATGCAGATCAACCTCATTCAAAGTGGGGATCGTATTTTAAATACTATGAGCGAAAAATCATCTCTGGCTGCCGAAAAGTTTTTGAGAAGTCTAGAGGTTACTATCTGGAAAAATGTACGTGTGAAAAACTACAATGGCCACACCGTAACGACTAATACCGATTTGAGTTTTGAGTCGGCAACGGTGATTTGGACAGCAGGAGTTCAAGGTGCTTTAGTTCAAGGACTGCAGGCGGATTCGTTAATCGAAAAAGTAGAACGCGTTCGTGTGAATGGGTTTAACCAAATCAAAGGTTACACCAATCTTTTTGCCATAGGAGACGTAGCTTGTATGGAAACCTCTGATTTTCCACAAGGGCATCCTATGATGGCGCAACCCGCTTTACAACAGGGAAAAGTCTTGGGTGAAAATTTAGTACGATTGATTACTAACAAACCCATGGAAGCTTTTGAATACTGCGATAAAGGCTCGATGGCAACGATAGGCAGAAACAAAGCCGTAGTCGATTTGCCAAGATTTCATTTTGACGGTGTTTTTGCGTGGTTTGTTTGGATGTTTGTCCATCTTTTTTCGTTGATAGGATTCAAGAATAAGGCCGTAGTTTTCTTGAGTTGGGTGTACAACTACATCCGTTTTGATAGAGAAAGCCGCTTAATTATTCGACCTTATAAAAAGAGAAGTTTTGTAACGTTTACGAGCGATGAACTGTAGGGAGATATGAATTATGAAGTAGTAGGTCATAATTTTGAAGTATTACTAAATATACGATATGCCTTGTTAACCAAAAAAAACTTAGGAACTTAGCAACTCTTTTTTTTCATAATTAATCAATAAATTCAAGAACTTACTATAACTATCCATTCCATCCGTTTGCTGATTAGCTTTCAAGAATTGATCATAAAACGCATGAAAAGCGTTGTCAATAGGGCTTTGATAACGCATCCAGAAATCTTCACTTTCTTGATAGTTTTTTAGGACTCCAGGATGAATGGTTTTGAGTAAAGCTTTGTATGTATTTTTATCACGCATTTGCCAATTTCCCAAACAATAGCGTAAAGCAAAACTATAACCTGAATATTGAAAATAGAGATTCGGGTTCTTTACCGTTGCTAGAAACCCAATAAAATTACATTCACTTTCACTACCATACCCCAGTTGATGAGCCATTTCGTGTGCTGTTACAATAGGAAAATTGTACATGGGCATCAAATCATTGACTTGTGCTTCATTAGTAAAGGGATTGAGATACCCGCTAAAGCCCATATAAGTCAAAGGCAAGCTAATTAATGACTTTTTTGTGCTTCTATTTTTGTAGAAAAAAAAGGAATGTTCTTGAGCTAAATTTTCATAACCATTCAGATTCATGTTAAAAACAGTTTCTTGCGAATAAGGAAAAACTACTTTTAGACCGTCATTTGTGGTGATTTGATGCTGAATAGTATTGGTTTTTACTATCAGTTTTTTGGTAAAATCCAGTAAATCTGTATCGGAATAGTCACGGTTGATATTCATTTTTTCAAACAATGGTTCGCGGTAATAATTGAATCCCCACAACAAATGAAATACAAAATACAAAACCGAAAGAAAACTAATAACCGTCAATAGATTATTTTCCCAATGTAGTTTCCACTTTTTTCTTTGTTTCCAAAGCCATTTGATGATGAAAAAAATTAAAATTCCGTACAAACAATCGCCTACTGAAAACGGGAAGAATCCAAAGGTAATTCTGGATATTTTTGAAATAATGAGGTATAAACCATTACTGTAATAACTTTCAACCCAGTCGGGGAAATAAGCTATTACTTTTAAAAAAAGGATTTGAACTAGGAGAAAAAGAGGAAGTATATATTTTGATTTCACGAAGCGAAATTTTATTTGCTAATGGTAAAGATAGTTTGTTTTTGTTCAAACATATAAATTTTGGCTTCGCAGATTTGTACTGATTTTTTAAATCATAGACGAAATATAAGAATATATAAGTTTTGATATATCAAAGTACAATATAGGTCTAATCTAATTTTTGTCACATTGAGCGCAGTCAAGATGTAATAGCGTTTCTCGACGGCGCTCAAATTGACAATTGTACTATTTTATAAACATTATTGGTGTTATTGCGCGGAGGTTTGTAAAATGAAAATACAGAGTTGGGCTAAGATTTAGAAAGAAACACTACAAAGTTTATCATTTCTTAGAAATTTCACATTCCAATTTTACTGTTTTGGAGGTGTTTTAGCGGGGCACTCTAGTTGGTTTTGGCTATCTTTTATGAATCCATTCTACGGTAAAGCAAAATGCAATGAGGACTGATGAAATAATTACGCCAAGGATATTGGAAATTAATTGTTGCTGAATTAACGTTATTAACGCAAAGACGCACAAGATGAATCCAACCAAAGGAATTATTTTATTACCCTTTACAGCAGTCGAAAGTTTATAACCTACTAGATTAACCATACTGAAAATTAATAAAAAACCTACGCTTCCTGCCGTAGATATACTTTCTAAATCTAGTGTGTTGACCAAGATTAAAGTAGCAATTGCCATTATCATCAAACCTATGGGTTGGTTCCAAAGTTTAGAAAGGAAATGATGTGATAGTTCATCATCTTCGGCAATTTCATAGCTTACTCTGCTTCCTCCTAAAAGTGATGCGTTAATCGCTGAGAAGGTAGATATTAAAGCGGCTACTGTTATAATAGAAAAGCCAATTTGCCCCAGCATAGGTTTAGCGGCTTCTGCTAAAACATAATCTTCGGCGGTAGCGATTTTTTCAAAGGGAAGCGATCCAACGGTTACAATAGCAATGATTATGTAAAGTAGAATTACAAAAATCACTGAAAAATAATAGGCTCTGGAAATATTTTTTTCAGGTTTTATAATGTCTGGAGCAGCATTTGCAATTAATTCGAATCCTTCATAAGCGACAAAAATAACCATCCCGCCAGCAAATAATTTCGCGGGAGATTCCCAATGGGTGATGGCTAGTTGTGCAATATTTGGATTTTCATTTAAACCATAAATGCCAATACCAATAAATCCAATAAGAATAATCAATTTGATGATAACGGCATAAGATTCTATTTTTCCTATAACCGCAATGCTGTAATAGTTGATGGCTGTAGCTATAATAATAATCGCACTGGCGTAAATATGAAAATCAATATTTTTGTTAGCAGTAATTTCAAATAAATTCGGAGCATAAGAGCCAAATGCAGAAGCATACAAGGAAAGCATTATGATATAGCTCACCCAAAGTAAATTATTGACACCGCCACTAAAAACGGAAATACCAAATCCTTGATTGATGAATTTAACAGTTCCTCCTCTGTTAGGATAGGTTTTGGACAAATTAACGTAGCTGTACGAAGTGATTAAAGCTACAGTTCCAGCTAATAAAAATGCGACTGGTGTACCTCCTTGCGCCAAGGAAACAGCTAGTCCAAGGACTGCAAAAATCCCACCACCAACCATACCACCTATTCCGATGGAAATGGCCTCTTTTAACCCGATTTTTTTATTCATGTAATCCTTTTTTTCTAGTAGAACCAATAGAAAAACACAAGTTACTGCTTCTTTTTAAACTGAACGGTATAAAATATAAAGTTTTTGGTTTTGGTGGAAAATCACTAAGTAAATATGTGGATAAGCTAAGTATTGTAGAAAAAACGCTGTAAATTATGTCATTGCAACGAATGAACTAATCACGGCTATAAATCACGTACCTTTTACTTATTGATGTGAGTACATAGCTTCAATATTTATCATCAAAGTTTGTATAAAACCGCTATTAAAAGTTGAAAAGTACTATCGGTAGAACATGTTGCTTCCTTCTTAATTATCTGAAAGCTCTAATAAACCTTGTTGAATTATATGAAAAATAAGCATATAATTTATTTATAACTTTTTTTCAGAATAACTGTTCAACTTACATATTTAGCGAGGTACTACCTTTTAAATTTAATAAAACCACCACAATTCCCTTGTCTTTCGATAGATTGTATAACAATCAACGTTGCTATAGTTAGCATGTTTAAAAATTCGTAATAAGAAGTATTAGTTTGATGTATTTTGCCTACTTTTTCTATTTCTTTTTCCCATTCCAAAAGTTGTTCTTTAGCATTTAGCAAATCAGTTTCGTATCTGACGATTCCAGCATTTTGTCTCATCAAATGTTGAAGTTTAACTTTTAATGTTGTCAAATATTCAGAATCAATTTCAGATTTTTCTATTTCTTCTACTTTTGGAATTTCAAATAGGGATTTTTTTATTTCTAAATTTGGATTGGTTAAAAATTCATATATTTTATTTGAATAAACCAAAGCTTCCAATAAAGAATTTGAAGCCAGTCTATTAGCACCATGTAAACCTGTTCGCGAACATTCGCCACAAGCAAATAAATTTTCTACGGATGTTTTTCCAGACTGATCTACGGCAATTCCCCCACAAATATAATGTTGCGCAGGGACTACAGGAATCCAATCTTTGGCAATATCCACACCTACATTTTTACAACGCTCATAAATCATTGGGAAATGATTGATGAAAGCCTCCATGTTCAAATGAGTGCAATCAAGGTAAACACAATCATCTTTTGTTTTGGATAATTCTTTTTCGATGCTTTGAGATACAATATCTCTAGAAGCAAGATCGCCTCTAGCATCGTAATCCAGCATAAAAAAATGTCCGTTTTTGGTCCGTAAATGTGCTCCAAAACCGCGAACTGCTTCAGATATCAAAAAGGATGGGCCTACTGATTTATCATATAATGAAGTAGGGTGGAATTGTATAAATTCCATGTCTTTAATTTCTGCGTGAGCACGGTAAGCCATGGCGATTCCGTCTCCAGTAGCAATAATTGGATTGGTGGTGTGTCCATATAAATGACCAATTCCTCCTGTTGCTAAAATAGTAAAATCAGCTGTGAAGGTAATAGTTTCTTTATTTAATTGATTTAAAACATAAGCCCCCAAACAACGGTTGTTATCTGTTATTAAATCAATAGAAAAGTGGTGCGCTAGTACGTCAATATTTTTTTTAAGTTGCACCTGACTCAATATGGCACGTTCAATTTCCTTTCCTGTTTGGTCTTTATGGTGTACAACTCTGTTTTCAGAATGGCCTCCTTCTTTTCCTAAATCTAATGTACCTTCATTGTTTTTGTCAAATTTGGTACCCCATTCAATGAGTTCTTTAAGGCATTTAGGGCCTTCGTTAATGACCATTTCTACTACAGCGGGGTCGCATAAACCGTCCCCACAAATAATAGTATCTTCAATATGTTTTTTATAAGAATCTCCAATTTGGTCCGTTACTATTGCAATACCACCTTGTGCATACTTAGTATTAGATTCGTCTGCAGTAGATTTAGTAACTATAGTGACCGTTTTCTCAGGAAATTGGTTGGCTATTTTTAAAGCTAAGGTTAGACCTGCAACTCCAGATCCTATAATTAGGTAATTAGTTTTGATCATTATTTTGATAATTCCAGCATTCGTTCAATAGGAATCAACGCTTTTTTGATAATGTCTTCAGGAACCGTAACTTCTGGAGATTCATTTAATAAGCAATTGTATAATTTTTGTAAGGTATTCATTTTCATGTAACCGCATTCACTACAAGCACAAGTATTGTCTTCTTTTGCTGGGGCAGGAATTAAAATTTTATTAGGAACTTCTTGTTGCATTTTGTGCAAAATTCCAGCTTCAGTAGCGACAATATATTTATGGTTAGGATCTGTTTTTACAAAATCAATCATACCGGCTGTAGAACCAATGTATTTTGCCGTTTGTAAAATATGTGTTTCCGATTCTGGGTGTGCTATAATCTTTGCATCTGGGTGTTCTTTATAAAGATCAAGTAGTTTTTCTAACGAAAAAGCTTCGTGAACCACACAGGAACCGTCCCAAAGTAACATCTCACGCCCCGTAACTTCCATTACATATTTTCCTAAATTTTTATCTGGTGCAAAAATAATAGGTTTGTCTTTTGGAATTGAATTTACAATTTTTACTGCATTAGATGATGTTACTACAATATCCGTCAAGGCTTTTACTTCGGCAGAACAGTTTACATAAGTAATAACGATATGATCAGGATGTGCATCAGTAAATTTTTTGAATAAATCTGGTGGGCAGGAATCAGCAAGAGAGCAACCTGCATTGGCATCTGGTAAAATAACTTTCTTAGATGGGTTTAAAATCTTAGCAGTTTCGGCCATAAAATGTACTCCTGCAAAAAGGATGATATCAGCATCTGCCTTCACGGCTTCTTGTGATAGCCCTAAACTATCACCTACATAATCGGCTACATCTTGAATATCGGATTCTTGATAATAATGGGCCAAAATAACCGCATTTTTCTCTTTTTTCAAGGCCAATATTTTTTCTTTAAGATCTTTCATTCCTAATAAATTTGATTTTTTAGTTTAACTATGAATTTGTTGTAAATACATACGTATTTTCAACGATTATTGAATTACAAAATGTATTTATAAAAACTATTTTGTTGGATTTTTTTCATTTCTAGATTTGTAAAAACAAAATTAATACCTTAAAAAGGTATCTCCTGATTTAATTCCTAGAGCCAATTCTTCAAGATTTGTATTCTCTAACATGAAACTTAATTCGTTTCTAATGATTTTGAATTTATCATGAACCGGACATGGATGTGTCTCGGAACAGTGACTGAGTCCCAATCCGCAACCTGTAAAGATACTATCTCCTTCTAAAGCCGTTACAATATGTGATAATTTGATATCTTTCATTTTCTCCTTTTCAATTTCAAAACCACCACCAACACCTTTTATAGAATCAATAATTTTGTCTTTAGATAAAATCTGAAGGATTTTAGCAGTAAAGGCTTCTGGAGAATCAATTTTTTTGGCAATGTCCTTCAATCCAACTCTTTTATTTTGATAAGATTCTGAAGCTATAAAAATGGTGGCTCGAATGCCATATTCACAGGTTTTTGAAAACATAATTTGTTTTTGTCAAAATTACGAAATAAGTTTTATTTTAGGTGTTAAATTGGATTGTTTTGGGTAGTAACTTGTTTTCTTTTTACATGACTTAGTAAATCTCCAGTAATCAGCAAAAGTCCAATGGCTAAAAGAACACTACCTACAAACAAACTTAGATAATAGTGAGGAAGCATTCCCGTTTCAAAGAATAAGCATAAACCTTGTAGAAATAAAAGCATTTCGGTAGCTACAAAACCGGTTAGAAAGACTTGGATTCCCCATTTTTGAATAACATTTTGAACATTTATAAAATTATTTTTCAATGCAAATCCAAATAAAAAACCAGTGATAATACCAAGCATGGTTAAATGAATGTATCCAATTACAAAATTCCTGATTTGATGCGACATTTGAGCTAATTCGGGAAATAATACAATCAATTGAATTCCGATTTTTAGTATTAAAGAAAGTAATGCAAAACCATAAACTATTTTTTCTAAAGAAGATAAAGTACCAAAAAAGACTTGTAATTGTGATCTAGCGTTTTGAATAAAAAGTACAGCAGCAACCAATTGTAGCACCACACCAACTACATTTATCCAATAAAAAACAGGATTGGTAAGAAACCAACTTACCGGCAAGGCCAAAGTCATGATCGTTGCAATAACGAATAAGCTGTAAAACAAACGGAATTTCTTCTCGTCAATTTTTAACTGAATTTGTTTAAAAAACAAAGCTAAAACCGCAAACAGAAACCAACCATTAAATTGAAAATGTAGAAAATACTGAATACATATTTGATAAAAAGCACTTGATTTCCCTAGTAATCCAACTGCTGGTCCCAAACACCAAACACCGAAAGTAGAAAAAACCATAAAAAGTAAAGCGGTGCGCAACATTCTTTTTTCGGGGAAAGTAGTGGGTTTTGCGTCTTTCCAAATGAGTCGAGCAAAATAATAACTGCAAAAAATATGAAGGGTAGAAAATAGGATAGAAACAAAAGCATAACCTTGAGCAGGGAAATCCAGCATCATGCCAATGACGGCGACTTCGGTAATCCAAAATAAGCGATTGTAAATTCGTTTTTGTTGTGCTTCTTTTGGAATAAAATTATAAACGATTAAACAATACAACATCATATAAACCCAGCCCAACATGGCTACGTGAGAATGACCATGCATTAAAAACTGAAAATTCACGCCTTCGATTGGGGAAACATACATCCAACGAAGGAGCAGTCCCATTAACGAGGCAATAAAAAAATTTACAAAACAAATTACTATCCAATGTTTTTTCATAATCAATCTCTAATACGAACCGTAACTTTTTGCTGAATTTTAAAAATATAACCATTGATAAATTATGGGTATAAAGCCTTAACTTATTATTGGTTCAAAATATAATTTTAAAGCCAAAATGTATTATCATCTTTTTCAACAAAAGCTTCTTCTGTATGGATTTCTTTAATTTTAGCTAATTGATCCGCGGTGGCTACTTTTTGAATTTCAGCAAATAATACGCGCTCTTCAAAACGAATGTGTGCTTCCAATTCTTTATCAATTAGACTAAGATTTTCTTTTAAATCGGTAGTAGCGTTGAATAAATCTTTGAGACGACTATGTTCTGACAACGCTTGTTCAATCAATGGATTATCATTGCCTAAAATCGTAAAAATATATTTTTCTTCTAATTCAAAATGAGGTTTTAGATGATTTTCAAAAAACCAATCAGTGTATTCTTTAATGCATTCTAGAGGAACTTCCTTTTTTATTCCAGTGCGTATTTTCCAGCATAGCAATAATCCTTGATGATGGTCGTGACTTACAGGTTGTAATTCAGGGGCTCTTTTTAATGGTTTAGTATCGCTCATGAGCTATTTTTAAATTAATGGTTTATAAATAAAATAGAATAATCACCCTCTAAAATGTATTTTTATTTTTTCTGTCGAAAGGTTTTCTTTTTCTAATTCTTTAAACGAATACCCTAGTTTTTCAATAGTAGTCGTTCCGTTTACAAAATGCTGAATGTAATAATTGCCTACGTATCCTGCTTTTTCCAAATAAAGAATCATTCGATGAATATCTTCTTTTTTAAGTAAATCAGAATGTACGGTAGTTCGAACTTCAAACGGCAACTGACTTTCGAGCAATAAATGTAGTGACTTTTCGAAAGGGATAAAAAGATTCGATTGTGTTATTTTTTCAAAATTATCTGGCATCGCCTTAAAATCAAGAGCAACATAGTCAATCAACTCTTTTTTGATTAATTCCTCAAGTACTTTGGGTTGTGAACCATTGGTATCTATTTTGACCAGAAAGCCCATTTTTTTGACTTCTTCAATAAACAAAATACTCTTTTTGTGAAGTAAACATTCGCCTCCGCTAAAGACTACGGCATCTAGTAATTGTTTCCTGCTGTTCAAGAATTCTAATATTTTTTCGAAAGAAATACTTCCTTTACCAAAAACAATTTCGGGATTATAGCAATACAAACACCGCATATTACAGCCTGCAAACCAAAGAATGCAAGCTGATTTATGTGGGTAATCTAATAAGGTAAATGGAGTGATGCTATAAATTGGTTTAGCAACATTTTCTTTCTGTAAAATGGGTACGTTGTTTGTGTTCACCTTTTTTTCCTATGTTAAAACTTTCTACTGGTCTGTGATACCCCATTACACGAGTATATACCAGGCATTTTGTTCTCAATTTTTGATTTTCTTCTAGAATTTGATGTGCTGTTGTTTTCATGGTTTTTTGTTTAAAAGTTTAACTGGTTATTTGTTTAAAGGTTTAGAGTTTAAAATTGTTTAGAGGTTAATTGTTTTAACAGTTTAGTGTCTAAATTGTTTAAAGTTTTAGATTATTGATGTAATAAGATTTCAAATTTGTAGTTCACCATTAACCAGTTCACCAGTTAAACTTTTAACCCCTTAAATCTTTAAACTTTTCTCTTTCTCTTCAATCAATATTTCATCACATTTTGGGCAATATTCATGTTCGCCATTCAAATAACCGTGTACGGGACAAACGCTAAATACGGGAGTCACCGTGATATAAGGCAATTTGAAATTGGAGATTACTTTTTTGACAAACTGCTTGCATGCTTCTGGTGAACTGATTTTCTCACTCATATAAAGATGAAGCACCGTTCCGCCAGTGTATTTGCATTGCAATTGGTCTTGCAACAATAAAGCTTCAAACGGGTCTTGCGTAAAATCTACCGGAATTTGGGAGCTGTTGGTATAATAAATATTCTCTTCTTGACCCGCTTGAATGATGTCTGCATATCGTTTTTTGTCTTCTTTAGCAAAACGATAGGTTGTCCCTTCGGCAGGAGTTGCTTCTAGATTATAAAGATTTCCCGTTTCTTCTTGAAATTCTTTCATTCGGTTTCGAATGTGGTCCAGGATTTCGGCAGCGAATTCTATTCCAGTGTCGGAGGCAATAGTGTCTTCATTGTTCGTAAAATTCTGAATCATTTCGTTCATTCCGTTTACACCAATGGTCGAAAAGTGATTTCTGAAATGTTGCAAATACCGCTTGGTGTACGGATACAATCCACGGTCATACATTTCTTGAACGAACACTCTCTTTTTCTCCAAAGTCGCTTTTGCAATGTATAAAAGATGGTCTAGTTGTTTGAATAATTCGAACTTATCACCTTTGTATAAATAACCCAAACGAGCCATGTTTACGGTTACGACACCAATACTTCCGGTCATTTCGGCACTACCAAACAAGCCGTTTCCACGTTTCAGTAACTCCCTTAAATCCAGTTGCAAACGACAACACATACTGCGAACCGCATTGGGTTTGTAAGCGTTTTCGTTTTCAATTTGGTTGCCGTTTTCATCCAAAACATATTGACTGCCAATAAAATTTTGAAAATAAGACGAACCAATTTTGGCGGTGTTTTCAAACAACAATTCGGTGTTTTCTCCATCCCAATCAAATTCTTCGGTAATATTCACCGTCGGAATCGGGAAGGTAAAAGGTTGTCCGTTGGCATCACCTTCGGTCATTACGGTATAATAGGCTTTGTTGATAAGATTCATTTCTTTCTGGAAATGTTCATATCTCAAATCGGTTAATTTTTCGACACCTCTTTCATTGGCACGTACCAAAAGGTCATATTTAAAATTACTTTCGAAAAAATGCAAATCATTTTTGGTCGGAATCTGAGTTTTCAAATCTTCGGGAACCACCCAGTCCAAAGTAATATTCGTAAAAGGCGATTGTCCCCAACGAGCAGGAACATTCAAATTATAGACAAAACTACGAACGGCTTTCAGTACATCATCAAAGGACAAATCGTCTGCAAAGACGTAAGGAGCTAAATAGGTATCAAACGAACTAAAGGCTTGCGCACCTGCCCATTCGCTTTGCAAAATTCCAAGAAAATTGGCCATTTGTCCCAGAGCTTCTCTAAAATGAGAAGGAGCTTTGCTCTCCACACGTCCTCGAACTCCGTTGAAACCGTCGTTCAGCAAAACCCGTAAGCTCCAACCAGCGCAATAACCAGTAAGGCAATCCAAATCATGAATGTGAATGTCTCCATTACGGTGTGCGTAGCCTTCTTCTTTAGTGTATACCTTGTCCAACCAATAATTAGCTATCACTTTCCCAGCAACATTATTGACTAATCCCGCATTGGAATAGGAGGTATTGGCATTGGCATTGATGCGCCAATCGGTTTGTTCGATATATTCTTCAATGGTTTGCGTACTATCTACATAAGTAGTGTCGTCGTTCAAACCGTTTACATGTTCTCTTTGAAGTTTGCGAGTATGACGAAACAACATAAACGAACGCATCACTTCAAAATAATTATTCTCAAAGAAAGCTTTTTCGATTAAATCCTGGATTTCCTCAACAGCCCAAACTTCTTTGGTTTCGAGTATTTCATTAACACTATCAAAAATACTTTCCTCAACAACTACAGAGGCACTTTTGAAACTCTTTTCAATAGCATCTTTAATTTTAAAAGACTCAAACGGTTCGTATTTTCCATTTCTTTTGATAACGTATTTCTCCATAGTTGTTGTTTTTTAAGTTGCTAAGTGACTAAGTTTCTGAGTGACTAATTTTTTTTATTTCTTACCTTAAAAATCAGATTCTTATCTGCTTAATGTTTTGCCTTGTTTTTTAATTTATTGTGTTTTAAACTTAGAAGCTAAGAAACTTAGCATCTCAGCAACTTTCTTTGATACTTAGCAGCTTAGAAACTTAGCAACTTTCTCTACTGTTCTGCAAATTCTTTTTCTAAAGCCACTGCTTTTGGGAACAAAATGTTGTTTTCCAAATGAATGTGTTTGTGTAAATCTTGTTCAAATTCTTGTAGCATTGCAAAAGTCACTTTGTAGGTATTACAAGCATCAGCTGGCGGAGTGTAATTGTTGGTCAGTTCTACAATTTTAGCAAAACGGTCTCCTTCTGCTTCGTGCTCTGCCATCATCATCGCAATCGGGTTTTTAACGGTTCCAAAGTGAGGTTGTGCAATTAATTCATCAGAAATTGATGCGGTAACCATTTTTTTAATAAAAGGAAATAACATCAATTCTTCTTTTTTCATGTGTTGTGTTAGTTCTCCTGCGCAACCTTTGAAGAGTTCGTTGATTTTAAATAATTCAGGATGACTTGCTCCATGAACTTTACATAATTTATCCAAAAACTGAAGTAATGTTGGTGTTTTTTCTTCAACATAACGATGGTGTGTTTTTTCGATATAATCAGCTAAAAGATCTAATGGCCATGCATTAAAATCGATTCCAGAATCACTTTTAGTATTCAAAACAGCTTCAATTTCGATTTGTAAATCTTCTGGTTTTACAGCTTTTTTTTCACAAACTTCTTCTACAGTTCTATTTCCTTTGCAGCAAAAATCAATGCCGTATTTTGAGAATAAAGCGGCTGTTCTAAAATCTTTTGCTACATATTCTCCAATTGTAATTTTTTCTAAAGTTTCCATATTGTTGTTTTTATATTTATTTGAATAAGCAAATTTAGTAATTATTTTTAATAAAAGATAAATTTATCCTTAATTAAATTATTTTTTATAATTCACTGTTAGTTAGTATGTTGTTGCTTTTTGTATTATGTTTTTTGAATTTCTACTATTAGGAGTGTAGTGACCTTGCTAAAATTATTTTTACTAGAAATCATGCCTTTTACTTAGTCTTAAATTCATTTTTGAAGTGGAGAGTATTCAAATAGTTCAGATTTGGGTACGAATATTAGACCTTTTTTTATTTACTTGCTTCAAGTCGATTTTGGTTTAAATAATCAATCTTAAAAATAAGTTAAAAACATGATTTTTATCATCTTTTGAGTGAAGCTTCTATTGTACATTTACCGAAATAAAAGACAAAAATATCTTTTATTTGAAAGTCGTTATTTTAAACCATATAAATATGAAAAACCAATTGAATTTTAGAAAATTCCCGCAAGTATTTGCCTTTGTATTATTTGCTTCTTTGGCATTCTTTTCTTGTAAGAACAAGGACGAAAAGGACAAAAATTATGAAAATGTAGAGGTTGAAGGTCAAAAAGAAGCAGAACTTACTTCGCCACCCTTAGTGCCAAAACCAGTAGGCGATAGACCAGCAATGAAGTTGGTTGTCAATATGGAAATCCTTGAGCGAGAAGGCGAGATGGTCGATGGAACCAAATACATTTATTGGACTTTTGGAGGAACGGTACCAGGAAGTTTTATTAGAACCAGAGTTGGTGATGAGATAGAATTCCATTTAAAAAACCATCCAGACAATAAGCTACCGCACAATATCGACTTACATGCCGTAACAGGACAAGGTGGTGGTGCAGCAGCATCGATCGTAGCTCCAGGACACGAGAAAGTGTTTAATTTTAAGACCTTAAATCCAGGTTTGTATGTGTACCATTGTGCAACTGCACCGGTAGGAATGCACATTGCCAACGGAATGTACGGACTGATTTTGGTTGAACCAGAAGGTGGATTACCGCCAGTGGATAAGGAATACTACGTGATGCAAGGTGACTTCTATACCAAAGGAAGTTATGGAGAACAAGGAATGCAACCTTTCGACATGAATAAAGCGGTAAAAGAAACGCCAGATTACGTTGTATTTAATGGTAAAGTGGGTGCCATTGCTGGTGATAATGCATTAACTGCCAAAGTAGGCGAAACAGTACGTATTTATATGGGTAATGGTGGGCCGAACTTAGTGTCTTCTTTCCACGTGATTGGGGAAATTTTTGACAAAGTACACGTTGAAGGTGGCGAAACAATTAATAAAAATGTGCAAACTACTTTGATTCCAGCTGGTGGAGCGGCAATTGTAGAGTTCAAAGTAGATGTTCCTGGAACATTCATCTTGGTTGACCACTCAATCTTTAGAGCATTTAACAAAGGTGCTTTGGGAATGTTAAAAGTAGAAGGGCCAGAGAATAAAAAATTATTTGCAGGTACAACTCAAGAAGGAATTTATTTACCTGAAGGAGGAACCATTCAAAATATGCCTGCACGTAAAAAAGAGGAAGCGCCATCTGTTGCAAAAACGCTACCTGAGCAAATCAAAGCGGGTAAAGGGATTTATGGAACCACTTGTTTTGCTTGCCACCAATCCGAAGGACAAGGGATTCCAAATGCGTTCCCTCCATTGGCAAAGTCAGACTACTTGAATGCTGACCCAAAACGTGCTATTCATGCGGTAATAAGAGGATTAAGTGGCGAAATTACAGTTAACGGTAAAAAAATCAATAGTGTAATGCCAAGTCAGAACTTAACCGATGATGAGGTTGCAGATGTATTGACTTATGTATACAGCAGCTGGGGAAATAATAAAACAACGGTTACACCAGCAATGGTAAAAGCGGAAAGAAGTAAAAAATAAATTCTAAATAAATAATAAAGTCATGAAAAAGTACATTTTAGGACTTGCAATTTTAGGTTTTGGATTGCAAGGGTATAGTCAAGATGCAAACAAAGGTAAAGCAGTTTATAATAAAACGTGTGTCGCTTGTCATCAAGCAACGGGAGCTGGAATTCCAGGAGCATTTCCTCCATTGGCAAAATCAGATTACTTAAATACCGATGTAAACCGTGCCATAAAGCAAGTCATCAAAGGATCTTCGGCTCCTATGACTGTTAACGGTAAAAAGTACACAACACCAATGCCTGCACAAGCTTTGACCGATCAACAAGTAGCAGATGTACTTACTTATGTATATGCCAATTGGGGTAATAGCAAAAAAGTAATTACAGTTGCCATGGCAAAAGCGCAACGTAAATAAAATACCATTTTGCCTTTTAATTTACCATTTAGAGATTAAGAACCATTAAGCTAAATTTTCTTAATTTCTTAATGGTGAAAAAAACATTTTCAAAATGGTAAATTTTAAAGGATACAGGTGTAAGAAATCTATTGAGTTGATTAATTAAAGATTGAAAAAAATCCGTTTTTATCTGCTTAAATCTGCGTCATCTGCGTGCAAATAATCTCGTTGTCCGCATGGCGGACAATCAAATAACCTAAAACCAAAGCCTCTCCATGTCTTTATTACATAAAATAGCAAGTTTCTTTCTATTGTTTGCATGGGGCATTCTTGGTGCTCAAGAAGTAAAAATGGTACCTATAAACGGGGGGACTTTTGTTCCCCTTTATGGTGCAACTGCCAAAAAACCTACCAAAGTAGATTCGTTTAAAATGGATGTTTATCCTGTTACCAATGTGCAATATCTAGCTTTTGTAAAAAAATATCCAGCCTACAGCCGTTCCAAAATTATTGGTTTGTATGCCGATAAAAGTTATTTAAATCAATGGAAAAGCGATTTTGATTATGGTAAAAATAACCTGAGTAACGCACCGATAACCAATGTTTCTTGGTTTGCAGCCAAAAAATATTGTGAGTGTCAAGGAAAACGTTTGCCGTCTATGGACGAATGGGAATATGTAGGTATGGCCGATGAAAAACGGTCTGATGCCCGTACCAAACAAGAATTCAATAAATTTATTTTGTCTTGGTACGAAAAACCAAATTCTGCTATTAATGAAGTGGGACACACCTACAAAAATTATTGGGGCGTGTACGACATGCACGGATTGGTGTGGGAATGGACATCCGATTTCAATAGCATTTTTCTATCAGGAGAATCCAGGAAAGATAAAGATACCGACAGAAATCTCTTTTGCGGAAGCGGTTCTATCAACGCAACCGACTTGATGAACTATGCTGCCTTTATGCGCTACGCTTTTAGAGGAAGTTTGAAAGCAACTTATAGTACCAAAAACTTAGGTTTTAGATGTGCGCAAGACAAATAAATTTATCCAAAAATCAATACAATGAAATCAATCCTAACATCAAAACGAAATAGCTTTCTTAAAAAAGGAATGGCTGTTTTATTTCTCTTGACAATCCTTTTCACTTTCGAAAATTGCAAAAAAAAGGAGGCCGAAGTAAAGGAGAAAACCATTTCGGACTTGTCGATTTATAATTTACCATCCAAATGGACCAACCAAAACGGTCAGGAAATCGAAATGAAACAGTTAAAAGGAAAAGTATTGGTCATGGTCATGATTTATACTTCCTGCAAAGCTGCTTGTCCTCGTTTGGTGGCAGATATGCGTAATATAGAATCTCGATTGCCAGAGGATATTAAGAAAGATGTAAAGTTGGTTTTAATCAGTATTGACCCAAAAACCGATACTCCAGAACGTTTAAAAGAGTTTTCAATCGCCAATAAAATGGAAGGAGAACAATGGGAATTCTTGCGTTCTACCGAAGAAAACACTAGAGAGTTTGCAGCAGTGTTGGCTGTAAATTACAAGAAAATTGCTCCTTTGGATTTCTCTCATTCGAATATTATCAGCGTTTTTAATGCCGAGGGTGAACTTACTTTTCAACAAGAAGGATTGGGGGTGAATTCAGACAACACTGTACAGAAAATCATTGAAGAAGCTAAAAAAATAAATTAATAAAATGAAATTACTAAAAATAATCAGTTTGTCATTATTGACAATGACTGGAGTAGGAGCAATTGCTCAAGAATTTGACGCTAGTTTGCAATTGCGTCCTCGTTATGAGTACCGCAACGGCTTTAGTAAATTAATTGCCAACGGCGAAAGTCCAACTTCATTTGTTTCGCAACGTTCTCGTTTGAATATGAATTTCAAACAAGATAAATTGAAAACCAAATTAAGTCTACAAAACATTCGCACTTGGGGAGATGTTGCGACGACGACTCAGACTGACAAAAATGGAGTTGCCGTATTCGAAGCTTGGGGACAATATGATTTGAATCCCGATTGGAATGTACGTTTAGGACGTCAAGTGATTTCGTATGACAACCAACGTATTATGGGCGAAATTGACTGGATTCAACAAGGACAAAGTCATGATGCCCTTGTGTTTTCGTATCATAAAAAAAGCAACCAATTGGATTTAGGATTTGCCCTAAACGCAGCGGCAGAAAATAATTTAGCACCAACCACTCCATATACGGTGAATTACAAAGCCATGCAATATGCTTGGTACCACACCCAATTGGACAAAATAAGTGCAAGTTTTCTATTCTTGAATACGGGTTATCAATACGCCAAAACGCCTAGCGATTTGGAGGTAGATTACAAACAAACCTTTGGAACTTATTTGGTTTTCAAAGACAAAAAGTGGGATGCCAATTTGGGTGTGTATGCGCAAACGGGTAAAAGTGTCGGTCAAGATGTGGATGCTTGGACTGTGGCTGCCAATTTGATGTATGCTGCTTCAACCAAATTCAAAGTAGGTTTGGGCTACGAATACCTTTCAGGAAAAGACCAAGACGATAGCAGTGCAGGATTCAAATCTTTCACACCATTGTTTGGAACCAACCACGCTTTCAACGGATATATGGATTATTTCTATGTCAAAAATCACGTGAATAGCGTAGGCTTGCAAGATGTGTTTTTGAAACTGAATTATTCAGCAAACAAATGGCAATTCAATTTGATTCCGCATGTATTCAATGCCGCCAACACGGTTTTGGATAGTTCAAGCAACAAAATGGACAGTTACCTAGGTACAGAGGTTGATTTGACCGCCAGTTATGCCGTTCAAAAAGACATTATGCTCTCCGGTGGCTATTCTCAAATGTTTGGGTCTAGTACTTTGGAACGCATCAATGGCGTAGCAAATCCAGCCAATACCAACAATTGGGCTTGGTTGATGGTTTCGATAAGTCCAAAACTATTTTCGATAAAATAAAAAAAGCAGCATTATTTGGGCGTGCCCCTTCGTAAAAACTACGGGTCAGGCTGTTCGCTATATCTTTTTTGGGGCAAAAAAAGCCCCAAAAAAGGATGCCGCTACCATCCTTCACGCAAATACACGACACGTTTATTTGGTCAATAAATAAAAATATAACAATCTAATTATATAGCTTTTTAGTACAACAGTAGTTTCAATTGCCTCTAGCTTTAGCTGGAGGGAAAATAAAGCAATTGTAGTATTGGCTTTAGCCAAGATCATCTACTATTTGGCTAAAGCCAAATAGCTTATTTCTGATTTTATACTTCCAGCTAAAGTTGGAGGCAATGCAACTTTTGGAAAACTAACCACTCTGAATTACAATCTAATTACTAATTCAACCTCAGGATCAAAAGGCTATAAATTCATTTTTATGGCCTTTTTTTAGATTTTTTTTAATTCATCAATTATGTATCGCAAACCACTACTCATTATCGGACTTGTATTGCTGCTTTTTGTAGCATTTAGATTTTATTTTTTGCCTCAATTTGATGCCAAAGACGGAATTTTTTCAAAAATAGAATCCAATAAAATAGCGTATGTGGGTGATGTATCTTGCAAAGAATGTCATAACGGTCAGCATAACGAATGGTCGGATTCACACCATTATAAATCCATGTTGCCGCCCAACGATTCAACAGTAAAAGGGGACTTTAACAACATCACTTTTACCGCAGATGGTGTGACGAGCCGATTC
Source organism: Flavobacterium ovatum (assembly GCF_040703125.1). Classification (NCBI taxonomy): domain Bacteria; kingdom Pseudomonadati; phylum Bacteroidota; class Flavobacteriia; order Flavobacteriales; family Flavobacteriaceae; genus Flavobacterium; species Flavobacterium ovatum. Next base: position 2,370,665 of record NZ_CP160035.1, read on the forward strand.
TTCAAAAAAGGAAAAAAATTCTACATCAACACCCAAGGAAGTGATGGTGCCAATCATGATTTTGAAGTCAAATACACTTTTGGTTTTACGCCATTGCAACAATATTTAATTGAATTTCCAGGCGGACGCTTGCAAGTATTGCGCACAAGTTGGGATGTTAACAAAAAGAAGTGGTTTAACCAATATCCGGGAGAAAAAATCCCTGCACACGACTGGTTGCACTGGACAGGGAATGCACAAAACTGGAATACCATGTGTGCCTACTGCCATTCGACCAATATTCATAAAAATTATGATAGCGAAAAAGATGTTTACAAAACCAGTTATAGTGTGGTAAATGTGAGCTGCGAAAGTTGCCACGGTCCAGGCAAAAAACATATTGATTTTGTAAAAGGTGGGGATTATAAATCGGGGGATAGAATAGAAGGAAGTTATCTGAAACTTCCTAAAAACGCCAGTCAAGCCGATGAAATTTTGGTTTGTACCCCTTGTCACGTTCGGGCTGGCGAGATTAGTTCCAAGAAAATAGATAGCAAGGAATTATTGGATAATTATATTCCGGAAATTCCATCCACAGAGAACTTTTTTGCAGACGGACAAATTGACGATGAAGATTTTATATACACATCTTTTATGCAAAGTAAAATGTATAGTCAAGGTGTAACATGTAGTAATTGCCATAATCCACATTCTACTAAACTGAAAAAAGTAGGGAATCAAACTTGTTTACAGTGTCACGTTCCGGCTACTTATGATGTGCAATCTCATACCAATCATGCTGTTGGTAGTGCAGGTGCTTTGTGCGTAAGTTGTCACATGCCGGGTAAATTGTACATGGGGAATGATTTGCGTCACGACCACAGTTTTAGAGTGCCACGACCAGATTTATCGGTAAAATATGGTACGCCAAATGCGTGTAGTAATTGCCACAAAGACAAAACCGAAAAGCAACTTGCTAGTGCGGTTGAAAAATGGTTTGGAACCAAAAGAAAATACCACTTTGCCGATGATTTAATCCCCGGAAGCAAGCTGGACGCCAATAGCGAAAAACATTTGGTACAATTAATTAAACAAGCGACAACTCCAAATATTGTGAAAGCTACAGCTGTTTTTTATTTAGGAAGCATTCAGACCAATTCGAGTTTAAAAACGCTTTTGGAATGTTTGCATCAACCCGATGCACAAGTTCGTTATCGAACGTTACGAAGCTTAAATAATTTTGAATATTCGACTTGGATTAATAATGTTGGCCCATTATTGACAGATAAAGTTCGAGCCGTGAGAATTGCTGCTGCCGATTTGTATATTGGGATTCCCGTTGATAAAATCCCGTCGAATTGGACTGAAGATTTTGCGCTTGCGCAAAAAGAACTCAAAGATTATCTCTACTATCAAACCGATTTTTCTACAGGAAATGTAATGATGGGCGACTACTATTTAAAGTTGAATGATTATGCGAATGCAGAGAAATATTATTTGAAAGGTTTACGAAAAGACAGTCAGATGAATTATGCTTTGTTGAATTTGTCTACTATATATAATTCGCAAGGAAACAACGATAAAGCATTATTGGCATTGAAAGTAGCGGCTAAAAACGATTCCAAAAATGACCGCGTTTTTTACAATATGGCGTTGTTGTACAATGAAATGAATAATAAAGTTGAAGCCGAAAAAGCATTTGGAAAAGCGGTACAATTAGAATCAAGAAATTCAAGAGTTTACTATAACTATGGATTGCTTTTACTCGAAAAAAATAAGTTTCAAGAGGCAGTTGCCGTGCTTGAAAAAGGGATTTCTATAAGTCCCAATGAACCCGATTTGCATTACGCACTAGCATTTGTTTACCGTCAAAGTAATAATATGACCAAAGCAAAACAATCGGTTTTGAAGTTAAAATCACTAGCACCCAATAATCCTAGTTATCAGGAATTATATAAAGCAATGGGTATGTAATGGTGTGTTTTAACAAGGCTATAATTCGATTTATTTTTCCGAACTCTGATATTTATCATATAATAAGCTGTTTTTAGGGATTACTTTTGCTTCATCAAATAAAGGATTTTAATGTCTTTTATTGAGAATTGTATAATTTAAGAGAAGCAAAAAATGAGTAATTTATCACAATCACATCGAATGTTATTTTTGAATACACTCGCATTCACCATATGTTTCGCGTGTTGGACTTTGAATGGTGTTTTGGTTACTTTTTTAGTAGATAGAGGCATTTTTAATTGGTCAGTTGTTGAGGTGGGTTGGTTACTCGGAATTCCAATTTTATCTGGTGCCATCTTTAGGTTGCCAATCGGAATTTTAACCGACAAGTTTGGAGGTAAAATTATCTACTCTGCATTGCTATTCCTTTGTGCGATTCCGTTGTTTTTATTGCCTTATGCCAATTCGTTTTGGAGTTTTGCTGTCCTAAGTTTTCTGTTTGGATTGGTCGGAACAAGTTTCGCAGTTGGTATTGCTTATACTTCGGTTTGGTACCCAAAAAACTGGCAAGGTAGAGCATTAGGAATTTTCGGAATGGGAAATGCAGGTGCAGCCATCACCACTTTTGTAGCACCAACTCTTTTAAATTATTTCTCGAAAGAGGACGCAGTAAATGGCTGGAAAATGTTACCCGTAAGTTATGCTATTGTTTTGGTATGCATCGGTCTCGTATTTGTCGTTTTTACTAAAAATAAAAAACCAGAAGGAGAATCAAAAAATCTAAAAACACTTTTGACTCCGTTGAAATCGGCTAGAGTTTGGCGATTTGGAGTGTATTACTTCTTGGTTTTTGGTTGTTTTGTGGCGTATTCACAATGGTTGTTGCCAAATTTCATGAATGTCTATCACACCACTTTGGTCATGGGCGGAATGTTTGCAACGATGTTCAGTTTGCCTGGCGGTGTAGTTCGTGCTTTGGGAGGTTACCTGTCTGATAAATATGGCGCTCGACAAGTAATGTATTGGGTTTTGGGTTCTACGATGGCGATTAGTTTTTTGCTGATGTTTCCAAAAATGGAATTGTTTACTTCAGGTCCTGGTATCATGGCAAATAATGCGGGTGTAGTTTCCAAAGTTTCCGAACATGGATTGGTATTAAACGGGAATGATTACAGTATTAAACCAAGAGTAGATGGTGTTTTGACAGACGCTTCGGTTTTACCAGTTAAAACTTCTTGGCAAGAAATAATAGTTAAAGAAAATCAAACCGTAAAAAAGAAAGAATTACTTGCTAAAGGTGTTACGCAAATTAAGTTTTCTGCCAATATGTGGGTGTATGTAATTCTGGTGGTTTTAATCGGGATTTCATGGGGAATTGGGAAAGCTGCAGTTTACAAACACATACCCGAATATTTTCCAAATGAAGTAGGAGTTGTAGGTGGAATGGTTGGATTAATTGGAGGTTTAGGAGGTTTCTTCGGGCCAATTATTTTTAGTTATTTACTCAATTTTACAGGACTTTGGACAAGCTCTTGGTTGTTTATTTTCGTCATTTCTACAATATGTTTATTATGGATGCACAACACTATTATAAAAATATTGAGAAAGAAAAATCCAGATTTTAGTCGTGAAATCGAACACATTAATCATTAAAAGAAAATTCACAAAAATAAAATAATACCATAAAATAAAAGATTATGAAAACATGGTTAGACAATTGGGAACCAGAAAACGAAAAATTCTGGAACGAAACGGGAAGTAAAATTGCTTGGAGAACATTGATTATTACAACATTGTCATTAATTATGTCTTTTGGTTCATGGTTTATGATGAGTGTTATAGCTGTAAAATTACCGGGACTCGGTTTTTCATTCACTAAAGATCAACTTTTTTGGTTGGTAGCAATACCTGGATTGGCTGCAGGATTTTTGAGAATTATTCACACCTTTATTTTGCCTATTTTCGGAACAAGGCATGTTGTAACCTTTGCCACTTTACTTAAATTAATTCCAGCAATTGGAGTTGGATTTGCGGTAATGGATACTAATACTCCCTATTGGGTGTTTGTCCTTTTGGCAATTACTACCGGTTTTGGAGGAGGAGATTTTTCGTCTTTTATGCCCAGTACAAGTTTGTTTTTTCCAAAAAGATTGAAAGGTACTGCTTTAGGAATTCAGGCTGGAATTGGAAATTTTGGGGTTAGTTTGGCTCAGTTTATAACGCCACTTATCTTGAGTGTTAGTATTTACGGGGCTTCATCAGTGTTTACTAGTATCGATGCTAAAAACACCCAGATTGTTCTTAAAGATTCCACAGTTGAAAAACAAAAAGAAGTCTTTGCCGCTTTAGATGTCAAAACTCAAAATTCAATTTTAGCAACAGTAAAGAAGCAAGTATTGGATTCGGTTTCTGCAGTAACGCATTCGAAAGAAAATCACGAAATTTTCTCTGCATTACCAATAAAAGAGAAATCAAAAGCAATTGCAAGTGCTAATCCTAAGTTGGCTGCACAAATATTACACAAAATTAGCCCCAAAAACGAGGCGGTTAAAACTACAGACATCTACATTCAATCGGCTGCCTTTTGGTACACTGGATTTCTTTTGGGTTTGGCGCTTGTTAGTTGGTTGTTTTTAAAGAGCATCCCGATGCGGGTTTCTGTAAAAGAGCAAATGGATATTTTTAAAAACAAACATACTTGGTATTGTACCATCACTTATTTGATGACATTTGGAACTTTTGCAGGTTTAGCAGCAGCATTTCCATTGATGATTAAGTTTTTATACGGTGATTTTGCAAACGCTCCAGACCCATTAGTTTACGCTTTTTACGGACCATTAATTGGTTCTGCAAGTAGAGTTTTATTTGGTTTTGTTGCTGATAAAGTTGGTGGAGCAATCTTAACGACTATTACAGGTTTAGGAATTATAGCAGGAACCATAATTTTGGTAACACAAGGACTGGTAGCTCCAACAAGCATGGATCAATTTCCATTGTTTGTAGGTGTAATGTTAATGATGTTTTTCTTTACAGGAGTTGGAAATGCAGGTACTTTTAGACAATTTCCTATTATATTTTCTGAAAATCAAAGACAAGCAGCTGGAGTTATCGGTTGGACCGCAGCGATTGCTGCATTTGGACCTTTTATTTTTTCTATATTAATTGGTAGTAATATTGGTTCCAATGGGTCTGCTAATCAGTTTTTTATTGGTTTGATATTGTTTTGTATATTAGCTACTGGAATAAATTGGTGGTTTTATAATAGAAAAGGGTGTGAAAAACCTAGTTAATCTGCATTTTAATTAAAACTATTCGAAATGAAAAATAAGACTTATAATTTAAAAGCCTTACTTATTGCGACGCTTTTGTCTGTATTTATGATTGTGCTTGTTTTCTATGGTTCTAGAGAATTGCAAAATTTTGATGCTGCATTAGTAACCTATTTGTTCGGAACGGTGTTTGCGTTTTTTGGAATCGTTTATAGATATACTGTTTGGCTGCAAAGGCCACCCACTTGGATATATTTCAAACGAGGTATAAGCTATTTGTTTACAGGAAAAGTGATTTCGCATTTCTGGTTTGCATCCAAGGAAACGATTGAAAATATTGCTTTTCAAAAGTTTATTTATCCAAGAGGAAAATACCGTTGGATGGCGCATTTCATGATAGCCATTGGTTGTACATCGGCTTTTATGATAACTATTCCGCTTACTTTTGGATGGATACATTTTACTTTGGCACCCAATTCAATTTCGATTTATGAAGCCCATTTTTTTGGTTTCAAAGTAATGGATTTCGAACTAGGTTCTGTCGTTGCATTCTTGACTTTTCACGCTTTGAACTGGTCATCCTACTTAGTGATTTTAGGTTCATTGTATTATTTAAGAAGACGATTAACAAACCCAGGATTGATTGCAACTCAAAGTTTTGAAGGTGATTTGTTACCACTTATTTTGTTAATTGCTATTTCGGTAACGGGATTAGGATTAACGTATTCGTACCAATTTATGAAAGGTTTTGCTTTTGACTTTTTGGCCGTATTGCATGCGATAACCGTAATTATGTTTTTGATTTGGATTCCGTTTGGGAAGTTTTTCCACATCATTCAGCGTCCAGCACAAATTGGAGCGCATATTTACAAAAAACAAGGAATGAAACAAGGTATGGCAGTGTGCGAACATACAGGTGAAGAATATGCAACCAATTTACATATCAATGACCTGAAAATAGTTACCAAAGAATTAGGTTTTAATTTCGATAGAGAAGACGGAACTTCCCATTTAGACTTGAGTCCCGAAGGAAAAAGATCTCGTTTGGCACAAGCCCATTTGAAAGCAAGAACCGCTGGAGGTAATTTATTTGGATAATTAAGGAACTGTTTAGTTTTCAGTTGCAGTTTACAGTTGTAATTTGAATTAGAAAAGTGATAAAAAGACTTTCAGCTTTCGTACCAAAATAGAAAGTAAAAAATACTTTGAGCCTTTGAGTCTTCGTGGCAAAAAAAAATAAAATAGACTTTGTGCCTTCGAGGCAAAAAAAAATAAAAATCATGGCAAAATTACCCGTTTCAGAAGAAAATATTATTGCTCAATATGGACCAACGCTTAATTACAGTCCAAAAGAGGGATATGAAGGAAGAGATGAACCAGACGAATTGGTAAAAACACATTGTTGCTTTTGCGGTATGCAATGCGGAATTCAATTGTCTGTGAAAGATAATAAAGTGGTTGGATTTGAACCTTGGATGGAATTTCCTTTTAACGAAGGAAGATTGTGCCCAAAAGGAGTACAGCGCTATTTGCAAAACAACCATCCTGACCGCCTTTTGCATCCCGTAAAAAGAGTCGAAGGACAAGGTTTTGTACCGACTTCTTGGGATGAAGCGATGGATAAAACGGTTTCGGAAATCAAACGCATTCAAACTACTTATGGTAACGATGCTTTCTCGGTACTTTCGGGAGTTTCCTTGACCAATGAAAAAAGTTACTTGATGGGGAAATTTGCCCGAGTAGCTTTAAAAACAAAAAACTTAGATTATAACGGACGCCTTTGCATGGTAAGTGCAGGTGCTGGAAACAAAAAAGCATTTGGATTAGACAGAGGTTCGAATAATTATTCGGACTTAGAATATGCCGAAGTAATTATTGTGGCTGGTGCCAATGTCAGCGAGACTTTTCCAACTTTAACGCATTGGATTTGGAAGGCTAGAGATAGAGGAGCCAAATTGATTGTAATTGACCCAAGGATGATTCCACTGGCTAGAACTGCCGATATTCATTTGGATGTTCGTCCCGGAACCGATTCTGCTTTATACGGAGCAATGCTGAAATATTTGGCGGATCACGATATGTTGGACCACGATTTTATCGACAATCATACTTCAGGTTTTCAAGAAACTTTGGATGCTGTAAAAGACAATACGCTCGAATGGGCCGAAGAAATCACAGGAATTAAGAAAGAAAAAATAGAAGCTGCAGCCAAATTATGGGGAAAAGCCAATACAAGTTTCTTGCTTCATGCTCGCGGAATCGAACACCATTCAAAAGGAGTAGATAATGTTTTGGGTTGTATCAATTTGGTTTTGGCAACAGGACGAATCGGAAAACCCTATTGTGGTTATGCTACCATCACAGGACAAGGAAATGGCCAAGGTGGTAGAGAACACGGTCACAAATGTGATCAGTTGCCTGGAAATAGGGATATTGAAAACCCAGAACACCGCAAATATATTTCGGATGTTTGGGGAATTGATGAAAAAGATATGCCTGGGAAAGGGTTGTCTGCTTACGAAATAATCGAGGCGATTCATCGAGGCGAAATCAAAGGATTGTTGTCTATTTGTTTCAATCCGTTGGTGTCTTTGCCGAATAGTAATTATGTTCGTGAAGCTTTAGAAAAATTAGAATATTATGTTTGTATCGATTTCTTTATGAATGAAACCGCTCGTCATGCCGACATGGTTTTGGCAGGTTCATTACAAGAAGAAGAGGAGGGAACAACCACATCTGCCGAAGGTCGAGTTATTCGAATTCGTCAAGCGGTAACACCTCCGGGAGACGCAAGGACAGACACTTCTATTATTTTAGAATTAGCCAAAAGGTTAGGAGCAGAAGATAAGTTTACTTACGAAAATAGTGAGGCTATTTTTAATGAATTGCGTGTAGCTTCCAAAGGAGGAACAGCAGATTATTATGGAATTACCTATAAAAGAATAGAAGACGAAATGGGTGTTTTTTGGCCATGTCCAGAAATCGGGCATCCCGGAACCCCGCGTTTATGGGAAGATAGAAAATTTAAAACTCCAGACGGAAAAGCACATTTTAATGCTGCACCTTACAAACTTCCTGGGGAAGTTACCGATGCGGATTATCCTGTGATTTTGACCACGGGTCGTGTAGTTTCGCAATATTTAAGTGGAACACAAACCCGCAGAATAGGGAAATTAGTTGACCAATATCCTGAGCCGTTATTAGAAATTCATCCGGCTATGGCAAAGAAATTCGGCATCAAACAAAGGGAATTGGTGCGTGTTTCAACTCGAAGAGGAGATGGCGTTTTTCCCGCGAATATCGTAGAAACCATTCGAGAAGATACCGTTTTTATTCCGTACCACTGGTCTGGAAAAAAATCGGCAAACCAATTGACACCGGGAACTTTGGATCCAATTTCCAAAATCCCTGAGTTTAAAGTTTGTGCTTGTCACTTGGAACCACTTAACGAAATTGCAGCTCCTTCTAATGAATCCAAGGCTTACGCTAGTCTTTAATCTATAAAAAATTGATAAAATTATGAATTATACCAGTTTTAATAAAAATGAAGAGTTTTTTGTAGATATGCAACGTTGCATTGGCTGTAAAGCCTGCGAAATGGCTTGTGCCGAATGTGAGACGAACGGACAAGATTCGATGATTCACGTGAATTATGTTGACCGTGCTTCGACTGTGCAAACAACAGTACAAGTGTGTATGCACTGCGAAGACCCCGTTTGTGCCAACGTTTGTCCTGCAGATGCCATCTCCAAAGACGAATTCGGAATCGTACATACGGCCAATACTGAAAGATGTATTGGATGTTCCAATTGTGTGATTGCTTGTCCTTTTGGTGTACCCAAAAAAGAAGAAAGCTATGATTTAATGATGAAATGCACCATGTGTTATGACCGTACGAGTGTAGGGAAAAAACCAATGTGCGCAACAGTTTGTCCTAGTGGCGCGTTGTTTTATGGTACGAAAGAAGAAATCGCCGAAATGCGTCCGAATAGTTCACCAGTAAATACTTTTGTTTTTGGACAAGAGATTGTAAATACCAAAGTGAATATTATGATGCCAAAAGGCAGTACCGAATTGATAATATTTTAGTATAAAAAGGAAATTGTGAAAAGTTGCTAAATCAGCTTTACACTTTAAACATAAGAAAAATGTCAAAAGAAGATAATTTGAATCAAAATTGGAAGAAAGATTTTCCAATAGAAAAACAACAAGCAACCAATGTAAGTCGTCGTGATTTTGCCAAATTCCTAACCTTGGTTTCTGGAGGTTTGATGGTTGGTAGCGGAGTCGTTGCAGCCAAGGCGTATTTGATGCCCAAGGAAGAAGTGGCTGGAGAGCATTTTGTATGCAAAAAAGACGAAGTGCCTTCTGGAGGAACTCGTGGTTTTGTAATCGAAGGAAGTACCGTTCCTTATATTTTAATTCATCTAGAAACGGGTGAGTTCAAAGCCTATGAGCAGAAATGTACGCATCTTTCTTGTTCTGTTTTCTACAAACCTGGAACAGGAATTATTCATTGTCCTTGTCACGAAGGTTCGTTTGATGCCAAAACAGGAGATGTGATTGCTGGTCCTCCGCCACGTGCATTGCCAAATTTAGATGTCTTCTTCAAAGACAATGATATTTATGTAAAAGCCGCAGAAAAAGTGGAGTATCACAGTTAATTCAAATTTTAAATAAAAGCTTATGAGTAATTTTAGAACCAGTCAAAATAAAGCCAATCCCAATAAACTAAATGCGATTCTTTCGACATTGATATTTATATTAATCTTGAATGTGAGTATTCAAATTTGGTTGTTGTATGCTTCTTTGAACAACGCATTAGACAATAATCGCGAAATTTTGATTCCAGCTTTTATAGCTTCTTTGCTGATTTTTTTAATTGGTTTTGGTATGTTATATTATTTACCAACAGGAAATAATAAAAAGTAAAGTTTAATAATCTCAAAAAAGCTTCAGGGAAATCGGAAGCTTTTTATATAGTCAAGACTGAACAAATATCAAAATACTTTTTGAAGATTTAGAGTGGATCATTAGGAATAGATAATCAATATTAAGTAACTAATACTCAGAAAAGGGAGGTTTTTTTATCCTTTAAAAGTTATGTGTAGGTCAGGAAAAGAAAAGATAAAAATAAAACCCTGATAATTATATTATTATCAAGGTTCCTTTGGAGTGATTGGGATTACAGTTGAACACTTGATACCAGTTTTGACGTTTTTTGAGGGTCTTGATTACAGAATTTAAACAGTTAACTTCAAGGTTGTTAATTTAGTAAGAGTCTTTATTCTTCGGTTATTTAATCCGTTTTTTGACAAAAGGCATATACTGATTAGAACATTGTTGTATAGGTAAAATGTAATAATTTTTTTTATGTAAATTTTGTTATTATCATTGGGTTTCGGTCTCAATATAATATTCTTGGTCTAAACCTTTTTTTTCTGTATTAATGATTTCCAATAAGTATAAAATTTTTACTTCCTGAATGGTATCTATTTTGAAATTTAGTTTTTGATTATTAAATCTTTCTCTATTTCCATTTTCACATAAAGCACTTTTAATATTTTCAGGTATGAAAAAGGTAGCCTTTTGTGATAAATGCTTTTTGTATTCATTTAAATAAATTCCAATTCCTGCAAAATCAAAATCTCCAAAATGTAGATAATTATTAGGAATAGATTTCAGCCATTTTATTAAATCTTTATTTTGATTTTGTGGATAACGGGAGACAAATAACGGGTTTAAACCTTCAAATAAATATTGCTGTTCTTGAATCTGACTGAAGTTTTTAGCATTTTCAACACCTATGATCGTTACATTTTTGGGTATTTTAAAAGTTTCATAATCATAAATAAAAATAAAACTACCTTCGACAGGATTAATTGTTATTGACTTATTATTTAATTCAGCAATAATTGGATTGTAACAGTTTACCAAAAAACCTTTAAAAGCTCTTTCCTTTGAGTTTTTCGAGTCGCTAGTAATTTTTACAAAGTCAGCGCGACTTGAATTTTCGTTTTCTAAAGCTTCAATGTACTTATTCAAATCATTGATTTGTAATTGATTTATTAAATAAAGGTGTAAGTTATTTTCATTAAATAGCTGTAAAGTTTTTTTATGTTTTCCCTTTCTAAAAATGATATTTTCTCTAACTAAATCATCAATTAACTTGCTTTTAGCTGAGCTATCTGGAATAGTTTCGCCATTAATGAGTTGGACTAATACTTTTGCTATTTTTAAGGTTAAATTCATTAATCAAGAATTTTGGTATTTACCTTTATCAGCCTATTTATTTTAGTTATGTATTTTTTAGCATCCGTTTTAGATTGCTCTTTAGCCAATTTATACGTGTATTTATAGTCGGTTGCATTTTGACTTGTTGGAGAACCATTGATTAATAAAATGTTTCTTTCATTAGCAAAACGTAGAATACCTTTCTGATTCGTAGGATGTAATGTACCTATTTCATCCATCATACAGTGTAATTTAAAATCTTTGAATTGTTTTGATGCACTTTCTTTAAAAACATTAAGTAAAGAAATGTTAATCATCGCTTTTACCAAAATATCGGTACCTTTACTTCCAACATCGGAAAGTTTTTCTACCCAACCCGAATCATTATCATTTTCTACAATTCTAAATTGCAAATCGAAAGATTCTGATAAAGTAAGCGAAGTGTTTTTAGATTTTTCCAGCTCTTTTACCAGTTGCTTTAACAATTCTACAGCTTTTTGATTTTTTGAATTGGTTTCTGAACTTGTAAACAAATTTGACTCTCCTAATAAAACACTATTCTCGTCGTTAAACTCTTTGATTTGAATCAGTAATTTCACTATTGAGTTTGAACTTTTTTGCGTTCTCATTTCCATTTCTTTAATGGCTTGCACAAAATTTTTGTTCACAAAATCGTCATTTATTTTTCGGATAATTTTTTCAATTTCTGCTTCTTTTGAATTTAATTCAGTGGTTTCCCTGCCAATTAACCGAATAATATTAGCAAAACGTTCATTCACTCTTTTTTCAAATTCATTTATTTTATCAGCTTCAACAAATTCTTTTAAGTCTAATGCGAAATTTAGATAATCCAAATCCTCATTTAACTTTACTTTAAAACTAAAAATATTATGCTCGTTAAAGTTTCCATTAAAATTGTTGATGGCTTGCTGTAACTCTTTGAATGTTTCAATTCCTTTATAATGTTTGTCGTTTATTTCCGAAATAATTGCAACAGCCGTTTTTGTATCTTCAATTTTGTTTGTTGCATCAGAAAAATGAATTTGAATACTTGTGAAAGTTTCTGATTTTTTAAACTCTAGAAACTTGTTTTCATCAATCTCAAATTCGTTTCTTTTTGATTGAATGTTCTCAACTATTTCTTTTTGATTGCTGTATTTTTCTTCTAATTTTTTAATTTCAATTTTATGTTCAGTTTCAAAAGCATTTTGCTTTTTTTCTAAGCTTAATTTATTAGCTTTCAGTTCTGGTATTTTATCAAAAAGTTCTCTTTTATCTTTTTCAAATTCAATAACGATACGTTCGTTAATAGTTATAAAATCTAGCGAATTTGATAGTTCACCTAATCTAACGTCAATTAAATAAAGCCTTTTTGTATCAGCCCCTTTGTCATCTAATTCCGAAGTTTGTTGTTTTTTTAGTTCCAGAATTCTATAGTCACACTCTTTTTTATTTGCTAAAATTGCAGTTGAAATTACTTCAATTTTTGTGTTCTTTATCGTATTTAGATTTGAAATTTCAGTATCTCGTTCTTTTTCTTTTAAAGTGACTTTTCGATCAATTCCTTTTTTAATAATCTTTATTTGCTCTTGTGCTTTAATTTTTTGAGAGGCTATTTTATCCAATTCACTTTCTAAACTACTTAGAATTATTCCTTTTTCCTTTTGGGATTTTTCAATCCACTCATTCCATTCAATTTTGTTTTTCTTTAGTTTTTCTTCAACTTGAGTAATATTGTATTCATTTTCCGCTATACTATCTTTTAAGTCTTTTATAATTTTCTGAAATTTAGTTTTAAGTTTAAGCAAATTACCATCTTTATCGATGGTGGTTTGCTTAATAGTTTTTTGAATATCCTTAATCTTATTTTGAAGTTCTTCAATTTCAAGATTATAATATTTTACCGTTTTAATTCTGCTTTTCAAAGCATTTAAATTCAGTTCTACGCCAAAAAAAGTATTCGCATTTTTATCAATTAATTGTGGGTTTAAGTCCGAAATAAATAAGACGTTGTCTTCATCAATAACTTTTCCAATTGTGTTTTCCCAGTTAGGAATTGTATCGTTTAGCCAACCATAAAGTGACGATTTACTTTGCTTGATTTTATTTTGAATGACCTCAATTTCTTTTTCGAATTTTTGATTTTTTTCAATTTCTTTTTCAATGGAAACAGTATGATTTCTTTCGATATCTTTTGTTTCTAATTCCCATTCTTTTCGAATGTTTTGCGATTTGTTTTTTGAATTTGAAATGATAGAAGTAGCCGTATTCAGTTGACCATTCAGTGTTTCTTTTTCTCCTTTGCATTTTTCAATTTCTGCAACAAAAAAGCTCTGATGTTTCAGTTCTGATTTTTTGTTCTTAAAACGATTCTCTTCATTTTCTATACTTTTTAATTCATTCGAAGCTTTTTCTTGTTCCGCTTTATGATCCCCTTTAATTTGTGAAATCAATAACTGATATCTATCGATTAATGAAGATTTTTCTTCACTAAATGAACTTTGAATATTATTCTTTTCCGCGTTTTGAGTATTGGTATATTCTTGATGTTGGTTTTGTACCTGAGCTAATAATGCTTCATATTTTTGAGTAATCAATCCGAATGAAGAGGTGAGAATATTTTTTTCTTCTACTAAGGTTTTTTGTTCATTCGTTAAAGTGCTTTTCTGTGCTACTTTTTCAATTAAATCAGTAATATTTTGATTGTTGTATTCGGTTTGTTTGTCGCCTGCTTTGGTTAATTCTTTCTTGATATAATCTATCTCTGAAATTATTTTCTGTTCTCTTTTTAAATGAAGGTCTTGTAAGTTTTCCTTCTTTTTAAAAATTGAAATAAGCGTATTGTTTTCATTCGAAAAGTTGGATAGCAATATAGGTTTATGGCTTTCAATATAAGACACTCTGGAATTCAAACTTGAAGCTAATTCTTTCTTTTCTCTATTCAAATAATTAAAAATCCTGTATTTTTCAATTACTCTTTCTGCTTGATTACGAACAATTATTTGACCTTTTTTGTTTTTGTTAAACCATATTTTAATATCATTAATTTGTGTTTCAAAATCTCGTAAATGACTTTTATGATAGTTTTCAATATCGATTATAAATTCGTCTTCATTTAAAGAATTTATAATGGTGTCTTTAATGAATTTAGCCTCTAAATTAGAGTTCAACAATACATTTTGGATGGTTCTAGGGATATTTTGGTATTGCTTGCTTTCAATTAAAGCATATTTCCTGAATTCAGCATTTAATCCTTTATTATCACCATAAATTATCCTGCGAAAATCTTCATAATTTGAAATCAAGGGCGTATAGTGAATTTCTTTTCCAAACGAATTTCTAATCTTTTCCCAATTTTCAAATGCTCGATTATTGTCATCAACAAAACTTTCACTTTTGTATTCCGAATCAAAAAATCGAAAAGCAACTTTACCGTTTACTTTGTAAGCTAAAACACAAAATGGTATACTATCTTTTACCACTTCATAGATAATGTAGGAGTTTTGATACTCAAAATAATAGTCATCAAAACCTTTTTTTTCTCTTGGAATACCCAATTTCGTTTTATTGGCATTGTAAAAAAACAAAATAGCTCGAAGCAAAGTGCTTTTTCCAACACCTTGTGTACCGATTAAATGGGTGTTTCCGTCTAATTCAATTTCAGCATATTTTATAGATGCGCTGTTGATAAAAACTATTTTATTCAGGTATCTCATTTTCTATTTCTTCAGGAATATTAATAGTCGTAATGATGTCTTTTAGGTAATTGAAAGAAGTTAAAACTTTGTAGGTTTCAGAAATCTCATTTTCTAAAGAGATGAAATTATCCTTTTCTAATTTTTCAATTATTTTTTTAATTCGATCATAGTTCTTTTGCTCTCCACTTATTTTTTTAAGATTTTCTAATTTCGTCTTTAAATCTGCATTGTTTTTTAATTGGTTTACAATATCCGCAGGGGAAAACCGAAAACCAACATCAAAAGAGGAATCAAAAGTTTTGAAGAAATCTAGTATATCAATCCAATTAAATGCTTTTTCCAATTTTCTGTCTAAGTCGACATTATTTTCAACACGACTAAAATAAAAATATTCGTTTCCTTGTTCTAAAATATAATTTATTTGATAAAAATACTCGTGTAAATCTTCAAAGGTATCTTGTTCTTCGAGTACTTTATAAAGCGTTTGAATGTGTTCATTTGGACTGTTAGAACAGATAAATTGTCCTCTGCGGAGCACATCAAATATTTCTGAAGTATATTTTGTAATCATAAGTATTATTTGGAATATACGATGGCGTATTCTATATCGTTTGTTTTTTGAAAACCATCTTCAATAACTAATTCTTGTTCGTATTGAGAAATAATTTGGCAAAAAATAGTTACTCGCTCATCAAAATCAACTTCTTTCTGGAAGTCATAATGAAGAATAAAATTGAACAAATTATCGCTAGTTGCAACAAATTTGTTTCTAATTTCTTCCAAATTAATCATCACTTCACTTTCAATACTGTTTTCAAGGTATTCATCCGAAATTCTATCGGCAAGAGCGGGTTTGTTTTGTTTTCTGTTTTTATGATTTTTTGCAATTCTTTTAATTGCTTCAAAAGCTTTTTCGTTTTCTCTGAGAAAATCTAATGATAAGTTTAAAGGTTCAGTTAATCTCGTTTCAAAAATGACTTGATTTTTAGTGGCTATTATTTGCTTAGTATCTGTTTCTGCTTCAATTGTAAAATGATCTTTTAGATATTTTAGTTTTCGAAGCTTTTCTGAAAATTTCCCTTGATGTTTAATTTGATTTAGATAATCAATAATTTGTTTTTCTATTTCAATCAAGTTATGTGAGCATTCTCCTAATTGATGTTTTAACTCAATAATAATCCTGTTTAACTCTTCATCTAATGCTCTGTTGAAAAACGTAATTTCATCTTCTTTAATCAGTTTTAAAGTATGATCAATAAGGTTTTCAACTACTTTTCTTTTTATATCTAGATTTTCAAGCTTTAATTGTTTGTTTTTATAATTTGTTTCATTTTTAAAAGTATTCTCGATATTTCGTCTCAAATCCACTACACTTCGAAGTGTAATAATTCCCATTTTTCTGAAAGTTTTTTTGATAAATCGAAGATAGCTGTACTTTTTGTTATCGTTATTTTCGTTTAAAAAGTAATCAATGTTTTCTCTAATATTTTTGATGTTTTCATCAATATAAGACAAGTTGATTTCTTCGTTAACATCCAAAATCTGTTCAAAGAATTCTAAAAATTGATCGTCAAGTTCTAAAAGCCCTCCGTTTTCTCTTATAACTGATCTTTCTATCAAATACTGAATACGGTTTTCATCATAATCAACTAGCGAAACGGCATCACTGTATTTGTAATCAATAGATTTTCTTTTGCTAAACATTTCAGAAATTAGTTTTTCCTCTCTTTTCAAAGCAGAAATTAATTCCTTAATGTCATTGAATGTATTCATCTATTTGATCTTTATTTTACTAATTTGAGATATTTATGTAAGAGAATCACTTAAAATATATTAAATCAAATATAATATTTATTTTAAGTGATTGGTTAAGAATCTAATATTTTTGCCATAATTTATATTAAGTTAAATATTGAATTGATAGTTTCAATTTTTATTTCATGAATACTTTTGATTCATCATTAAGGTATGAAGATTAAACATTACATTAATTTTTGTTCCCTTTCCTTTAACTGATTCAATTTTAAATTCACCTTTGAGGGATTTTACCCTTTCATTCAAATTAATTAAACCAATTCCATTTTTTTTATGGTTAACGTCGAAACCGTCACCGTCATCTATAATATTTAATTCTAAAAAATTATGCAGTATAATTGTAATAGTACAATTTTTGGCATGTGCATATTTACTAACATTTAAAATAGACTCTTGGATTATTCTATACATATTTATCTTGTAAATATTTGGTATTGATAACCATTCGATCTGTGGTGGTCTAACCCCCTAATAATCGGACTTTAACATTTTAGGTTTTACAAACATAGTAAATTATTAAATATCTTTGCCTAGCAAGGAACAAACGACGGCGAGTTTTATACCGATGTTTGTAGAAATGTTTCAGGCCTGACCATTTCGTTTTTATTAAAATTTAGTTCATCCGCCCAAAAAGGCGGAATCTCTAAATTTTGCAAGGAACTGCACTTCCAGCTCGTATTGCCCGATATTTGGTTGTATGGAATTTTGAGTTTAAAGTTTATTTTTCGTTTTATTTCGTCTCTTTTTTGTTCTATTAGGTCTTTGTTCCAACATTCTAAAAAGATATTCGGAGGTAAATTACAAACAGACGAATGCAATCGTTGATTGTTGTATTTTTCATAAAAAAGAGTTAGAAGCTGCTCCAATTCGTCGATTGTCCAAAAATGAAATGGGCGTAGTTTTTTTGCTAAAATAGCGTGAAAACTTTCAATGTGTCCGTTTTCTTGTGGTGTGTATGGGTGTGTAAAGACTTGATTTAAATGGTTTTCTTTGAAAAAATCCTGAATCGTTTTTGCTGAAAACCTACTGTCATTGTGGAAATTCCAGCTATATTGACCACCCAATTCCAATTTAAAGTGATCACCTGATTCCAATTCAAAATGACCACCTAATTCCGGAGCAAAATGACCATCTCCATTTTTCATTAAAAACTACTTTTTTTCATCTGTTAATTAGTATTCAAATATACTTAAAATATTATCCCTTGTTTATGCTTTTTTTCTTTCTCATAGATTCTCCATGGAGTTCGATTCGGTGAGATTGATGTATTAGCCTATCCAAAATTGCATCAGCTATGGTTTTCTCTCCAATGATGTCATACCAACCTTGCACTGGGATCTGCGATGTTACAATAATAGAACCATTGTTATGCCTGTCTTCAATGATTTCTAAAAGGGTAATTCGATTGTGACTATCTAATGCCTGGAGTCCAAAATCATCCAAAATAATAACATCTTGCCTTTCAATTTTAGCCAATTCTCGCAGATAAGAACCATCTGCTTTGGCCATTTTTAATTTAGCGAACAACTTCGAAGTATTAAAATAGCTTACTTTATAGCCTTGTATACAGGCTTGATAACCTAATGCGGTGCCTAAATAACTTTTGCCCACACCAGTGCTTCCGGTGATTAAAATATTTTCATTTTTTTCTACAAATTCACATTCTGCCAGACGCAGTATGGTGTTTCGATCCAGATTACGAGTCTGGTCAAAATGGATACTTTCAATATTTGATTTGTAATGGAATCGGGCGTTGGTGATACTGCGAGCAATACGCTGATTGTGCCTTTCATCCCATTCGGCATCAATAAGCATTGATACAAACTGATCGAGTGTGTAATGGTCTGTTTTTCCGCTTTCAATGGCCGTTTTAAAAGCATTATGCATGCCATAAAGCTTCATTTGTTTCATTTTTGTTACTGTAGATTCATTCATGATTACTTGGTTTTAATTAATTATAATATTGTTTTCCTCTTATGTTACCGTGGATAGGGAGTTCTTGCTCGGGTTCTTGCTCAAAATCAATATGGTCTAAGTTGTTTTCTAAGATGTTTTGTATGGTCTTAAAATTGTAAATCTTAAAATCAAGTGCCCGTTTACAGGCATTTATTAATCGCTGCTTACCAACCTTTTTTTCGAAGTTTAGTATTCCTAAACAACTTTTATAAGCCTGTTCAGGGTGGTTTCTGCTTTCGATTATTTGCAAAATATATTCTCCAACGGACTCATCAATACTAATAGCCCAATCAATGAAGCGAGCAGCGCTCCACTGGGCTACAAATTGATGCGTACTGGCTAAATGCTCTGGGATTGTGGTATAAACATACGGTTTGTAATTCCTTTGATGAATGGCTATCCGATTGTATTTGTAATAGATCTCTACCGTTGATTTAGTATACAATAGTTTGGCTTTTTTCTTTACATATTGATACGGAACACTGTAATAATTTTTGTCTTGACTTAATTGAACATGCCCATTTTGCATGATAGTAGCAAAGGATTGGTATTTGATTTCAAAGCGTTCTTGTGGCAGTGGGCGCAGTTTTTCTTTTTCATCTTCTAAAAATACTTCCAAGCGAGAATATGGGCGTCCCGTGAGTTTTCGACTATTATGGGTGTCTAATAAATCCCATATCTGCTGATTTAATTCTTCCAGAGAAAAGAATTTGGTTTCTTTTAGATTGACATAAATTCTTCTGTATAATATCTTAACAGCCCCTTCAACTAACGACTTATCCCTAGGTTTATAGGCTCTGGCAGGCAAGATTGTAGTTTGATAATGTTCGGCTAAATCAGCTAAGGTTTCATTAATTGTGGGTTCAAAACGACTGCTTTTTATCACTGCAGATTTTAAGTTATCGGGAACAATTGCCGCTGGAGTGCCTTCGAAAAAACGCATAGCATTTTCTACAGAAGTGACGAAATCTTCTTTTTGTTGGCTTATAGAAGCTTCAGCATAAGTATATTGACTGGCTCCCAATATGGCTACAAAAAATTGTACTTCTTTGATTTCCCCAGTGTCGTTATCAATAATGGAGAGTGTTTTTCCGGCATAATCCACATACATTTTATCACCAGCTTTGTGATTCATATGCATTACTGGATTGACTCGTTTACTCCATACTTTATAATGATGGGCAAATTGCGAACTCCTGTAACCATCAGGGTTTATGGCAATATATTGTTCCCACATATGTTGTATGGTAACACCAACTTTTTTTAGTTCACGCTCCATTTTAGGGAAAAAATTATGGAGTGTCTGTAATTTGGGATTAATTGATTCAACAGTAGTCTGTGAAAACAAAAGTTCTAGTTCAGCATCTGTTTTTTTATCAATTAATTCAAAGCTTAATCCGAGAACTTCAAATAAAGAAATATATTTCTTTACCGTATTCCTGGAAAGGGATAAGTAGCTACTTATGAATAACTTACTCTTTCCATCACAATAGAATTTAATTACTTTTCTAATTTTACTCATGTCTGTTATTTTGTTTGCCATAATCCGTGTTTTTTTAAACGAATGTATGGTTCTAACAACATGAAAAAGTCAGTAGTTTTTAATAATCAATTTAACCCGAAATCAGGTGGTCAATTTGAACTGGAAAGTGGTGGTCAGTTTGCTCCGGAACTGGTGGTCAATTTACACTGGAAAGTGGTGGTCAATTTGACTGGTTTTTCCAGGTTGTGCCTTAAAATCTTTAAGATTTAGAAAAAAACTTTATTCTGAAAAATAATAGAAATTGTTAAAATAGGCGACTACTTTTGTGAGTAGTCGCCTTTAATTTTAAAGCCTTTTTAATTGAAGTTGAAAACGTCAGTACCATTTTTTTGAAATGAGGTACAGATTTCAAAAGCCTTTTGCGATTTTGATTGTGCTGTACCTCCCAAAATAATAGATTGTAATTTTGCTTCATTGTTCTTATAGCTACGTACATTTTGGTAGTAGCCTGTAACTGCGTTATAAGCTCCAAACAAAGTGCCTTTTGTCGTTTCCATTTGTTGTGAGTCGCTCGTCATAGCATAGGCAAAGGCATCCTCAACCGTATTTTTAAAAACGGTTGATATTTCGTCCTCATTTCCGTTTTTAATATGCTGTAAGGTTTCCTTGTTGGGACATAGTGCTAATTGTATCAATTTTTTAACCTCGTTGTCGTTTACTCTTACTTTTGACCATTCATTAAAAATTCCCTCTAGTTGATTACTAAATTCGTTTGCTAATCCCATTACTTTATGCGCATTCTCCAAACGTTGTTTTGCTCCCGAAGTATGGCGGATGCGTACCACGTTGCTCATATTTCGAAGTGAAGCGTTTAGTGTATTTTGGCATACAATTCTAACAGGTGTAAAAGCTGCCGTAATACTTCCGCTACCATCGTGTGAAGTAGTGAGGAAAATATATTTTTCTGTAACATCATCACCAGTACCCACACGAATATAGTCAGGTAATTTTGCTGTAATAAAAATGCGTTCTCCATTTCCTAAAGCGCCTGCAGTCTCGTACAAAATTCCATCAGTACCACCTACAATAGCATCAAAGAAACCAAATGCTTCACGATTTTGTACAATATGATACTCTTTACCGACTACACCCAAAACAGTATTGGTATCGTTACGGGTAGTAGCAAAATAATTAGGCACTTTTAGTTCATTGTCCCTAATTTCTAAACTGTCAGTAGGATCAATTATGTTTGATACCTTGGAATAAAGAGGACTTTTTATAACTTCATAGTTAAGTCCTGCGTGGTTAATAGCTTCTGCACTTGTCGGATAGTCTGTTACTATTTGCCCTAAGCAGTGCCAAGCTTTTTGTTGTACGCTAAAAAATGAATAACGTCCCGTTCTTTCGTTGAAATTTAAATTGTGTGCCATGATATTAAAATTTAAAAGGTTGAAAAATGAATAAATTAATGGTGTTAAAAAGGTAGATCATCGACCGTTTCATGTTCTTTAACTTTCCTCTTTTCTTGATTTGAGATGTCAAGTTTATTATCTGTTTTCATACCGCCTCCATGCAATTTAATAGTAGCCGTGTGAAAATTTAAACTTGCTCTTAATTCCCCGTCATTAGCTGTCCACGCTCTAGTGCTTACTCTGCCTGTAAGCTCTACCAAAGCGCCTTTGGTAAGTATCTTCGCTACATTTGGACTAATCCAATACGAGCAATCAAAATAGCTTGTTTGCTCTATGCGTTCGCCTTGTTTGTTGCGATAGCTGTCATTGATAGCTATCGAAAAGTTTACTACTTGTTTTTCCTGTGACGTTGTGCGTACTTCCGCATCCCTTGTCAGTCTTCCGATGATGTTCATAATTTTTAATTTTTAGAGTTATAATTTTTCAGTTAATTTATTCGGCAATGAGAGGAGGAGCTGTTTCGTTTCACTCTGTTTCCATTTCTAAAGCTGTTGTTTTCCATAATTGACATTTTTTTTATTCGTCCAAAGAGTCGGAGTATGCTATGTTTCGTTTCGAGAGCATAAAAGGTTAGTGTTTAGCAAAAACAAGGTTTTATCAAATAAATACTACCCGAATGGGTGGAGATTTTTTGATAAACCCGCAGGGCTTGACCTTTTTTTTGCGTTAAAAACACTAGTATACCTTTGCTCTTGAAATGGGACAATTAGCATACTGGCTTTTGAATATAGATAGGATGGAAGCAAGGTTGTAAAGCGTATTATGTTTTATTGTAAAGAAAGAAGGTAATCACTAGAAATATTGTCTGATGGTTTTAATCGGCTTATAGTTTGAAGTAATGATATGGCTATTAAAGCCATGGAAAAGGATCTTGAAAATTATACGTAGGTAGCAACTTCAATTTTCAAGATTCTTTTATTGAGTATTCTTAAAGCTCTTTTATACTGTAGCATAGCGAAAGTATAAATGTGCTTTGCGGATTGTGCTGCGGACAAAAAGCCCAGGGTTCTTAAAGTCTGAGCTGAATTTTAAAATTATGCAAATAATGCATTGTCAAAGGATATTTATCCACAAGAAAGAGAAGTATATTCATTAGTACTAAGTACTGAACGGGACAATTTATATAGATTGTTTATTTATTGAGTTAATTTATTTAGTCCTCAAGTTTAGAAAAGGAAATAGTGAAATAGTAGGAGTGATAGAAATGTAATAAATTTAAATTTCCGATGGAAATAGATAATTTATTTAGACGAGTTACCAATTACAAACAAAATGATACATCGACTGATGTTAAATGCCACTAGTAGTCAAAAAGAGCCTTGACATGACATTCCCATTCGATTTACTGGCCTTGCTGTTAAATTTATTTATGTGTGCGTTCATATAAAATTCACAAAGTAAAAATAAAATTCATTTTCATAAAGAGTAAAGGAGGTAAATAATGGAACAGGAAGACAAGAGCTTGATTGATGGAAAGATAGAGGAGTTAAAGTTTGATATTGAGAAGCTAAATGAACAGAAATTCGTAAATTTACTGATTGAAATTATTGTTTCTATTACATTAAATGAATTAAATGAAAAGAGCGATTAGATACTTAAGATTTAGTCAGTTGGGACAAAGTAATGGTTCCATTGAAAGACAGGAGCTTTATACGGATCAATGGTTGAAATTTAACAATGTTGAATTAACAGATACTTTTATTGATCGAGGGAGAAGTGCTAAGACATTTGATAGACCAGACTTTATTAAACTTCAAGAGTTTATTAGTAAACATTTTAAAACTGTGGACTATCTTTTGGTAGATCAAATGGACAGATTTAGTAGGGATGCTGGAGAAGCAATGAGTATGGTAAAGATGCTTCAGCGAAAATACAATATTCAGGTCGTCAGTGTAACCGAAGGAATTACGTTCGACTATGATACTCCAGGAAGTTTTTTCAGAGCGGGATTACAACTATTGCTTGCTGAAGAGGATAATATTAACAGGAGTATTAAAATTAGGGGAGGACTCTATACTGCTAGAGCAAAAGAAGGCCGTTACATCGGAATTAAACCACCTTATGGTTATATAAAGTTTGGCGAAGGAAAGGAACGAAAATTAATTATTGAAGAAACAGAAGCAAAGGTTGTCAAGTTTATGTATGATGCTTATTTACATGATACACCACTTTATATAATTAAAGGACAAGTATTTAAATTAGGATTTAAAGCAAGAGGAAATACGGCTGTTGAAAGAGTATTGACTAATCCTGTGTATGCAGGTATGTTGCAGGTTCAGGGATATAAAGAGTATCCCGGGGGAATTTTTCCAGCTATACACGAAGCTATTATTGATAAAACTACTTGGCAATTGGTGCAAAATAAGATGAAAAAGCCTGAAAAAGTTAGAGCAATATTAGATGAAAATTTACCACTTCGCGGAATCTTAAAATGTCATTGCGGAAACCTACTCACAGGTGCTCCATCAAGAGGGAAATCAGGCAAGTATTTTAATTATTATAAGTGTAAGACTTCAAAGCATAATAATATAAGTGCAATAAAAGCCCATACACAGCTTGCTGAAATATTAGAATTAATGAGTCTCCCAGAAAATACTTTGTCTGAAATAAAAAAGTCTTCTAGTGTGGCAATAGAAGAAAATTTAAAATCTAACAAACTGATAATAGAACAAAAGAAACTTTTGCTAGAAGAGACTCAAGAAAAGATGTTTTCTGTAGAAGAAAAGTGGATTAAAAATGAGATTTCAAAAGATACTTATGATAGATGGTATGCTACTTATAGCAGTACTATCCATTCCTGCAAAGATGCAATTGAGCGTTTAAGTAAAGTTGAAACACATGCATTCAAAATTTTACATAAAAAATTACACTTACTCGGAGATCTAAAATCTATATATGATAATGCAAATATTATCCAAAAAAGGGAATTTGTCAAATTGGTGTTCGACAGCAATTTATACTATCAGGAAGGTGTCTATCGAACACCTACCATGATACCGATAATGTCTCGGAATCACCTGTTAATGCAGGAAAAAGGCTTGTTGATTTACCATAAAAAAAGGGATGATTTTCCAATCATCCCATCCAGTGGAGTCGCCGAGAATCGAACTCGGGTCCAAACAAGCAATTAAAAGGCTTTCTACAGGCTTATTTCCTGATTAGATTTTCGATAACAAGCTAGGCCAGAAACAGCCACTTATTACTTATCTTCTTAATTTTGAAATCCACCCGAAGCTCATGGAAATCTAGGTCTATTTTTACGGTTCTCCTGAATAGAACGCCACAAACCAAGGCTTTCAAGGAGAATCCAGCTTTCCTATCTGATAGGAACGTGGCGTAATCGTACTATAATTCGGATTATGCAGCTAAAGCGTAGTTATTTTCGCCGTTTAAAATGGTGAGATCTTATATTAACGAGCAAGGTCTCAATGCTCGGCCTGCTTACTTTTCAATTCGACTTGCTGTCAAAACCAGTCGACCCCAGTATTTAATCATAAAATTGAGTTTGCAAAGATATTCTTTTTGTGCTAACTACAATTTAGTTATTGTTATTTATTCATCAAAAATCATTCCCCATTTCCGTTGTCATCTAGTTTAAAGGGGTAATCACCAAATAAAGCGGCTAGATTACGCACTTTATAAGTCATGCGATTGAACTTGTTAGACAAGGCTATTATAGTGACTTTCTCCTCTGGCAATGTAATGTAGGCAGAAGTATTTCCGTGCCACCATCCGTTATGGAAGTAGAAATTTTGTCCAGTCTCCCAGTTAATCATTCTCATTCCAAGTCCGTAGTTATTTAGACCTTTGCGCTCATTGCTGTAGCCGATAAATGCTTTTTTTAGTAACTCAGGTTTAAAGAAGTCTGGATCATTACGTCCCATATCAAATTTCAATAAATCTCTAGGAGTGGAGTAGATATTTTTATCTCCATAAATAGCGTCTAAATAATCCCAATAGTAAAGTGAAAAATTACCTCTGTATGACGGATTTGCTGTTTGCCTGTCTTTATCATAATCAAATACATAAGTGTCATTCATGCCTAAAGGTTTGAAAATAATCGTTTTCATAGCCTCTTTATATTTTTGACCAGTAACTTTTTCGATGATTAATGCCAAAATAGCATAATTTGTATTGCAATAACTAAAACGACTGTCAGTTCTAAATTCTAAGTCTATTTTTTTAGTAATCAACAAGTTTACAATGTCTTGATTTGTCAAAATCTTATGACGATCCCAAATTTCTTTTTTATCTGTAAAATAGGAATAGTTTCTAATTCCACTTCGGTGACTCAATAGATTTTTAATTGTTACATTCGGATAAGGAAATCCTTTTAAAAGAGTAGTGACTTTTTGTTCTAAATCTAACTTATTTTGGTCAATTAATTTTAAAACTGCTGTAGCCGTCATTACTTTAGAAACTGAGGCAATATGAAGTGAACTAGAACTAGTCATTTCTGTTTTAGTTTTGTTATTCGCTAAACCTTCATATTTTTCGTAAATAATATGACCGTTTTTTGCCACCAAAAAACCTCCGTTTAAACTATTATGAGGCCAGTTTTTGTTATAAAAATGCTCAATTGCATTTTTCTTTGAATTGACATATTCATTTGTAAGATTAGGACCTTCTTTTAAAACAAATGTTTTTTTTGATTTATTATCTGATAAATCTTGTTCGGAATTATTATTTCCTTTACAAGACGTCAAAAGGAATAAGAGCAGTAGTAATTGTAGTATATTTGTATTTTTTATCGAAATCATTATTTTGGTGCTTGAAAAACAAATATATAGAATCATTCTCTTTTTTGACAATTATTTGGAAGTCATTTTAGATTATTTTTTGGAATTTAATTCTTGTTTTTCTATCGATTTGAGATTCAGAGGTTCAGCTATAAAAAACTTTTTCATTGTTGATGATGATGGTTTTGACGAACTTTTTTTTGTAAAAATAACCCGATGTAGGCTATTCTTTTTTATAAGTTTAGCCATTAAATATAGATAATAGTTTTGAAAATGAAATTTGGAATTTTAAAAGAAAGAAAAAACCCGCCAGACCGAAGAGTTGTTTTTTCACCTGAGGCTTTAGTTCAGTTGAAGCAACAATATCCTGATTTTTTAGTTACAGTTGAAAGTTCTAAGGATAGGATATTTACAGATGAAGAATATCAATTTGCAGGAATAGAAGTGGCAAAAGATGTAAGTGATTGTGATGTACTCATTAGTGTCAAAGAAATTCCAGTAGATGAGTTGATCCCTAACAAATCCTATTTCTTTTTTTCGCATACGATAAAAAAACAACCACATAACCGTGCTTTACTTCAAGCTGTTTTAGAAAGAAATATTAATTTATACGATCATGAAACTATAGTGGATCAAAACAATCGTAGATTGATTGGTTTTGGTAAATATGCTGGTTATGTTGGGGTATATAACAGTATTCGTGCTTTTGGATTGAAATTTGGATTGTTCAAATTGCCTAAGGCTTCTACATTAAACGGAAAGGAAGAGCTCGTTAGGCATTTAAAGCGTTTGGTATTACCACCGTTAAAATTTGTAATAACCGGCAAAGGAAAAGTAAGTAAGGGGGCCAAAGAAATCCTTGATACTTTAAAAATTAAGGAAGTTACAATTGAGAACTATTTGACTAAGAATTATACACAATCTGTTTATACTCAATTAGGAGTGTCTGATTATTATAAAAGAAAGGATAATAAGTCTTTTGATTTTGATGAATTTAAGTCTAGCCCTCAAGATTATGAATCTGATTTTGAAAAATTCACTAAGGTTTCTGAAATTTATATTTCAGGACATTTTTATAGTGTAGGTTCTCCACTTATCTTAACTCGTGAAATGCTACAATCTAAAAATTGCAAGATTAAAGTTGTAGCTGATGTTTCCTGTGATATTAATGGTCCAATTGCTTGTACATTGCGTTCTTCGACTATTGAAGAACCTTTTTATGGTTATTTACCTTTAGAAGGCAAAGAAGTCGATGTTTTCCATCCAGCTGCTATCGTTGTGATGGCTGTGGATAATTTACCAAGTGAATTGCCTAGAGATGCTAGTGTCGGTTTTGGAGAAATGTTTACAGAACATGTAATTCCAGCTTTTTTTAATGGAGATAAAGATGGAATCTTAGAAAGAGCACAAATCTCTAAAGATGGTCAATTAACTGTTCGATTTAGTTATTTACAGGATTATGTCGTAGGAAAATAATACTATAAAAAAAAGGCTGCTCAAAATTGAAGTAGCCTTTTTTTAAATTATTCTGTTAATTGATAGAATTTTCCCGTCATTTCTTTTCCTTTTAAGACTTGACCAGTTTTAATTAAAGCATCTGCATATCTGTAATAATATACAGTATCTCTTGATTTGCTAGCTTCAAATAGTTTTTCATACCATTTTACTGCTTTTATCATTTGATTTCCAAAATAAAAATGATCACTTAATTTCCTGAATAGTACAATCGATTTGTATCCTTTTTCAGCTACTCTTTTGTAATTATCAAAAATTCGAACATATACATATTGTTGTCTTTTGCTAATTGGATTGTTAGCGATATCTTCAATTACAGCAAATTTTTTAAAGTTTTCAATTTCTTTAGCAAGTAATACTTCATCTGCTTTTGAGTCTTCAACTATTTCGTTTTTGGGATTTAAAAAGGTGTATTCAAGGATGGTTTTTGTAATTGATATCTTTGAATTGGTTTCTTTAGTAGTATTATTATCTGTTTCTAATTCATTATTTTTTTTATCAATATTAGACTTATTGTTAATTATATCAGGATTGTTTTTTATTTGATCAGTGGGAATAATTTTTTGTTGAATACTTTCGTTTTTGTAAACAGGAGTAATGATTCTTTGATTAGTGGAGCCTAGATTAACTTTACTGATCAGTCTTAAATCTGAAACCATATAGGTTGTTTTTGATCCGCCAAAACGGTCATTTATAATTTCTTGTACCTTGTAACATTCTATTTTTCTTTCTTGACTTGAAACGTTTAAACAATATAACTGTAATAGGAGAATTAGAATTAAATAATTTATTTTCATTGTAAGAGAATGCTTTTTTCGGGAAAGTTAGTAGAATATTTTTATAACTATATTCAGTATATTTTTTTTGTACAAATATATCTATGAAAGTAAAAAAAAAACATTTACTGGTATTTTGTCTTTTTAACCTTCCAAAAAGAATATGTAATTTAAGGGTTTTTTATTAGCCGAAATAATTTTAATGAGAACTTTGAATTATTCTGTTAAACGATTGAATTTTTCTATCATTTCATTTCCTTTAATAGTTTGACCAGTTTTTATTAAAGCATCTCCATATCGGTAGTAATATTCTGGGTCTAAATGAGTAGTTATTTTAAATAACTCATCATACCATCGTACTGCTTTTTCAGTTTGTTTACTGTAGTAAAAAGAGTCGGATAATAATTTAAATAAGTAAACAGATTTATATCCTTTGTCCGCAACTCTTTCATAAATGTCTATAATATTGATGTAAATATGGTCGGTTTTTTGTCTTGTTGGGACATTTTTTGCTATTTCAATAGCTTCAGTTTTTTTAAAATTTTCAATAGCTAATTTTAAAGCTACTTTCTCAATTTCAGGATCTTCTATTACTGCTGTGTTTTTACCTTCTAATTGAATTTCGCTAACTTTCTCTGACCTTTTTTTTACAACTATTTCTCTAGTTTTATTTTGTGGAGAATTAGAATAATTTTTATCGGTGAAGTTTTCTTTTTTGTAAACGGGTGTTATTTTTCGGGTGTTATTAGGTCCCAAATCTTCGTCACTAATAAGACTCAAATCAGAAACAGTGTAACTTGTTTTGGTTCCACCAAAACTTAAATTTACCGTTTCTTCCACCTGATAATAAAGTACTTTTCGAGTTTCGGTATTAATGGTAACTGTTGGTTTTTGGCAATAACCATTATGCGTATAGAAACCTGCTAATAATATAGTTACTATTTGGATAATTTTTTTCATGACGTGTAGTTTTAGAATCCATATGCAATTATTATAAAATTATATTTCAAAAAAAAAGTAAAACGAGAACCTTAATTAAAGTCTGTATTGCAGATTAATAAAGTAAGTGTTGGAGTGTAAGTCTCTTGTTTGTCATACAACAAATAAAAAAATCTTTCAGTGCAGTTTTTATAGACAAAATAAGGTTTTCTGTCAATAATTCAGGTTTGCTTCGTGTATGTCGTTAATGTATTGACAATGAGGTGGTATTGTTTGTTTTTGGGCTTTGAATAATAAGCTAAGTTAGTAAAAAAAAGCCTCTAAAACAATTTTAGAGGCCTTTTTGTAGGTTTGTTTTACATTAAAACTTATAGTTGTATCCTAGACGAATAACTTGTGTTTCATAATAATCATTACTAGTATAATGAAAACCATTTCCTTGAATTTCTTTTTTAGGAACCATACTATTTAATAAGTCAGTAGCATTAATGAAAAATTCTCCTTTGCCATTTTGTACCGTTTTTTTGATTCCTAAATCTACAGAGTAACGCGACTTTATTTTTCCCTGCGCAATCACATCGGGTGCTAAATATATTGCGGTTAATTGTGCATCAATTTTCTTAGCAAAATGGAAGCTATTATTCCATTTAATATTGCCGGAATAAATAACTTGTTCATCAGCCGAAAATAAATGCGTAGTGGGATATTTATTTTCAACTGTAAAAGCATTAATTTGATTGCGATACGCATTCATATTGACATTAAAGGAGTATGATTTACTTATTTCTTGTGATAATACCATTTCAATTCCGGTATTGTAACTTTTATTTACATTTTGAAAAGTAGCATAAATAATGTCACTTCCAGGAACTGTGCTCGAAATTCTAGTAATAGTGCCATCGGCAAAACGATGATAAAGTGCATTGTATAAACTTCCTTTTTTCCATGATTTTTTGTATCCAAGTTCTAATGAATTAGTAAACTGTGGTTGCAACTGTGGGTTTCCAACTTTTATGATTTCGGCATCATCATATTTGGGAAAGATACGAATGTCAACTTCATTGGGTCTATCGACTCTTCTGTTAAAAAATACCGACATCTTATTATCGTCATTAAATTTATAAGCTAATCTCATATTAGGGAAAGGCTGTGTATAATTATAGCCATCACTTTTGTAAGTATTGTGATTAGGATTCACTTCGTAATTCAAATCAACATACTCTAAACGTAAGCCTAGCTCCGCTTCCCATTTGATACTTTCAAAAACATAATTACCATATACTGCTGGAATCAATTCTTTGTAGGTCGCTGGTCCACCAGCATCAGCATCTATTACTGAGTTTTGCCCTGGTTTGAATTCCATATTAGTAGGAATATCTCTTTTTCTAAATTTGATTCCCGTTTCGATTCTACCTTGTTTTAAGGGTTCAATATAGTCTAGATTAAAATCATATACCGTTTCATCAGAAAGTAATTTAAATGCGTCTGTTCCGGTAGATCCGACTAAAATATTGTCATAAAAATATTTCTCATCCTCTCTATGGAAAGTGTAATTCAACCCAATGTTCAGTAGACGTCCCGCTTCTTTAAATTTGTGTTGGTAGGAAGCTGTTGCCATTACAGTCGTTTTTAATTCATCTTCTAAAAACTGCCATAACCTTCTTCTTTCTGAAAAATCGCCATTGAAAAACGGTTGATCACCTCTGTCGATAATTTTTTCGCTCCCAAACATTCCTGAAACGGTCAGGGTATTTTGGTCATTAATGTAATAATCAAATCCAGATTTTATAGTGGTAAAATGCGTGTTTCTATTTCGTTTTAATTGAGAATTGATAATATCACCATTGTCATACGTACGAGTCACAAACTCATTTTTGTTCAAGGTTTCTGTATAAAGATAATCTCCTTGAAAAAAGGCATTGATTTTGTTTTTACGATAATTTAGCGAAAGCGAAGGATTTATTTTTGGTGTCAAAGTATATTGTGGACGAATAGTAGGTAAGTTTTCTTTACGAACCCATAAGGAACCCAAGCCTGAAGTGAGTCCCACTTTTCCATTAAATCCTTCTTTTTTATTTTTTTTGTAAATGATATTAATGATTCCAGCATTTCCGTTTGCATCATATTTGGCCGAAGGATTGTTGATGATTTCGATTTTTTCAATTGCTGAAGCTGGAATATTGTCTAAACCACTTTGACTTCCAAAACCAGTTAATGCCGTTTGTTTGCCGTCAATCAAAACCATGACTTTGTCGCTTCCTCTCAGTTGGACTTTACCATCTTGCACGGTAACACTAGGTAAATTTTGCATGGCTTGTAAAACAGAACTTCCTGATTGCGTAATATTATCCGCTACTGAAAATGTCTTTTTGTCCATTTTATTACTAATCGCTTCTGCTTTGGAAGTAATAATTACTTCATTCAATGAATTGATGTTTTCGTTTAGTATAATGGTTTTTAGATCCAAGAAATCAGAGAGTGTTCCAATGAACAAGTCCTGTTGAGATGTAGTATAGCCTAAGGATGAAATTTCCAGAATATAATTTCCGTTTTTTATATTTGTCAAAGTGAAGCGACCAGATTCATTACTGATGGTACCAGCAACAAAAGTTTGTTTGGTAGTTTTTAGAAGCACATTTGCAAAAGGTAAACTGTTATTTGTTTTTCCTTCTTTTACAAGGCCTGAGACAGTTACTTGCTTGCTCTGAGCCCTAGAAATATTTGTAATCAAACATAAAATGAAGAGCGTTTTTAAAAATATATTTTTCATAGATGTGTATTTATTTTGTGTTTAAAATGATTCCTACTCCTAGTTGTTTTCCGTTATAGAAAGGAGATATTATTCCTGTATTTGTATTATTTTTCTTTTTGAATATTCGATTGATGTAAGGGAAGGTCCAATAGGCAATTTTTGTTGATAAAATACCAATTCCAGCTCCCATCGTAACATCAGTCAACCAATGACGGTTGTTGTAAATACGAAAAGCACCTGTTCCTGCTGCAACCAAATAGCCCGATATTCCATACCAAACTGACACGTCTTTGTATTCCTGCCATAAAAATTCAGCGCCTGCAAATGCAGTTGCCGTATGACCAGAAGGAAAAGAATTATTAGCTGTGCCATCAGGACGTTCGATATTTGAAATCTTCTTCAAAGGCAATACGATGGAAGACATGAGTAAATACGATGTTGCCAAAATTATCGAACGGTCTCTTAAATTATTTTTCCCTTTAATTCCCATATTATTTAATGCGTAAACCGTTACGGCAGGTGCGTACTGGGAGAAATCATCTACTGTTATTCTTTTGTCAATGTGCTCGTTGACTTCCTCTTTGATTTCTGAATTGATAGATTTTATAGCATCGCTTTCCAAGCCAATTATGCTATAAGACATTAAAGTGACTGGAAGGATTAATTGTTTATAATTAAAATGTATGTTTTCCTGTTTTGTTGAATAAATGCTATCCTGTTTTATTAATTGTTGTGCTTGACTATTTACATTTAACGTAATAAGCATGTAAGCTACATAATAAAGGTGTTTTTTCATTGTATATTTTTTTCAATATTGTTTAAATATTATCTAAAAACGAATAATTAATATTAGAGTATTGGGGGACGAAAAATAGAGTAATCAGGATTATAGGAGTAAAACTTATTTTTAAAAATAGAAGTCGATTTTTGCTCAAAGGAATACGGTACAGTAGTATTTTTAAATTCAAAAATAACTATCTTTTCTTTTAAAGGGATAACTGGATTAATTTGGAAAAAATTCCACCATTTGATGTGGTTTGTCATCATCTTCCGTTTCATCATCTTCAAAAACCCCATCTAAATTCATTAAATATTCTACAATAAAATCACCTAAATTTAAATCAGGGTCTTCGGTAACTTTACAATAATCATACATTTCAGGCAAGTGAATCAAATTCGAGAAATTACCCAAAGGAAGACAAATCACTCCTAGAGTATAGTAAACAAACAGAAATATGTAGAATGTTTTTCTCAAATTTTTTAAAAATGCTCCAAATGTAAATTATTTATATGCAATAGACGTTAATGAGTGAATAAGGTTTAAAATAAAAATCGGCTAAAAGTTTTATTTTTAGCCGATTTAAATATTTTGAAAAGAGTCTTAATCTAAAAATGATTTTAGCTCTTCATATGTTTTTATTTTAGTACTTACTTTATCTTCGTGCATAACTGCTTCAATTTGAGCAGGAATTGAAAGTGTAATATTCAAAGCTGGTTCTACAACATCTAAAAACTTAATTGGATGCGCTGTTTCTAAGAAAATACCAATTGCATTTTCGTGTAACGGTAATTCTTTCTTTAAACCTAAATAACCCACTGCACCATGAGGTTCTGCAACATAACCATTTGTTTTGTATATGTTTTGCATGGCAACCGTAGTTTCTGCATCGGTAAAGCTATAGGAAGAGAAATCTTTTTTGAATTGCTCCAAATCGTTTTGATACATTTCTTGAATACGAATAAAGTTACTAGGATTTCCTACGTCCATCGCATTAGATATCGTCGCAATCGAAGCTTTAGGGTCGTATTCTCCGTTTACTAAGAATCTTGGAACGGTGTCATTCACATTCGTAGAAGCTACAAAATGGTGTACAGGTAATCCCATTTTTTTAGCAATAATTCCTGCACAAATATTCCCAAAATTCCCACTTGGACAAGAGAAAATTAATTTTTTATTTTGACTTTTCAAGGTTTTGTATGCAAAGAAAAAGTAGAACATTTGAGGTAGCCAACGTGCAATGTTGATAGAATTGGCAGATGTCAATCCTTTGTGTTTTAGACTTTCGTCCAAAAAAGCTTTTTTGACCATGTCTTGACAATCGTCAAAAACGCCATCTACTTCTAGCGCTTTGATGTTTTGTCCTAAAGTTGTTAATTGTTTTTCTTGAATGTCACTTACTTTTCCTGAAGGATATAAGATGATAACTTCAACTCCTTTTACGCCCAAGAAACCACTGGCAACAGCGCCTCCTGTGTCTCCAGATGTAGCTACAAGAACCGTATTTTTACTATCTTTTTTATCTCGGTTAAAATAACCCAAGCAACGGGACATGAAACGTGCTCCCACATCCTTGAAAGCCATTGTTGGTCCATGAAACAATTCTAAAGAGTAGATTCCGTTTTCAAGAGGAACTACCGGGAAATCAAAGCACAAAGTATCGGCAATGATTTCTTTTAATTTAGTTTCTGGAATTTCATCTCCAACAAATTGTTGAATTGCAGCAAATGCAATTTCTTCATTACTTAAATTTTCAATGTTGTCAAAAAAGTCTTGTGATAATGGTGTGATACTTTCAGGAAAGTACAACCCTTTGTCAGATGCTAATCCTTTAATAACCGCTTCTTCAAAAGAAACGTTCGGTGCATTATGATTTAAACTGTAATATTTCATTGTGATTTTTGATTTTTGATTGAAGATTAACGATTTTTGATTTTTTCTAGTAACAACTGTTACATCTTAAGTCAGAAATCGTTAATCAAAAATCTTAAATATTTTTAATACTTATTTTATAACTCTCATTCCTTCGTCATTCACTTTACAAACATGAATTTCGTAAGGTAAATTGATACTATCGTAAACGGCACACATGGCTTTTGCAGCTTTTTCAGCAGTCTCTTTTCCTTTGCTTAACGCAAAAATAGAAGGACCAGAACCTGAAATACCTGAGCCCAAGGCACCTTGTTCGTATGCGGCTTGCTTAATTAAATCAAAACCAGGAATCAAAACAGATCGTAAAGGCTCTATAATTTCATCATGCAATGAACGACCGATTAATTCATAATCTTGGGTGTATAAACCAGCAATCAATCCACCAACATTTCCCCATTGTGTGATAGCACTTTTTAGAGAAACGGTTTGTTTTAATACCGAACGTGCGTCCGATGTTTTCAACTCTATTTGAGGATGAATAACTGTAGCATATAACAATGAAGGGCTTTCAATTTTTATTATATCCAAAGGATTTGCACTTCTTACCAAAGTAAAACCACCCAAAAGGGCAGGAGCAACGTTGTCTGCATGGGCATTACCAGAAGCTAGTTTTTCTCCTTGCATGGCAAATTTCACCAATTCTGTTCTGGTAAAAGGATTACCTAGTAATTCATTCGCACCAAAAACAGCCCCAGCTGAACTAGCAGCACTACTACCAATTCCGCTTCCTGCTTTGATGTGTTTGTATATTTCAATTTCAAAACCAAAATCGGTTTCCACCTCTTCAAGCATAGCTAACAAAGCGACACCTGCAACGTTATTTTCGGTTTCAAGAGGTAAATTGGCACCTTCAATTTTTGTGATTCGAACCCCTTTTTCTTTTGATTTTCGAATAATCATTTCGTCCCCAACATTGTCTAGGCATAATCCTAAAACATCAAAACCACAAGATAGATTGGCAATTGTAGCAGGACAAAAAACTTTTATTTCATTCATTTTTTTTGTAGTTTCTAAGCTTCTTAGATCCTAAGTTTCTAAGTTCCCCAGTTTTATATTCATTTTACAATCTTAGTAACTTAGAATCTTAGTCACTTAGTATCTTTTCTTAAACGTTACCTATTCTAATTACATCAGCAAATATTCCGGACGCAGTAACTGCCGCACCTGCACCTGCACCTTTGATTAATAAAGGCTGGTCCACGTAACGGTCAGTGAAAAACAATACGATATTGTCTTTTCCTTCCAAGTTATAGAATGGATGATCCTTTGGGATAAATTGCAATCCTACACTAGCTTTGCCATCTTCGAATTTTGCAACATATTTTAATCTTGATTCTTTACTTATAGCTTCTTGATAAATTGCATCAAAATGAGCTGCGTGCTCAATTAATGAAGCAAAGAAAGCTTCGTTAGAATTAGTTTGCAAACAAGCTGCAGGCATAAAAGGATCGTTAGTAATTTCTTCAATATCCATTTTATATCCACTTTCGCGAATCAAAATTAATATTTTTCTAGCCACATCAATTCCGCTCAAATCAATAGTTGGGTCAGGTTCTGTAAAACCTTGTACACCTGCTTCTTTTACGACATCGTGGAAAGAGTTTTTATCATCAAAATTATTGAAGATAAAATTTAAACTTCCTGATAATACGGCTTGTATTTTGTGGACTTTATCACCAGAAGCAATTAAGTTTTTAACGGTGTCTATAATAGGTAATCCCGCTCCAACATTCGTTTCAAATAAGAAAGGAGCATTGTATTGACGGGATAGATTTTTTAATTTTATATAGTTGCTGTACTCAGATGCACATGCAATTTTATTACAAGTAACAACTCCAACACTTTGTTCTAAGAACCTTTCGTATAATTTTGAAACCCCTTCGTTGGCAGTGATGTCTACAAAAATACTGTTACGTAAATTAAGTTCTTTTACTTTAGAAACAAAACAATCTTGGTCGGCAGTTTCTCCTTTTTCGTCAAGAAGGTCTTTCCATTTTTTCAAGTCCATACCATCTTCGTCAAAATACATTTTTCTAGAATTAGATACAGCAATGACACGAAGGTTTATTTTTAAATTTTCTTTTAAAAATTTCTTTTGTTGTGCAATTTGAGAGATGAAAATTTCCCCTACGTTACCAACACCCATTACAAATAAATTCAATTGTTTGGTGTTGTCTTCAAAGAAACGTTCGTGAAGTGTATTCAATGCTTTCTTGACATCTCTTTCGTTAATAACCACTGAAATATTTCTTTCAGAAGCACCTTGAGCGATGGCACGAATATTTACATTGTTTTTCCCTAAAGTACTGAACATTTTTCCGCTCAATCCTTGGTGGTTTTTCATTTTCTCGCCTACAAGTGCAATGATACAAAGGTTTTTTTCAACGATGCAAGGTTCAACTTTATTTTGTACGATTTCAATTTCAAATGCCTTATTGATTGCGCCTTCTGCTTCTTCAGCATCTTCATTTAAGATCCCGATGCATATAGAATGCTCAGAGGATGCTTGTGTGATGAAAATAACATTAATATGTACTTGAGAAAGTACTTCGAAAAGCCTTTTTGAAGAACCAGTTACTCCGATCATTCCTGGGCCTTCAAGTGTGATTAAAGTAATGTTTTCAATATGACTTATACCTTTTACAGGATTAGTACTAGCTATTGGGTTATTTGAAATATAAGTTCCTTCTACTTCTGGAGCAAAAGTATTCTTAATATAGATTGGAATGTTTTTTTGTAAAACAGGTTGAATCGTTGGTGGATACAATACTTTGGCACCAAAATGTGACAATTCCATTGCTTCTTGATACGAAATAGTAGCGATTGGCTGTGCTTGTTTTACAATTTTTGGATTGGCAGTAAACATTCCGTTTACATCAGTCCAAATTTCTAAATCGTCTGCATGTAATGCTGCGGCAATGATGGAAGCGGTAAAATCGGAACCACCACGACCTAAAGTAGTACTTATCCCTTCTGTCGAAGAAGAAATAAATCCTGGCATAACCACAACTTGATTTTCATTCGAATCAAAATAATTCTTGATTAATAAATTAGTAACGTCAAAATTAACGTTGGCTTTTCCAAAATTATTATTGGTTTTAATTAATTCGCGACTGTCTTTGTAACTAGTGTTTTTTAAATTTTGTTTTAAAGCTTCAGCGATAATATAAGAAGAAAGTAATTCTCCAAAACTTAAAATTGTATCCAAAGTTCTAGCGGAAAGTTCTCCCAAAAGAAAGCATCCATCCAGTAAAGTTTCAAGGTGGTTGATGATTCTTTTAATATGACTTAATAGACCGCTTTGTTCGCTAACTGGAATTAGTTGCTTTAGAGTA
This sequence comes from Flavobacterium ovatum, assembly GCF_040703125.1. Classification (NCBI taxonomy): domain Bacteria; kingdom Pseudomonadati; phylum Bacteroidota; class Flavobacteriia; order Flavobacteriales; family Flavobacteriaceae; genus Flavobacterium; species Flavobacterium ovatum. Next base: position 2,409,290 of record NZ_CP160035.1, read on the forward strand.
TCTAAATGTGTCTTTTCAATTTCAGCAATGATTTCTTTGAAACTTTCATCATTAGCGGCGGCTTTTGCTGCCGCAAGATGTAGTGTGTCAGTGATTTTACTAAGCGCAGAGACAACTACTATTATTTTATCTTCTTTGGCTTTATTAGCGACGATGTCTAAAACTAATTTTATATTTTGTGCATTGGCAACTGAAGTTCCGCCAAATTTTAATACTTTCATTTCGTTTGTTTTATTTAAAAAAAAATGTACTATTTTTTATATATCCAAGACCTTCCTTTAAATAAGGAAAATGCAAATATAAGATTATATGTGAATTGTTTACCCCTAAGGGGTAGTAGTTGTTGTAAAAGTAACAGAAAGTACAACTTCATTAGAAGTTGTTAGGGAAGTAAAATATGTGTTTCTGTAATTGTTCATATTAAGAAGCCCAAATGTACATATTTTTTACAAAAAAGCAAAATGCTTACTCTTTAATTTGTTTTTGATTAGCTAATGTTATAGTTAGTCAGTGGTTTAAGTTTAATATGGATTTGTTCTTATAGATGCGTATTGATAAAAAAAAATAATTTAAATTTGCGCACAACAATAAAATAGATAAAAATGTCAATAAATAGTATTTTTCAGTTTTTAGTTCCAAAAGATAAAAAGTTTTTTCCTCTATTTGAAGAAGCTTCAAGTAATTTAATTGAATTAGCGTCAGATCTTCATGAAGCAGTTAATTTACCATTAAAAGAAAGAGAAGCTCTTTTTCAAAAGATTGATGTTTTGGAACAAAGAGGAGAAGATATTACGCGCCAAACAAATTTAGAGTTAAGTAGAAACTTTATTACTCCTTTTGATAGAGAGGATATTCATTCATTGATTACTTCAATAGATAATGTTGCTGATAAATTACACGGAGCTGCTAGTATCATGCGTTTATATCAAGTAGATAAAATCACTAAATCTATAAGGAAATTAACGGAAATTAATCTTGAGGCTTGTCAAAATATTGACTCAGCTGTAAAAGAGTTAAGAAACTTGAAGAATCTTAGAAGTATTACTGAAGCTTGTGCTAGAATTAGCAAATTGGAAAACAAATCAGATAATGTTTATAATAAGGCAGTTTTTGAGATTTTTGAAAATGAAACAGACGTTAAAAATATTATTAAATATAAAGAAGTATTATCTGTTTTAGAAACGGCTACGGATAAGTGTAAGAGTGTTGCTAGTGTATTAGAATCAATTGCAGTAAAACACTCTTAATTTAATCGTTACATTTCTGAAACTACATTTATGGATTTTACATTACTTATAGTTATAATAATTTTAGCCTTGATTTTTGACTACATCAATGGTTTTCATGATGCTGCTAATGCAATTGCTACTGTAGTTGCTACAAAGGTACTGTCGCCTTTTCAGGCGGTACTTTGGGCTGCTTTTTTTAATTTTTTAGCCTACTGGGTTTTTGGTTTTGGAGTGGCAGATACTGTTGCAAAAACTGCACACACTATGGATATTAATCTAGTCGTGATTCTCGCAGGTGTGATTGCGGCTATTTGCTGGAACTTACTCACTTGGTGGTTGGGAATTCCTTCTAGTTCTTCTCATACTTTGATTGGAGGTTTTGCTGGTGCAGCTATTGCACACGCAGGTTTTGAAGTGGTTTCATGGTATAAAGAAGGAAAAGATGGAGGAATGCCATCGGGAGTTTTAATCATCATTGCGTTTATTGTACTTGCACCTTTGGTAGGAGCGTTGATGTCCTATTTAATCTCTCTTTGGTTATTACATTCGTCGAAAAAAAGTATTTATCCTAAACTATTTACATTGGCTTTGATGGCTTTTACTATTTGGTTTATCGAAGGGCAAATGGTATATTATGAAGCTATAGAAAAACCACGTTTTGATTCTCATTTTCTGAGTGTTGCGTTTGAAGCTCATAATTTAAAATGGTTTTTGGTTGCTTTTATTGTATTGTCGGTAAGCATGTTTTGTTTGATTTTTAGTTATTTAAACTTAAATCAAGCATCATATTGGTTGAAAAAGATGCAATTATTGTCATCTGCAGCCTTTAGTTTAGGTCATGGTGGGAATGATTCTCAAAAAGTAATGGGAGTTATTGCTGCTGCTGTTGCAGTATATATTCATACAACTGGTGCGGCTCAAGAGAGTTTACCTGAATGGTTGAATGTGGTGCTACCAAATGATAAAGGAGATTTTCATATGCCAGGTTGGATTCCATTAGCTTGTTATACGGCAATTGCGGCAGGAACTTTAAGCGGTGGATGGAAAATTGTGAAAACAATGGGTTCTAAAATCACAAAAGTAACTTCGTTTGAAGGTGTGGCCGCGGAAACAGCTGGAGCTTTAACTTTATATTTTACAGAACATTTGAAGATTCCGGTGAGTACAACGCATACTATTACCGGTTCTATCATTGGAGTTGGATTGACTAAGCGTGTTTCTGCAGTTAGATGGGGTGTTACTGTGAGTTTGTTATGGGCTTGGGTATTAACGATTCCAATCTCGGCTTTGTTAGCAGCTTTGTTTTATTATATATTAAGTGCTTTTATTTAGAAAGTGTTACTACATAAATTGATTAAAAAAAACATCCTAATTACTATAAATTAGGATGTTTTTTTTGCCTTATATAAATTTCTTTAAGTGGACTTACTTTGATTTGATGAAGTTCTTTTCAATTGCTTTAATCATTTCTCCAGCGATATCTTTATTAGTCGCTCCCTCGATACCTTCAAGTCCAGGGGATGAATTTACTTCCAGTAATAACGGACCTTTAGAGGAACGAATGATATCTACACCTGCTACTTTTAAATCCATCGCTTTTGCTGCTTTAATTGCAATGCGTTTTTCTTCAGCTGTTGCTTTGATTACTGAGGCGGTTCCTCCTAAGTGGATATTTGCTCTAAATTCACCTGGCATAGCTTCTCGTTGAATAGTTGCTACAACTTTTCCATCGATTACAAATAAGCGTAAGTCTTTTCCGTTAGCCTCTTTGATGAATTCTTGTACAAGAATATTTGCATTTAAGCTTTTGAAAGCATTGATAACACTTTCTGCTGCTTTTTTTGTTTCTGCTAATACAACTCCTTTTCCTTGTGTTCCTTCCAGTAATTTTACAATTAATGGTGGTCCGCCTACCATTTTTATCAAATCATTAGTATCCAAAGGGGAATTTGCAAATCCAGTTGTAGGAATACCAATACCACTATGTAGTAATAACTGTAGGGAGTATAATTTATCTCGTGACTGCGTAATAGCCATTGAGGAATTTAAACAATATACATTTAAGGCTTCAAATTGACGGGTTAAAGTACAACCATAAAACGTAGCACTAGGACGTATTCTAGGGATAATAGCGTCAAATTTATTTAATATTTTTCCGCCTCGATAATGAATCTCTGGTTTTTCGGCATCGAGTTTCATGTAACATTCTTTAATGTTTAAAAAATGCATTTCATGTCCGCGCATTTCACCAGCTTCCATGATCCTTTTATTACTGTACAATTCAGGATTACTAGCTAATAGCCCAATACGTAAGCCTGTAGTTTGTTTTTCAGCATCTTTGTAAAGGCTTTTAAGGTTTTCTGGAGTTGGTTGTCCTAATAAGTATTGTTGTTCGGGATCGACTAATACACGTCCGCTCATTGCTTCCCGACCTAAAAGCATACGGTAGCCCATTGAATCTCGGTTTGTTAACGTCATTTCAATAGTCCATTTTTCTTCTCCAATATCTATGGTAGTTTGGATGACATACCTCTGTTCTCTGAATCCACTTGAACTTTTAACAATTCGCTTATCAATAAGTGGGGCTTCACAGTGGATAACTGTTTTTTGATTGTTTTGAATTGGATTGATATCGAATTTCACCCAATTTGCTTCATTTTTTATAAAAGGAGCAATATTTATGGCATGTAAAGCGGAAGTTTTAGCGCCTGAATCAACACGTGCTTTGATGGTTGGGATTCCTAATTCTGGAAGCGAACACCATTCTTCACTACCAAGTATGACTTTATTTTGAGACATAATGTATCGTTTGTTTGGTCTAATTTATGTAGGGGCAAAAGTAGATATAGTTTTTTGAATTCGTTAAGAAAAAAGTTTAAAAAATAAACCCGTTATGTTAATAAAACGTAACGGGTTTATAGAATAGTTATAATTGTAATTATGGGTTTGTAGCTTCGCCTGCTTTATGAATTACAACAGACAGTTCTTGTGCTCCATCTTCAATATCCATAAATATTTCATCGCCTGAATGTATTTTAGAGGTGATGATTTCTTCTGCAAGAGTATCTTCAACATATTTTTGAATAGCTCTTTTTAGAGGTCTAGCACCAAATTGCTTGTCAAAACCTTTGTCTGCGATGAAACTTTTTGCTTTGTCTGAAAGATTTAATGTGTAGCCTAATTCGGCAACTCTAGCAAATAATTTTTTTAATTCAATTTCTATAATTAAATCGATATCTTCTTTTTCTAAAGCATTAAATACAATTACATCATCAACACGGTTTAAGAACTCTGGAGCAAAAGTTTTCTTTAAAGCGTTTTCAATAATGCTTTTTGAATTATCATCGGCTTGGGCTACTTTGGCAGCAGTTCCAAAACCAACACCTTGACCAAAATCTTTTAATTGTCTAGCTCCAACGTTTGAAGTCATGATAATTATAGTGTTTTTGAAGTCTATTTTACGACCTAAACTATCTGTTAAGAAACCGTCATCGAGTACTTGTAAAAGCATATTAAATACATCTGGATGTGCTTTTTCAATCTCATCTAAAAGAACAACTGCATATGGTTTTCTTCGTACTTTTTCAGTCAATTGCCCCCCTTCTTCGTATCCAACGTATCCTGGAGGTGCTCCTACTAATCTTGAAATAGCAAATTTCTCCATGTATTCACTCATGTCAATACGTACTAGGGCATCTTCAGAATCGAATAATTCTCTTGCAAGAACTTTTGCTAATTGTGTTTTACCAACACCTGTTTGACCAAGAAAAATAAACGAACCAATAGGTCGGTTAGGGTCTTTTAGGCCTGCTCTATTTCTTTGAATAGAACGCGAAATTTTCAAGACAGCTTCTTTTTGACCAATAACTTTACTTTCAATTAATTCGGGCAGTTTTGCTAATTTATTACTTTCAGTTTGGGCAATACGATTTACAGGGATTCCAGTCATCATTGAAACTACATCAGCTACATTGTCTTCGGTAACTTCAATTCGGTTATTTTTAGCATCTTCTTCCCATTGTTCTTGTGCGATGGCTAAATCTTTTTCAAGACGTTTTTCATCGTCACGAAGTTTGGCTGCTTCTTCGTATTTCTGTTTTTTAACTACAACATTTTTAAGCTCTCTAATGTCTTCTAATTGGCGTTCTAGGTCAAGAATTTGCTTAGGGACTTCAATATTAGTGATATGAACACGAGAACCAGCTTCGTCCAAAGCATCAATTGCCTTGTCAGGTAAGAACCGCTCAGACATATAACGATTGGTTAATTTTACACAAGCTTCAATTGCTTCTTGTGAATAAGTAACATTATGGTGGTCTTCGTACTTGTTTTTTATATTGTTTAAAATAATTATTGTTTCGTCAACAGATGTAGGTTCTACAATAATTTTTTGAAAACGTCTTTCTAAAGCACCATCTTTCTCAATATATTGCCTGTATTCGTCAAGCGTTGTTGCTCCGATACATTGAATTTCTCCTCTTGCTAATGCGGGTTTAAACATATTGGATGCATCCAAAGACCCAGTTGCTCCACCTGCACCTACAATCGTGTGAATTTCATCAATGAAAAGAATGATATCGTCATTTTTTTCTAATTCATTCATAACGGCTTTCATACGTTCTTCAAATTGACCACGATATTTGGTACCTGCAACAAGACTAGCTAAGTCAAGAGTAACAACGCGCTTATTGAATAATATACGAGATACTTTCTTTTGGATAATACGTAGAGCAAGTCCCTCTGCAATAGCAGATTTACCCACACCTGGTTCTCCAATTAAAAGAGGGTTGTTTTTTTTGCGTCGACTCAAAATTTGACTTACACGCTCAATTTCTTTTTCACGCCCTACAACAGGATCTAATTTTCCTTCTTCGGCCATTTCGGTTAAATCTCTACCAAAGTTGTCAAGGACTGGAGTTTTAGATTTTTTATTCGATTTGTTAGATGGAGTGTTGAAGTTGCCCTCTTTTAGGCTGTCATCTTGTCCTGGATCGTCATTATAGGAATCAGTAGCTCTAGGTAGGTTTTCTAAGAATTCTTCTTCGTTTGGTGTCATATTTAAATATTGTTCTTTAGCTATATCATAATCTATTTTTAGTTTATTTAGTAGCTTTGTTGTTGGGTCGTTTTCGTTTCTTAATATGCAAAGTAATAAATGTGCTGTACTGATTGAAGTGCTTTGAAAAACTTTAGCTTCTAAGAAGGTTGTTTTTAAAGCTCTCTCCGCTTGACGAGTCAAATGCAGGTTTTTCTTTTCTATATTGGTCTCAGTGGTAGGGTTTGCGGGGCTTAGTATTTCTACTTTTCTGCGTAAGTGTTCTAGGTCAACAGAAAGGTTGTTTAATATCTTTATTGCTTTTCCATTACCGTCCCTTAAGATACCAAGCATTAAGTGTTCTGTTCCTATAAAGTCATGGCCCAGTCGCAGGGCTTCTTCCTTGCTGTAGGTTATAACGTCTTTTACTCTTGGTGAAAAATTATCATCCATAATATTTGTATTGGTATCAGTAAATTTAGTGAATTAGTATTTTAAAAACAAAAATCATTCCTTTCTAGGGTCTTGACAGCTAATTGACAAAAAAAATAGATAATACATCTATAAATAAAGGTTAATTTATTAAATAAATACAACCTGCGTTTGTTAATAAATCATTGAAATTAGTGTGTTAAAAAGCTTTTAAAAATTTCAAAAAGCTGTATATTGGCACGTTTTGAAACTAATATAATATTTAATATAACAACTTATGTCTGAAGGAGAAAAGGTAATTCCTATTAACATAGAAGATGAAATGAAATCAGCTTACATTGATTATTCAATGTCAGTTATTGTATCTAGAGCACTTCCAGATGTTAGAGATGGTTTGAAACCAGTACATCGAAGAGTCCTTTATGGAATGTATGATTTAGGAGTTTTTTCAAATAAAGCCCATAAAAAATCCGCTAGAATTGTTGGGGAAGTTCTAGGAAAGTATCACCCACACGGAGATACTTCAGTATATGATGCTATGGTTCGTATGGCCCAGGAGTGGAGTATGCGTTATTTATTAGTTGACGGTCAAGGTAACTTTGGTTCTGTGGATGGCGATAGTCCTGCAGCGATGCGTTATACTGAGGCTAGAATGCGCAAGATTTCTGAAGAAATAATGGCCGATATCGAAAAAGAAACTGTTGATTTTCAATTGAACTTTGATGATACTTTATATGAGCCGAAAGTAATGCCAACTCGTGTTCCTACCTTATTGATTAATGGAGCAACGGGTATTGCAGTAGGTATGGCAACTAATATGCCTCCTCATAACCTTACTGAGGTTATCAATGGAACATTGGCCTATATGGACAATAATGACATTGAGATCGATGAATTGATGAATCATATAAAAGCGCCAGATTTTCCTACTGGGGGAGTTATTTATGGTTATGAAGGTGTTCGTGAAGCTTTCAAAACAGGTAGAGGTAGAGTAGTAATGCGTGCCAAAGTTGGTTTTGAAGAAGTAGATGGTAGAGAGTGTATCATTGTAACGGAGATTCCTTACCAAGTAAATAAGGCAGATATGATTAAACGTACTGCTGACTTAGTAAATGACAAAAAAATAGACGGAATTGCGAATATTCGTGACGAATCGGATAGAAATGGTATGCGTATCGTTTATATCTTGAAACGTGATGCAACTCCAAACGTTGTTTTGAATACCTTATATAAGTATACACAATTACAATCTTCTTTCAGTGTAAATAACATTGCATTGGTAAAAGGGCGTCCGCAAATGTTGAATCTGAAAGATATGATTCATTATTTTGTAGAACACCGTCACGATGTTGTTACACGTAGAACACAATTTGAACTGAAAAAAGCCGAAGCAAGAGCGCATATTTTAGAAGGTTTAATTATTGCTTCAGATAATATAGACGAAGTTATTGCTTTAATAAAAGCTTCGAAGAGTACTGAAGAAGCAAGGGAAAAATTAATCGAAAGATTCAAACTATCTGATATTCAATCTCGTGCAATTGTAGAAATGCGTTTGCGTCAATTAACAGGTCTAGAACAAGACAAGTTAAGAACAGAGTACGATGAAATCATGAAGTTAATAGAGCATTTAAGAGCTTTATTAGCAGATGTAAACTTGAGAATCGCTTTGATTAAAGAAGAACTAGAAGAAATTCGTGAAAAATACGGAGATGAACGTCGTTCTGTTATTGAGTATTCTGGTGGAGATGTAAGTATTGAAGATTTGATTGCAGATGAGAATGTGGTAATTACAATTTCGCATGCAGGATATATCAAACGTACAAACTTGACAGAATATAAAACTCAAAATAGAGGTGGAGTAGGACAAAAAAGTGCTGGAACAAGAGATCAAGATTTCTTGGAGCACATGTTTGTTGCTACTAATCACCAATACATGATGTTCTTTACTCAAAAAGGAAAATGTTTCTGGATGCGTGTTTACGAAATTCCAGAAGGAAGCAAAACAGCCAAAGGTAGAGCAATCCAAAACTTGGTAAACATAGAGAGTGATGATAAAGTGAAAGCTTTTATTTGTACTCAAGATCTTAAAGATAAAGACTATATTACTTCTCATAACTTAGTTATGGTAACTAAAAAAGGGCAGGTTAAGAAAACTTCTTTAGAGAAATATTCTAAACCTAGAGTTAATGGAGTTGCTGCAATTACTATTAAGGAAGGGGATGAGTTGTTAGAAGCTAAATTAACAAATGGGGATAGCCAAATTATACTTGCTGTTAAGTCTGGAAAATTAGTTCGTTTTGAAGAAACTAAAACACGACCAATGGGAAGAACAGCTTCTGGAGTACGTGGAATCTCTCTTAAAGATGATAATGATGAAGTGATTGGCATGGTTACTGTTGCTAAGGATGCAGTAAACGATACTCAAGTTTTAGTGGTTACTGAAAATGGATACGGAAAACGTACTAAATTAGTAGATGATGATGGAGAGGATGTTTATCGTATTACCAACCGTGGTGGAAAAGGGGTAAAAACACTTAATATCACCGAAAAAACTGGGCCGCTAATTTCTATTAATGCCGTGACTGATGCTGATGATTTAATGATTATTAATAAATCAGGATTAACAATCAGAATGGCTATTGAGGATTTACGCGTTATGGGACGTGCTACTCAAGGTGTGAAATTAATTAACTTAAAAGGTAAAGATTCTATTGCTGCAGTTACTAAAGTAATGAAAGACGATGCCGAAGAAGTTGTTGTTGATGAAGATGGTAATGTTATTGAAGTAGAAACAATCGAAAGGGTTAAGCCTGTTTTAGAGGTTTTAGAAGACGAAGGTTCTGATGACGATGATGATTCTGATGATGACGAAGTTGAAGATGAAGAAATTGACGATGATTCAGAAGATGATGAGTCTTAATAACCAACTGAAAACAAACTAACTAATTTTAAAATAATTTATTATGAAAGCTAATAATGTATTACTGACATCAGCTTTATTGATATCGGTAGCTGCTTTTGCTCAAAAAGATCAATTAAAAGCAGTAGAAAAAGCGATTAAAAAAGGAAATATGCAAGAAGTTCCTAATTTGTTAAATCAAGTAGAGCCTCTGCTGTCTAATGCTTCTGATGCTGAAAAAGCACAGTATTATTATTTGAGAGAAACTGTGTATATGGACGCAGCTGATAAAAATGTTGATGTAGATAACAATTTATCTTTGGCAGTAAAAGCAGCTCAGGAAGTAATTGCAATTGAAAAGAAGTCTGGAAAGATGGAGTACACAAATGAAGTACTAAAGACAATTTCAAAAGTAAAAGATAAATTAATAAACGGAGCAATTGAAGATTCTAAGATTGAAAAGTATAAAGAGGGAGCGGCTAAGTTATCTGAGGCATACCAATTAGATAAAAAAGATACTCTGAATTTGTATTATGCTTCAAGTTTTCAGTTAAATGGTAAAGATTTCGATGGTGCTCTTGTGAGCCTGCAAGAGTTAAGAAGATTAAACTTTACCGGTAAGTCTAAAAGCTTTGTTGCTACCAGTTTGATTTCTAATAAAGAAGAAGCGTTTCCTTCTAAAGAAGAAAGAGATAGAATGGTGAAATTGAAGACACATTCGAAGCCAAGAGTTGAAGTAGTAGCTTCAAAACAAGGTGAAATTGTTAAAAATATCGCCTTAATTTTAGTACAACAAAAGAATATTGAAGAAGCTAAAAAAGTTATTGTGGAGGCTAGAACTTTAAATCCAGAGGACACTTCTTTGGCTATGACGGAAGCTAATTTATATTTAGAAACTAAGGATTTTGTTTCCTATAAAAAATTGGTTACTGAAATTTTAGCAAAAAAACCAAACGATGCTGATTTGTTATTTAACTTAGGAGTTGTAAGTGCAAATGCAAAGAATAAGGAAGAGGCTGAAATGTATTACAAGAAAGCTATTGAGGTAGATCCTAAATACATGAATGCTTATATCAATCTGGTAGGTGTAAAGTTAGAAGCTGAAACACCACTTAATACGGAGATGAATAAATTAGGTACTTCTGATAAGGACAATAAAAGATACGAAGTGTTGAAGGGAGAAAAGAAAAAGATTTATCAAGGTGTAATTCCGTTTTTGGTAAAAGCTTTGGAAATTGACCCTGCAAATAAAGATATTGCGACCACACTTATTAGTGTTTATGGTGCTTTAGAAATGTCTGCTGAGAAAAAAGCATTGAAACAAAAAATGGGTATGTAATTTTTTTTTATACTAAAAAACCGCTTAGATTATTTTCTAAGCGGTTTTTTGTTGTTGTTTAGCGAATTATTTATTCCAGATTTCCCAAGATTTTTCAGCTTGTAATTCAAGCATTCTTAATCCATTTTTAATTTTAGCTCCTTTTGCCTTCGCGTTTTGAAGAAATTTAGTTTCAGCTGGATTATAAATTAAGTCGTAAGCGATATGTTTATCTGTGAAATAATCATAAGGAATCGCAGGGCTAGCATCAATGTCAGGACTCGTTCCTACGGGTGTGCTGTTGATGATAATGTGGTATTGATTAAATGTCTCTTCGTTTATTTGACTATAGTCAATAGTGTTCTCTTTATTGCCACGAGATACAAAAGTATATTCAATGCCTAGTTCTTCTAATGCGAAAGCTACACCTTTAGATGCCCCGCCAGTTCCTAGAATTAACGCTTTTTTGTGATGTGGCTGCAATAGTGGTTGTAATGACTTTTTAAATCCATAATAATCAGTGTTGTAGCCTTTTAATTTTCCGTTTTTGGTTATTTTAATGGTATTTACAGCGCCAATTAAAGCCGCTTTTTTTGATAATTTGTCCATATATTGTATGACAACTTCTTTGTAAGGTATGGTTACATTGATACCTCTTAATCCAGAGTGATTGTTCTCAATGATACTCGGGAATTCAGTAATTTCAGGAATATCAAAATTTTCATAGCTACATCCTTCGTAATTACCAGATTCAAATTTTTCTTTGAAATATCCTCTAGAAAAGGAGTAACTAATGTTTTTTCCTAATAAACCAAAACGTTTTTTTTGAATCGTAATCATTATTCTTTTTTATGTTTGTCAATATAGTTTCGCACACTTTTTTTAGTCCAAACGACAGGGAATAGATCTTCTAAAATTATATAATTATCAAAATTAAGACGCAAAGCATTACTTAAGTGAAATTTTGCTTTGGTAGTATCTTGAATCATAAAATACAATCCGGCTAATCGATATTCAATTTCGTTTGATTCAGGGTAAAATTCGGTCGCTTGTAAAAGTGTTACTATAGCTCCATCAAATTCGCCTAAAAACTGCAATAAATCTACCCAAAACAACCAAGTGTCAAGTTCAGTGTCACCAAATTCCACTGCTTTTCTGTAGCCAAATTCAGCTTCTTCAAAAAAGTTCATTTGTTTATTGATAGTAGCATATCGTTTCCAATAGAGTTTGTTTTGGTTGTCAATGGCCAAAGCTTTGTTGGCATAAAATAGTGCCTTTTGGAAATTATTTTGACGAACGTAAAAATCAGTAATGGCAATCCATCCTTTGTCTAAAAGGGGATCTTCATGTACGGTTTCATTATAAAATTTTAAAGCTAGTGCTGTATTTCCAAGTTTTTCATGGCATTTTCCTGTTCTCAACAAGGCATATGAAGTGGCATCGTCTAATTCTAATGTACGATTGTAGCTTTCTATGGCTTTTTCATATTGGTTTAAGCGTTCATAAGCTTTAGCCTTCTCCATATGTGCACCTAAGAAGTCTTCGTCAATTAAGGTAGCGTATTCAAAAGCGCGGATAGCTTCGTCGTATTGTCTTAATCCATAATGTAAGCGTCCTTTTTGATGCCAAGCAATTTCGCTATATGGATTTTTTTCAATATATTGGTTGAGATATTCAATGGCTTGAGTATGTTGGTCTAAAAATTCAAAACAATAAACCACGTTATATAAAGCTGTTTGATCTTCAATATCTTCCTCCAAACATTTTATAAAGCTATTTTTAGCGTCTTCTAGATTATCCATAAAAAGATACTCCATACCCATTAAATTATATACATCAGCATAATCATCAGTATGTTCTAAAGCCATTTTGAGATAGTCTACAGCTTTTTCATGTTGGTCTCTTTTAGAGCATATATTAGCTTTTTGGATATAAATTTCCTCGTTGTTAGGCTCTATTGCATAGAGTTCGTTTAGTAATTTTTCGGCAATATCAAGCTTGTCCTCAAAAATAAGCATTTCGACTTGCACCAATTTCAAACCAGTTGATTTAGGGTGTTGGTCTAAGGCCAATTTAAGGGCTTTTTTAGCTAATGCTGGCTTACCCATATCCAAATAGTGAAGGATAATTTCCTCAAATTCTTCAGAGTCAAAAAAAAGAACTTTATTAGTTTTTAACATGGACTCGAATTTGGAAAGCGATAAGTTATAGTTTTCTTCTTCGTCACTTAGTTGCATACTGTTGTTGTTTAGAATTTAGCCTATTTAAAGTTAGGTATCATTACTTTTATGAGGAAGAAAATCTTGAATTGTTGTCAACAATTTAATTAACAATTTGAAGTGTAATAAATTAGTAATAATGTTATTATTTTTTAGTAATTTTTTCCTGTTGTAAAGCCACTTCGTTCATCACGTCTATCAATATCGAACAACCCTCACGAATTTCTTCTTCAGAAATAGTCAAAGGAGGAGTGATTCGTATAGCGCAACTTTCAAAGAGTAACCAAAATAAAATTAGCCCTCTGTCTTGACATCTTAAAATCACTTCATTTGTAATGTCTTCGCTTTTTGTCATAGCAGCAAGCATTAACCCTTTTCCTCTTATTTCTTGTATCAAAGGATGTACCAAAAGTGTTCTGAAAAGCTTTTCTTTTTCTAAAGCCACTTCCATGAGATTGGTTTCTGTTAATTCTTGCAAAGTCGCTAAACAGGCTGACGCAATGACAGGATGACCGCCAAAGGTAGTGATATGGCCTAGTTTCGGATTATGAGTCAATAAATCCATCATTGCTGTAGAGGCAGTAAAAGCACCTACGGGCATTCCGCCCCCCATGCCTTTGCCCATTACTACTATATCAGGTACAATATCATAGTTTTGAAATCCAAATAATTTCCCAGTTCTACCAAAACCAGGTTGTATTTCGTCTAAAATTAATAATGCCCCTACTTCGGTACAGCGTTGACGTACTTTTGTTAGAAAATTATTCTCAGGTTGGATAAAACCGGCACCACCTTGAATGGTTTCTAATAAAATCCCAGCTGTTTTAGTCGTTATTTTTTCTAGATCTGCTTCATTGTTAAAGGTAATGAAATTAATATCAGGAAGTAAAGGGCGAAAGGCTTGCTTGCGTTCCTCGCATCCCATTACACTCATAGAACCCATTGTGTTTCCATGGTAAGCGTTGTGACACGAGATTAACTGACTTCGACCAGTAACACGCTTGGCTAGTTTTAAAGCACCTTCTATGGCTTCGGTTCCTGAATTGACTAAATAGGTTTTATCTAAAGGAGCGGGTAGGAGAGATGCCAATAGCTTACAGTATTCTACCGCTGGACTTTGTGAATATTCACCGTACACCATAACGTGAGAATATTTGTCTAATTGGTCCTTAATGGCTTGATTTACTCTAGGATGTTGATGTCCTAATGTACAAGCCGAAACTCCCGCAACAAAATCTAAATACCTCTTGTTATTAGTGTCGTAAATATAAGAGCCTTTTGCATATGAAACTTCCATCCCTAAAGGATAGGGTGATGTTTGAGCTTGATATTTTATAAAATCTGAATTCAATATTTTTTTATTTAACCACAAAGATCACAAAGTATATTACTAAGATCACAAAGTTTTTTATTTTAATATGCACTAAGAACTAAATTATAATCACTAATTCTTATTTTTTCTTTTTCTTCTTGTCGTAATCCAAAGTTTCCTTTCTGATTTTCATCGGGACGCTTATTTTTGCTTTGTCAATTTCGCCTTCTTTGACTAACTGATTATTCATTTCGTTGTCTTCTTCTGAGAAGATATCATCTTTGGATTTAATACGTTCTTCTCCTCTCCAGTTGAGACCTCTAAGTTTTCTTGCATTTTCTGGTAATTCTTCCTCGGGATAAATATTTCCATCGACTTGGTTGTAGAAAGTAATAGTCTCAGTGGTATTGTTCTCCATAATCATGTTGATTTTACTGCTTACATTTTTATTAATACCAATTAATTCCTGAGCATCATTTCGCATGTAATAAATTACTTCGGCATTTTTGACAATATCGACTTCATGAAGCTTTCCTTCTCTAAATTTTCCGTATAAATTCAGTCCTTTGACCTGATTGTATCCTGTTCCTAAAGTATCTTTGGAAACTAAAAAAGTATTGTTCAGTACTTTTAAAGAATCTAGTTTTTGGGTTTGATTATCTCCAATAAGATGCATGATGTCACCGGTAATTTGGTTTTCTCCATTCCATAAAATAGGATTTCCAATCAATTTAGTCAGAGCCTCTTTAGAACTGGAATGTAACGAATCACATTTTCCGCTCATATCCGTTTTGTAAAACCGAACGTTATTAAAAGCACGAATAACTCGGTTGCCTTCAGGACCTGTAACCATTAGTCTTTTTCCATGAATGTAAACAGAATCATTATCAACCAGATTAATAGCTACTGCTCTTTTGGTTACAAAAAGAGAATCTTTTTTCTTGTACATTTCAGCATAATGTCCTTTTATGATCCCTTTATTTATGGTGTCTGTGATTTTTACATTCCGTGTCGCTGATGCAAATTCCTTATTTCGGTCATAATATAAACTATCCCCTTCAATAAGTCGGTCATCGTATCGGATGTAAGACTTCCTTAAAAAATGGGCTAGATTTTTCTTCGTATCATAAAAACCTTTTTCCGTATAAATATAATTGGCTTTACTCGTAATTGTTGAAGGCCCAAATAGATACGAGTGCCCAGAATTACTAAAATAATCCAAATGATTCGATTTGATTACATAAGTTGGATTGGTAATGGTTACTGCTGTCAAAAACTGAAATTTCTTTTGTGCCACATAGTAGCGACCTGATTTAGATTTCAATGTGTTTTCACGATTTATAATTGTTCCTTGTGTATTGTAATAGACTTCTTGTGTGTTACGGTTAAAGTTAATTGTATCTGTTGCCAAAGTCGCATCTGGAGAACTCATCACGGCATTTCCAGTAGCAAATGCTTGTTTCATGTTTCCGTTATATTCCGCATATTTACTATTTAGGTAAAGGGTATCACCTTGTACAATTTGTACGTTTCCAAAGGCTTTGATGTAATTTTCTTTTTGAAAATAGTACGCTTTATTACACGTTAAAACAATTCCGTCGTGATTGACACTTACATTACCCGTTAATAAAAAAGCATCCGGTATCTCGGTTTCATTTACATCAGCAAAATCCGAATGTTCAATGATTATTTTTTTTGGAGTTTGTGCCACAAGTGAGTGAATACTTAGTACAAACAAGAAACAACTAATAAAAAAATGAAATGGCTTCAATGGAAATATTTTTGTCAAATTTATGAAAAAGGAAGCAATCATAGAGGGAATTGCTTTCAAGTTTTTAAAAGATGTGTATGTGTATGTGATTATTTTATTTTTTTTGCAAAAAACTTAAAACTACTCACACCAATTAGTGCAATTACTCCAAAAATTAGTCCTAAAACAAACTCGCTTGCAACAGATGGTAAATTATCTAGAAAGTGATGTAAATAAGGAATATTATGTTTGAAAATACCTCCCGATACAAGCAATAAAGCGATAGTTCCAATAAAAGCAAGGGATTGAATTACTTTAGGTAAAGCCTGTATTAATAGGTTTCCAATGAATTTGCTAGTACTGTTTTGTTTTTTACTCAAAATAAAACCAAAATCATCCATTCTAACTATGATTGCTACAATGCCATAAACACCCACCGTGGCAAGTATTGCAATGAATGAAACGACTATGACTTGAATCTCAAGTGATGGCAGCTTTTTTTGATCTTGTACAGTTCCTAAAGCAATGATTATGATTTCTATTGAAAGAATAAAATCAGTGATGACGGCAGATTTTATTTTGTTTTTTTCTTCTGCCAAAATTTCGATTTCTGTTAAGTTTTGAATAACAGGTTTTTCGGCAGAATGATGGTGGGGTACAAAGTATTCATATATTTTTTCGACACCTTCGTATGCTAAATAAACCGCTCCTAAGAAAAGGATAATTGTAATGGATACAGGGACAAAATAACTTAATACAAATGCAAGAGGTAGAATAATCAATTTGTTAAGGAAAGAACCCTTGGTGATTGCCCAAAGAACAGGAATTTCCCTAGAGGACACAAATCCAGAAGCTTTTTCGGCATTTACAGCTAAATCGTCGCCTAAAATCCCTGCTGTTTTTTTGGTAGCAATTTTACTCATTACAACCACATCGTCCATCAATGCAGCTATATCATCTAATATTAAAAAAATTCCCGAAGCCATACGTTTTCTGTTGTATTATTTTGAGTCTAAATAAGTTTTGAGTCTAAAACTGCATCAAATTTAGTACAACAAAAGGAGTAATGAAAACATATTTTAAGTTTTAATAATTTGAAAAAATAATTCAAGTCAAAATTGAGTTTTTATATTTTTAATGGAACAGTATAGTTTTAGAAAAAAAAAGTAAATCCATAGAAAGATAGTTTTTAGAAAATAGTATATTTAGAAAATTGAAATAAATACTGTTATTCATTGGTAACAAAAAATACCAAATAATAAAGCAGAGCGCAATTAACTAAATATGAAAAAAGGAGAAGAAAACACAACGGAAACCAAAAAAGTAGTTTATCACGTTTTTACAAGACTTTTTGGGAATACTAATACAACTAATAAGCCTTGGGGAACCATTGAAGAAAATGGAGTAGGGAAGTTCAACGATTTTACACCAAAAGCATTACGAGAAATTAAAAAATTGGGAGTGACTCATATTTGGTACACAGGAGTGCCACATCATGCATTGATTAATAACTATACAAATATTGGAATTTCTAATGATCATCCCACAGTTGTAAAAGGAAGAGCGGGGTCGCCTTATGCTGTTAAGGATTATTATAATGTAAATCCTGATTTAGCCGTGAATCCCGAAAAGCGCTTAGCCGAATTTGAAGCTTTGATTACACGTACACATAAAGCAGGAATGAAAGTAATTATTGATATTGTTCCCAATCATGTGGCTCGTAGATATGAAGGAAAGACAAATCCAAAAGGGGTAAAAGATTTTGGTGCCAATGATGATACTTCAGTAGAATACAGTCGTGATAATAACTTTTATTATATCCCTAATTCACAGTTTGAGTTGCCTGATATTGAAAAGCCTTTGGGTGGAGAATCCAATCCTTTACTGGATGAACCATTTGTAGAAATCCCTGCCAAATGGACGGGAAATGGCTCTAGAATGGCACGTCCAGATAAAAATGACTGGTACGAGACAGCCAAAATAAATTATGGTGTTCGTCCTGATGGTGGATTGGATTTTCCTAATTTACCATGGGGTTATGATACTGAATCTTATGAAAAACATCACGAATTTTGGAAAGATAAAGTAGTGCCTGATTCCTGGTACAAGTTCAGAGACATTGCTTTGTATTGGACTAAAAAAGGTGTGGATGGATTTCGTTATGATATGGCAGAATTGGTTCCATTTGAGTTTTGGAGTTTTATGAATTCGTCTATAAAAATGAAAAATCCAGATGCTTTTTTGTTAGCGGAAGTTTATAATCCGGATGCTTATTATAACTATATCAAAATGGGTAAAATGGATTATCTATATGATAAAGTGGGGACTTATGATAAGTTGAAAGATGTGATTCAAGGGCGTTCATGGCCAGATGAATTGACTCAAATCCAATATGATTTATGGGATGTTAGCCACCATATGTTAAAGTTTTTAGACAATCATGATGAGCAACGGGTAGCAAGTCCTGAATTTGCAGGTTGTGGAGAAAAAGGAAAACCCATGATGGTTATTTCGGCAACGATAAGTTCTGCGCCAGTAATGATTTATTTTGGTCAAGAAGTAGGAGAAGCAGCTAATGAAAATGCCGGTTTTGGAACTCATTCTCGAACTTCAATTTTTGATTATGTAGGTGTTCCGTCTCACCAACGTTGGGTAAATAATGGAGAATTTGATGGAGGACAACTTACTTCTGAAGAAACTTCGCTTCGTGATTTTTACAAACGTTTGTTAAATTTCACTTTGAAAAGTCCAGCATTGATGGGAGATTTTCAAGAAATTCAATTTGCTAACCGTTATCATACACAGGGTTATGATACCGGTATTTATAGTTATACACGTTGGTCTGATACTCAAAAGTTAATTATTGTAGCTAATTTTTCAGCAGATACAACCAGTACATTTGAATTGAAAGTTCCTAATCTTGTAATTGAAAAATGGGGATTAAAGGATGGTAAATACAAATTAACCGATCAGTTATACAAGAAAACAAAATTAATCATGCAGGTTGTAAATGGAGATGGCTTAATTTCAATCCAGTTAGCTCCTTTGGAATCATTTGTGTTAGAGTTACAATAGAGAATTGATTTTACAGATAATAAAAAAAGCTGATGTGTAAATTTACACATCAGCTTTTTTATTATCTGTATTTTCTTCGGGTGGTTGCTAAGTAAGCTTCGTTTATTTTTTTCCAGTTTAGGACGTTATAAAAGGATTCAATGTAGCTTCTACGTCTGTATTGGTAGCCCAAATAGTAAGCATGTTCCCATAAATCTAAAGCAATAATTGGTGTTCCTTGTATTACTGCATTTCGCATCAAGGGGTTGTCTTGGTTTTGAGTGCTTGTTATTTGAAGTTTTCCTGCTTTATCCACAACAAGCCACACCCAAGAGGAAGCAAACTGTTTGCTGGCTTCAGCTGAAAAGTTTATTTTAAAATTTTCATAAGATCCAAAATCTCTATTAATAAGAGAGGCTATTGTGTCAGTAGGTTTCCCGCCAGCATTAGGAGCCATTGATTTCCAATATAAGTTGTGGTTATAATATCCGCCAGCATTATTTCTTAATTCGGAATTATTTAGATCTAGTTTTGCTAAAACTTCCTCAATAGATAAATTTTCTAAACCTGTTCCAGCAATGGCTTTATTAAAGTTGTTGGTATAGGTAAGATAATGTTTAGAGTAATGAGTTTCTAAAGTTAATGGGGAAACTGTTGGCGCAAGGGCATCATATGCATATGGTAATTTATCCATTAAGAAAGAACCTGGTTCAGCTCTAACGTCTTCAGGGAAACCTATGGTAATCTTTTCTTGGGCAGTAGGCAAAGGAACCTCGACTACTTCGGTATATTTTTTTTTGTTACAGGAAATAAAGAAAAGGACTGATAATGTACTTACTATAAAGAAATTATTCGTTTTCATTGGAATTAGGGTTTTCTAAAAGTGAGTTGATGATTTCGATATATCTTTTCTTGGCTTCTGATGTAGAGATATGACTAATTTGCATCCAAGCATTTGTTTTAAATGCGTCTCTTAGATGGAATGTTGCGTTTGCTTGTTTTGATTCAATTGTCCCAAAAGTTGCTTGTTTGTAATAGGCATATAGGCGCAATTGAACGTCTTGTGGTAAAGAGGCTTGACTCATTTCCGAAGCCTTTTGTAATGCCTCTTGGAACTGTATTTCTAGATCTTTTTTACCCATTATTCTTTAGTTGCAATAATTGTTTTTCCTCCTATGGCTTTTTGGTTTAGAACCACATTTAATTTAGTTCCGATAGGTAAAAATAAATCTACTCTTGACCCAAACTTAATAAAACCAGCATCAGTTCCTTGAACGACTTGCATTCCTTCTTGTGCGTAATTTACAATTCTACGTGCTAATGCACCAGCAATTTGGCGATACAAAATAGAACCAAAAGTTTTATTGTCAATAACAATCGTTGTTCTTTCATTTTCTTCACTAGCTTTAGGATGCCAAGCAACTAAAAATTTACCTGGATGGTATTTACTAAATTTGATCAATCCAGTCATCGCGTAACGGGTAACGTGTACGTTGATTGGCGACATAAAAATAGATACTTGTAGGCGTTTGTCTTTGAAATACTCACCTTCGTATACTTCTTCGATAACCACTACTTTACCATCTACAGGAGCCAGAATATGGTTCTCATTGATAATGGCAGATCTTTTAGGGTTTCTGAAAAATTGTAAAATAATGATCAAAATTAAAAGGGCACTAATTTGCATTAGTTTTTTTACCCATTCGATATCAACAATTTGATCCGATACTAATAGTACAGTTACAGTGAAAATAATTCCTAATAAAATGGTCTTGATTCCTTCTTTATGAAACATAATTTAAAATTTGATAAAATAAAAATACAATTGGTGCTACAAATATAACACTATCTAGTCGATCTAGTACGCCTCCATGTCCTGGCATTATTTTTCCGCTGTCTTTAACTTCAGCTACTCGTTTGAATTTGGATTCAATTAAATCACCAATGGTGCCAAAAACGCCAACAATTACGGCAATCACAATCCAAATATACAAATTTGACTCGGCAATTTGAATATAATATTTAGCAATAATATAACTAGCTAATACGGTGAAAAAAACTCCTCCAAAAAAACCTTCGAATGTTTTTTTAGGTGAAATTCGTTCAAATAGTTTAGTTTTTCCTATAGATTTCCCCACGATATAAGCAAAGGAATCGTTAGTCCAAATCAAAATAAAAATACTAATAAGAATTTTAGGGTTGTACCCTGTTTTTCCAAATGGAATTTTAGTAATAATTATAAATGGAAGTATAATGTATCCAATAAGATAAATGTATTTTGATAATGAGTTTATTGTTAATGCTTTACTGTCAAATAAGAAATGAATGCATTTTGCGGATACAAATAATGTTGTGCCTAATACGATTAAATCAAACGTTTTGTTGAATTTAAGAGAAAGTAAAATGCCATTTGTTGCGAAAGTTATACTATAGAAAAAAGCATAACATAGTGTCGCTATCAAAAATGGAGCTATTTTGTTAATTTTTACCAACGAGCAAAATTCAACCGTAGCAGTTAATAGGAATGCACCAAAAAGTATAAAAAAACTTTCTGTAGAATATAAGATGCTAAATATTAATAAAAATACATATACAGCGCCTGACAAAGATCTCTTGAGGGTTTCATTCATTTTAAAGATCTTCTAGAAGCAATAGATAAAGGTTTTTTGCAGAACTTCCATATTGTGTAAAATCTTCTTCTTTTGCTTTTTCAAAATATTTTATGGCTGTAATATTCGTTGGGTAATTCCCTTCGTATTTCTTTTTTATAGCACTAAGACCATCAGTTTTAAAAGCAAGTATTTGACTTGTTTTTGCGAAAATGATGATGTTAGCAGGTAGCTCATGTGGTTTGTGTTGTTTGATTTGTCGAGATGAAAACAAGACAGAACCTTCTTCCGCAATAAGATTTTCACAACCTGAAAATAAAAATTTAGGAACACTAGCTTTTGCGTATGTTAGTTTATTTTCATCCAAGATGTTAAATAGATTGGACTCATAACAGAGGACTTCACTTTCGTACCAATCATTTTCTTCTAATATGTTTTCAAATTGGTCTTTAACTTCTTCTTGGTTTTCGCAATATAAAAATTTACCACCATTTTTTTTAAAATTATACATGAACTGCTCATCTATAGTCATGTTTTTTTCAGAAAAAGAATTTTCATTTTCTTTGTCATTATCTTCTTCTGAAGCCGGACTACTAGAACCAAAAAGTTTACTGAAAATACTCATATTATAAAAAGGGGCTTTATTTGTTATCTGAAAAACGTTCAAAGATAAAAAAATCTTAATTCAAAAGTGTTTTTTGAATTAAGATTTTAAAATTATTTATAAATAAAGTCTTTATTAAGACACTACTTCCCCTAGATTTTTGTCAAAAGTTCTTTTTCCAAATATTGTTTCTAAGTCATCTTTGAAAATCACTTCTTTTTCAATCAAGATAGCAGCAAGGTCATTCAGTTTATCTTTGTTTTCTTCTAAAATAGCAATAGCCCTTTGGTATTGACTTTCAATAAGTAAGGATATTTCGCTGTCAATGATCTTAGCAGTTTCTTCAGAATACGGTTTTGCGAAATTGTATTCGTTTTGGCCTGTTGAATCATAATAAGTAACATTTCCTATTTTGTCATTCAAGCCATATATAGTAACCATAGCACGAGCTTGTTTGGTTACTTTCTCTAAGTCACTTAAAGCTCCTGTAGAAATTCGGTTAAAAATCACTTTTTCTGCCGCTCTACCACCCATTGTAGCACACATTTCGTCTAGCATTTGATCTGGACGAACAATTTGGCGCTCTTCGGGTAAGTACCAAGCCGCTCCTAAACTTTGACCTCTAGGAACAATAGTTACTTTGATTAGTGGGGCAGCATGTTCTAGCATCCAACTTACTGTGGCGTGTCCTGCTTCGTGAATAGCAATTGCTTTCTTTTCTTCAGGAGTTACAATTTTGTTTTTCTTTTCTAGACCTCCCACGATACGATCTACAGCATCTAAGAAATCTTGTTTGTCAACTGCTGTTTTGTTGTAACGTGCAGCAATCAAAGCTGCTTCATTACATACGTTAGCGATATCTGCTCCAGAAAAACCAGGTGTTTGTTTGGCTAAAAAGTCTAAATCAAGACCTTCTACTTTTTTCAATGGTGCTAAATGCACTTTGAAAATTTCGGCACGCTCGCGAATGTCTGGTAAGTCAACAAAAATTTGTCTGTCAAAACGTCCGGCACGCATTAAAGCTTTATCCAGAACGTCCGCTCTGTTAGTTGCTGCTAATACAATTACATTTGTATTGCTGCCAAAACCATCCATTTCTGTTAGTAATTGGTTTAATGTGTTTTCACGTTCGTCATTACCACCTGACATATTATTTTTCCCTCTCGCTCTACCAACAGCATCAATTTCATCAATAAAAATGATAGAAGGCGATTTTTCTTTAGCTTGTTTAAATAGGTCACGTACTCTAGAAGCACCAACACCTACAAACATTTCCACAAAGTCAGAACCGGATAAAGAGAAAAACGGTACTTGAGCTTCACCAGCGACAGCTTTCGCTAATAAAGTTTTACCTGTTCCAGGTGAACCTACTAGTAAGGCTCCTTTAGGGATTTTACCTCCCAAATTGGTGTATTTTTCAGGATTTTTCAAGAATTCTACAATTTCTTGTATTTCTTCTTTAGCTCCTTCAAGACCAGCAACATCTTTAAAAGTTGTTTTTACATCTGTTTTTTCGTCAAAAAGTTTGGCTTTTGATTTGCCAATGTTGAAGATTTGACCTCCGCCACCTCCGCCACCACCTGACATTTTACGCATGATAAACAACCATACTCCAATGATGATGATGATAGGTAATAAACTGATGATGATATCAGACCAATTGCTTTTAGCTAAAAAGTTAAAATCTTTTAGTTTTCCTTCTTCAACAGCTTTTTCTAACTTGGTTTGAAAAATTTGATCGTTTCCAATCTCAAAAGTATATTGAGGACCTTTGGTATTTGGTCTGTCAAATAGGTCTTTTGATACTTTTTTATGTTCAGCAAGTTTTAAAGCATCTGCTTTTAAGAAAACTTCTGCTTCTGATTTGTTGTAAACAATTACTTTGTCAATTTGCCCTTTATCTAAAAAAACATTGAATTTAGATGAAGTCAATTGAGCAGGTTCTTGAATATTTGAACCACCAGTTACGAAACTAATAAATAAGAAAATAAGTAATATGGCCGTATAAACTAACCAAGGGCTTACTTTAAATTTATTTGGAGTTGGATTATTATTTTTTGCCATTCTATATTTTTGTCTTTTAGTATTTGTTTTCTATAGTAGTGATTTTAGCATCGCCCCATAGACTTTCAATATTATAATATTCTCTGATATGTTTTTGGAAAACATGTACTACAATATTAACATAATCCATAAGAACCCACTCAGCGTTATCTGTTCCCTCGATATGCCATGGCTTATCTTTTAGTTCCTTAGATACTGTTTTTTGGATGGAGTTTACAATGGCGTTAACCTGAGTATTTGAATTTCCGTTACAAATAATAAAATAATCACAAACGGAAGTATCTATATCTCTTAAATCAAGAATATCTATGTCATTACCTTTTACTTCTTCTATTCCTTTTATGATGTTCGCTAAGAGATCATCATTATTTACTGTTTTTTTTGCCATGAATTATTTTATGTGTGTAAGTTCGCAAAGTTATCATTTTTTGTCATTATTTTTGAACCTTAACATAATATTAAATTACGTCTGTCAAATAATAACTAATGAAACTAATCAAACTCAATGCCATAGATTCTACAAATGATTTTCTCAAAGCCTTAATAATAAAGGAAAAGGTTGAAAACTTCACCGTTGTTACAACCGAAAGACAGACAAATGGAAAAGGACAAATGGGGTCTATTTGGGAAACAGAAGAGGGTAAGAATCTCATAATGAGTGTTTTTGTTAAGGATTCTATTTCAGGTGTTGATGAGATATTTAATTTAAATGTAACCGTTGCAGTTTCCATAATTCAAGCCCTAGAAACTTTTAAGATCCCTCAATTGAGTATTAAATGGCCTAACGACATTATGTCATATCAATTTAAAATAGGTGGCATTTTAATAGAAAATAGCCTAAAGCCAGATGGAAACGTTCATTCTGTTATCGGTTTGGGGTTGAATGTTAATCAAATTAAATTTGATCATTTACCCAAAGCTTCCTCTTTATCGGTAATTTGTAAAAAGGAATTTGATAAAGTGGCCATTTTACAAGCGATTATTGAAAAAATAAAAGAAAACGTAATACTCCTTTCTGAAAATCCACTAACAATTTGGAAGACCTATTCGGGTTTACTATTCAAAGTAGGAATTCCAATGGCTTTTAAAAATAGTAGAACTCACCAAAATTTTATGGGTATTATCCAAGGTGTTGATTCAAATGGTCAACTTCAAGTACAATTAGTAGATGACAGTATTGCAAACTACGGAGTTAAAGAAATTCAAATGCTATATTAGGAAATTTAAATTATCTTATAAACAACAATTCCCTTTTAGTCAAAACTAAAAGGGAATTGTTGTTTATAATGTATGGTTGTTTATAGTTTACCCATATTACCAGCCAATGTTTCAATTAATTTACTAATAGGACCTTTAACCATCATTGCCATCATGGCGTTAAATTCGCCTTCAAAATCAAATTTAATAGCACTTGAGTTATCAGAAATACTATCAATGTTAGCTACTAAAGTAAACGGTAGTTTTCCTGATGCAGCCACTAATACAATTTTATTTGGAGCAGTTTTTTCTTTTATTTTAAGATGGATTTCAGGCATACCTTTCAGGCCAAAAATAAAAGATTCATTTTCAACTACTTCAAATTTAGCGATGTTTTCAGGCATTAATTTTTTAAAATTGTGGACATCTGTCAACAAATTAAATAATTCTTGAGCTGATTTTTCAACAGTTACTTTTGGGCTTTTTAGATTCATCTTAAATTATTTTTCTATGACTACATTCCATGTTGATGGGGTAACGCTCCATTCTCTCAAAGTGGTCTCTTCTTTCTCTGTAATATAACTTTTAGCTACCGCAAGATTTAATAAATTTTGGTAGTTACTCAGTGTATATAAATCAATATTTGCCGATTTAAAGTTTTGTTCCGCAACATCAAAACCATAAGTAAAAATTGCTGCCATCCCTTTAATGTTTGCGCCAGCAGCTCTTAAGGCTTCTACTGCCATCAAACTACTGTTTCCAGTACTGATTAAATCTTCTACAACAACAACATTTTGTCCTTTTTGTAAAAAACCTTCCACTTGGTTTTGACGACCATGCTTTTTAGCTTCTGGTCGCACATATACAAATGGTAACCCCAAGCTTTCGGCAACGAGCATACCAATTCCTATGGCTCCAGTTGCAACACCAGCAATAACATCAGGTTTTCCAAATTGTTTTTCAATGTTCTTAGAAAATTCATCTCTTACATAATTTCTTATGGCTGGAAAGGATAGAATTAATCTATTATCGCAATAAATTGGCGATTTCCATCCTGAAGCCCATGTAAAAGGATTTCCTGGATTCAATTTAATTGCATTTATTTGTAAAAGCAATTCGGCTGTCTTTTCGGCTGTTTCTTTATTAAAAATCATATTACAAATGTATAAAGTTTTTGTGAACGACAAACCACTTTTTTTGACAAATAAAATATCAAAAGAAACCGATTTTCAATTATTTCTCCTTGAAAGTATTGATATTAAGCAACTTATTGTCAAAATTTTTCAAAATAAAATTCAAAAAGCCTATCTCTATCATCCTGATGAGAGCGAAATTTTGAAAACTTTAAAGACGAAAATTCCTGTAAATAAAGCAGGTGGAGGCTTGGTCTACAATAAAAAAGGGGAAGTTCTTTTTATTTTTAGGAACGGAAAATGGGATTTACCCAAAGGTGGTACAGAAAAAGGAGAAGATATTGAGCAAACTGCCATGCGTGAGGTCGAGGAGGAGACTGGAGTCAATCAATTAAGAGTAACTAATAAGCTTCAAAAGACCTATCACGTTTTTAAACGTAATGGTATTTATAAGTTAAAGATTACGCATTGGTTCGAAATGCAATCCGACTTTGAAGGGGTTCCAGTAGGACAATTAGACGAAGGAATCGAAAAAGTAGCTTGGATTAACCCAAATGACATTCCAGACGTGTTGAAAAATTCCTACGAAAATATTAAATTATTGTTTGAAGAAGAAAAAAAGATAAATATTTAAAATTTTTTTGGGCGTACCACCAGTCAGAAAAAAGGGCTAATTAATTTTGCAATTAGGAGCCCTTTTCTCTGGTTGCTGTCGTGCTATGCGCTCCGCCGTGGCGGATTGCTTCTATCACTCACGTGGAAAATGCCTAGACCAATTTTGTGTCCTTAATTCCATTCTAATTGTTTTCGTTCTGACCAATAATCAGTGGATTTAACACCAAAAAATTGAAGTTGCTTTAATTCTTCATCAGATAATTTAAAATCATTTACTTTCCAGTTTTCTTGCAGTTGATGCGTATCTCCTGCACCACTTAATATCATAAAAGGTTCAGTTGTTTGCATACAAAAACGCAATGCAACGGCATCAATACCAACCCTGTATTTAGTGGCAAGTTGTTCCAATAATCCATACATTTTTTGATAATGCGGAAAATTTGTATTAGGTAAAAGTCTGCCATTAGCCAACCCTTCTTTAATGATAATTCGGCTGCCTTTCTCTTTTAGAATATCCAAAATACTTGATAAACTTTGTTCTAATATGTTATACGTAACTTGAAATACATCAAAAAGAGGTTGATTGTCTATATTGATTTCCATCGCTTTTTTCAAAACATCCACTTGATTATCGCCTGAAGTCGTTATTCCAATTCGGATATCATAGTCTGATTTTATTTGGGCTAATTTTTGTAAAACAGCTTCGTTTTCTAAAACTCCTGTGTCAAAAGTGGCGGAATGAATTTGTAAAGTGGTGAGGTTTGGTAACAATTCCTTCGAAACTTCCCATTGTTTGATCAGTTGTTCTAAGCTGTGATCTTTCACTTCATGAATAGTTGCGCTAGGATCAAAATTAGCGGTATAAACATAGCCCCACTTGGTCGCTACTTCTATCATTGGATCATTCTTAGTTTTTACCCAATCCAGCAATAATTGTTCTGCCAGTCCATACCCAGGAGCGGTGTCGTAATAGCGAATCCCTTTTTTATAAGCGATTTCCAAAACGGCAATTCCTTTGGATTTGAAGTTTTCTAAGTCAAAAGGTTCTCTTTCTTTATTTTGGATATTTATATATAAAGGGCGACCTATGGCTGCCGTTCCTAATCCTAATTGAAGTGTATTCATTTCTTTTTTTTTCAAATATATTTAAAATAAAGCCTTTAATAAAGGATTCTAAACAGTTTGATACGATTTTGTGTTTCAAATTCGCTAATTATAATTTCAGAACGAAAAAATTCGTGGAATTATTCTTTTCTACGTTTTAAAATTAGTGCAAATTGGTGTAATTCGTGTCCAAAAAATAATGCTGTGTTTGCGCTGAGATTCTACAAAGTACTCAATCTCTGCCAATATTTTTAACTACCTTTGCCTAAATTATAAAAATGAATCCAAAGCACCTTCCACAAAATATTCTTAAAAATTTAGGAATAGAACAACTAAACGAAATGCAAGAAATGGCACAAGATGCTATTTTACATGATAATAATATATTGTTATTGTCACCTACGGGTTCTGGAAAAACATTAGCTTTTTTGTTGCCTGTTTTGGAGTTGTTGCAACCTGAGATTTTGTCTGTTCAATGTCTGATACTTGTTCCTTCACGTGAGTTAGGATTACAAATAGAACAGGTTTGGAAAAAAATGGGAACGGATTATAAAGTGAATGTATGCTACGGTGGACATTCTATAGATACTGAAATTAAAAACTTAAGCAATCCACCAGCTGTTTTAATTGGAACTCCTGGGCGTATTGCAGATCATATAGAAAGAGGAACTTTTCGTTTGGATAAAATCCAAACCATGATTTTGGATGAATTTGACAAGTCGTTGCAATTGGGCTTCCATGAGCAAATGTCTTTTATCATTGGGAAATTACCAAAGTTGAATAAACGCGTTTTAGTATCCGCAACTTCTGATATTGAGATTCCAAAATATACAAGAGTTGTCAATCCTACTATTTTAGACTTTATTCCTGAAGAGGAAGAAAATGATAGCAATCTTGCCATGCGATTAGTGGTTTCTAAGGAAAAAGATAAAATTGGGACTTTGTTCAATTTGATTTGTTCGTTAAAATCCGAGTCGGCGATTGTTTTTTGCAACCATCGTGATGCAGCAGAACGCATTAGTGATACACTAAACGAAAAAGGAATTTATGCTACATATTATCATGGTGGGATGGATCAAGATGAGCGTGAGCGTGCTTTGATTCAGTTTCGTAATGGTAGTATGAGTTATTTAATCACTACTGATTTAGCCGCCCGTGGTTTGGATATTCCAGAGATGAACCACGTAATTCATTATCATTTGCCTTCTAAAGGGGATGAATTTACACATCGTAATGGACGTACTGCACGTATGTTAGCCTCAGGGACAGCCTATATTTTGACACATGACAGTGAGAAAAAAGCAGATTATTTAGATTATTCGATTCCGGTTTTGGAAGTAGAAATTGCTAAAAACATCCCAAAACCGCCACAATTTCAAACGATTTACATCAGTGGTGGAAAGAAAAATAAATTAAATAAAATTGACATCGTAGGTTTCTTTTCTCAAAAAGGAAAACTAGAAAAAGGTGATTTAGGTTTAATCGAGGTGAAAGATTTTATTTCATTCGCAGCAGTAAAATTCGGAAAAGTACAGGAACTTTTGAAAAATATTCGAGACGAAAAAATGAAAGGTAAAAAATTCAAAATTGAAGTCGCTAGAAAAGTGATTAAGAAAGTAGAGGAGGAGAAGTAGGTTTCAGTGTTCAGCTTACAGTGATTGTGGTGAGAAAGTATTCAGTCTCAGTTTAAAGTAAATAAAAAACGTTAGTAGAAATTTTCTGCTAACGTTTTTATGATTTTTCATGTAATATCATTCTGAGTCAGAAAACTGATCACTAAAATATCCACAATTTAAATAAACTGAACACTGAATACTGGAACTAAGTTTTCTTTACGTATTGCGTTATAATCACAATCGTTTGGCCATCTACTTTTCCTTCAATGTATTCGGCGTTTTCGTGGTCTAAGCGGATGTTCCTTACTGCTGTTCCTTGTTTGGCAACCATGCTAGAACCTTTTACTTTTAAATCCTTGATCAAAACTACAGAATCTCCGTGTTCTAGGATCACTCCGTTACTGTCACGGTGAATGATTTTGTTTTCGTCTTCTTCGCCTTCACCTGTAGCTTGTGCCCAAGCCAAAGTATCTTCGTCAAAATACATTTGTTCCAATAATTCCTGTGGCCATCCTGTTGAACGCAAACGGCTCAACATTCTCCATGCTACAACCTGAACGGGAATGTGCTCGCTCCACATGCTGTCATTAAGACATCTCCAGTGGTTTAGGTCTTCGTTTCCTGGGGTTTCAATTTGGTCAATACAGGTTGAACAAGCAAAAATACTTTCGTCTAGTCCTCCTTTTTGAGTTGGTAATACGGCGTATACTTTAAGGTTTTCTGTTGCGGCGCAAAGTTCGCATTGGGATCCACTGCGTTTGTTTAATTCTCTATCTATGCTCATTGTTTTGTTTTAAGGTAGCTAAGGTACTACCATTTTTAGCCTAATTGATTTTTTGGTGTTATTTTTTGCTTACTATAACTGCTTTCGGAACTAGTTTTTGATACTCTCCGCCATGTCTAATTACGTCACGCACAATGCTCGAACTAATATAAGAAGTGCTGGCAGCGGTCAATAAAAAGACTGTTTCTATTTTTGATAAATCCCTATTGGTATGTGCGATGGCTTTTTCGAATTCAAAGTCGGCGGGATTGCGTAAACCACGAAGAATAAAATCGGCATTTATTTTTTGACATAATTCTATGGTCAATCCTTCGTAGGAAATCACAGAGATTTTAGGTTCGTCTTTGAAGGTTTCCTCAATGAAACGGATTCTTTCTTTGAGTGAGAACATGTATTTTTTTTCGGCATTGACACCAATGGCAATCACGATTTCGTCAAAAAGTGGAATGGCTCTTTTAATGATGTCTTCATGACCGAGGGTTATGGGGTCAAAGGAACCGGGGAATATGGCTTTTCTCATGTTTTTTTTTATATAAACACATAGGTTCATAGGTTTTGTAGCTTAAAAAAAAGACGTTTTACTTAATTTAAGGAAACATTGCTATGAGTTATTATTGTGTTTGTTTTACTATTTGAATATAAAGTTAATCAAATAATGATCAATTAGTTTATCGCCAATTCAATCGCATTACCAAACAAATCTTGTAATGAAATCCCCGCTACTGCGGCTTGTTGCGGTAGTAAACTTTCGTTTGTCATTCCAGGAATGGTGTTCATTTCTAGCATGTGTGGTTCGTCGTTTACGATGATGAATTCTGAACGGGAGAATCCTTTCATTTTTAAAACTTCATAAGCACGTTTGGCGATGGCTCCTACTTTTTCGGTCATTTCATCTGAAATTCTGGCTGGAGTGATTTCTTGCGATTTCCCCAGGTATTTGGCTTCGTAGTCAAAGAAATCATTTTCGGACACGATTTCGGTCATTGGAAGCACGGTTACCGTTCCTTTGTAGTTGATTACACCTACAGAAACTTCGGTTCCGTCAAGGAAGCTTTCGATGATGATTTCGTTATCTTCTTTGTAAGCTGTTTCGATTGCTGTTGGCAGTTCTTCAATCGTTTTTACTTTTGAAATTCCAAAGCTAGAGCCCGCTTTGTTTGGTTTTACGAAACAAGGTAAGCCAACTTTTTTGATGATTTCGTCAATATTGATTTCATCACCCAAATTTAGGTAATAAGAAATAGCTGTTTTGATTCCGTATGGTTTTAGAACCGACAATAAATCTCTTTTGTTGAAAGTCAGTGCAGCTTGGTAATAATCGCATGCAGTTTGTGGCATGTTGATTAATTCAAAATAGGCTTGCATCAATCCATCCTCGCCTGGTGTGCCGTGGATGGCATTGAAAACACAGTCGAAAGTGATTTTGGTCCCATCTACGGTTGTTGAGAAATCGTTTTTGTCGATTGAGTATTCATTATCGTCTGCATCGACATAGACCCATTTTTCTTTGAAGATGTGTATGCGAAATGGATTGTATTTGGTTTTATCTAAATTTTGATAAACTACGTTTCCGCTAATCAAGGAGATTTTGTATTCGCTTGAATAACCGCCCATGATGATGGCAATATTTTTCATTTAGTGCTATTTTTACTTTTGTTGTATGTTCTATTCCAGTTCTAGTTTAAAAAATGAGTTTGTTTTGGAACGAGTATTTTAGCCCCGATAGTAGCGAAAATCCTTGTGGGGGCGGGCTTTATGCCCCCATAAGATTGAAGCGGATAGCGGGAAATAGCTCCTAAATAAAGCAGTCATCCTTTTGTTAAACAAAATTATCATTTTTTTTGGAACGAAATAGCTATATCTTTGCCGTATTATAAAAATTAATTTATGAGTTTACCTAAATACCTTACTAGCCGAGTATTTTTTGTACAAGCTTTTTTGGCACTTTTGATTATTGTAGTTTTGGGATATTTGTTGATGCATTGGCTGACTTTTACCACGGATCATGGGAATGAGATCACGGTTCCTAATTTGAGTAAGTTGACTGAGGAGCAGGTTGAGGAAAAATTGGACGAATTGGATTTGGCCTATATACTTTTGGATAGTATGGATTATAGAAGTGATTATCCAAAATACAGTGTGGTGCAACAAGATCCATTGCCTGGTGCAAAGGTGAAAGTGGGAAGAAAAGTATATATTAAAATCAATTCTTCAGGGTTTTCATCAGTGAAAATTCCAGATTTAATTGAGAAAACGTATAGAGAAGCGGTACCGACATTGAGAGCTTTGGGTCTTGAGGAAGGAACGATTACCTATATACCGAATTTAGGAAAAGATATGGTGCTGGAAATGCGTTGTAAAGGACGCAATATAAGCCCAGGAGATAAAGTATTGAAGGGTTCTAAGATTGATTTAGTTTTAGGAGACGGAAAAGCGAGTTACGAAGAGAGTATACCAACGGATAGCATAGCTAATCCAACAAGTGAAATGCCAAATGAACAATAATATAGAGTCGGTTGATTTAGAAGAAGAATTATTTGAACACCATCGATTTGAGGTGACTAAAGGTCAGACACCGTTGAGAATTGATAAATATTTGATGGGATTAATCCAAAATGCAACTCGAAATAAAATTCAGATTGCCGCTACGGAAGGAAACATTTTTGCGAATGATATTCCAGTAAAATCCAATTACAAAGTAAAACCATTTGATGTTGTGACGGTGATGTTGACACATCCGCCGTATGAAAATCATGTTTTACCAGAAAATATTCCTTTGAATATTGAATATGAGGATGATGTTTTATTGCTTGTAAACAAAGAACCAGGATTGGTAGTACACCCTGGTCACGGAAATTATACGGGGACTCTTGTGAATGCTTTGGCTTTTCATTTTGAGAATTTGCCGATGAATAGCAGCGAGCGTCCAGGATTAGTACATCGTATTGATAAGGATACTTCTGGTTTGCTTGTTATTGCTAAAACAGAGGCTGCAATGACGCATTTGGCGAAACAATTTGAGGCTAAAACTACCGAAAGAGAATATGTAGCCCTTGTTTGGGGAAATATAGATGAAGAAAGTGGAACAATAGAAGGAAACTTGGCTCGACACTTGAAAGACCGTATGCAAATGGCAGTTTTTGCTGATCCAGAAATAGGTAAACCAGCGATTACACATTACAAAGTGTTGGAACGTTTTGGTTATGTGACTTTGGTTTCTTGTGTTTTGGAAACGGGACGTACGCACCAGATTCGTGCTCATATGAAACACATTGGTCATCCTATTTTTAATGATGAGCGCTATGGTGGTCATTTGATTCTAAAAGGGACTACGTTTACCAAATACAAACAGTTTATTGATAATTGCTTTAAGATATTACCAAGACAAGCCTTACACGCTAAAACCTTAGGGTTTGTTCATCCTACGACGAAAGAACATATGCGTTTTGATACCGAATTACCACAAGATTTTCATGATTGTATTGAAAAGTGGAGAGGGTACTCTAAGTCGCATTCTGTTGATGAGGAAGAATAAATAAAAGAGTTTAATTGTTTAACTGATTAATCGGTTAAACAATTAAACAATTAATCATAAGAATTACCTTTTTAAACTAAAATGTCCTTTGGCTTCTCTGCCGTCTTCTAGTTTTACAGTATACCAATAATCAGAAGTTGGAAGTTGTCTTCCTGTGTAAGTTCCATCCCAACCTTGGTCTAAAGGTTTTAATTGTTTAATGAATTTCCCGTAACGATCATAGATGTATATTATTGAATTGGTATTGAATGTGTTGTCAATTCCTTTAATGTTCCAATAATCATTAAAGCCATCTCCGTTTGGAGTAAAAAACTGAGGAGCACCAATTACATATATTGTTTTAGCGTCAAAGCCGCAATTATTGATGTCTTTTACATATACATTGTATATGCCAGATTCAATGTTATTAAAGGTGTTTTTATCTTGGAATGGACCACTACTTCCGTTTAGGCTGTATTCATATTTTCCTAAGTTGTCGGTTAAGATGATTGTAGCTGAATTTGTTGGACTTAAATCTATAATGTTTATGGACGCTATAGTTGGTGCCTTGGATGGAATAACTTTAAGGGTTCTTGTACTGCTGCATTTAGTAGCTTTTGAAATGACTTCTACAGTGTAATTGCCTTCGATGTTTACATTATTTAGAACAGACGACGTTTCCCCATTTATGATAGTTCCGTCTTTTGACCAAATAAAATCATAGTCTGAATCAGGTGTGCCATCTTGGATTGCTGCATCTAATTGTACCAAAAAACCAGGGTTATCTGAACAAATTAATACATCTTCATTGCCATTTGCATTGGTGTTAATTTTTGGTAATGGTTTTACGGTAAACTGAATACTTCCTGTACTGAAACAAGAAGGATTTATGGTGTTTTCTACTCTTACTGTAATGTTTTGTGTAGTTGTGAGAAATGAAGTTGGCAATGGAGTAGGTATCACGTCTCCATTTTGAGCTAAATATTTGATTGTCATTCCTATTTGTCCACCTAAGATTGTTGATTCAAAAGTAGCTGTGTTAAATGGAAATTGACCATCTTGAGTAAGGGGGCTAATATCATCGTCACAAGCTGTTGTTAAACTTGGATTGATTGGGAATACTTGTGGAATTGAAGTTACAATTATTTTTATAGTTCTTGTTGCGATACAATTTGTTGTTTTTGAGGTTACTTGAACGGAGTAATTTCCAGCTGAAGAAGCATTTAAAGTAGCGTTTGTTTCACCAGAAATTACGGTTCCACCTTTTGACCAAATATAGGTGTAATCCGTAGTTGGTGATCCATCATTTATACCCGCATCAAGTGTGCTAGTGATAACTGTAGAATTTGAGCAAATATAAATATCTTCACTGCCATTACTGTTGGTCTTTATTTTAGGCAAAGGCTTTACAATCAAAGGAAATGTTGTAGTCACAAAACAAGAAGCATTCGAATTACGCTCAATTCTAACAGTGATGTTTTGAGTGTTAGTAATAAAAGGATTGGGTAATGGACTAGTTAGAGAGGCTCCCGCTTGGTCAGTATATTTAATTGTCATTCCTGTTTGTGATCCCAAGAGAGTAGCTTCAAAAGTTGAAGTATCAAAGCTAGCTTTTCCATCTTGAAGTATCGGATCAGTTTCATCGTCACAGGTAGAAGTCAGGTTAGCTGGTATTGGGTTAATTTGAGGAGGAACTCCAATTGTTATTATAATGTTTCTTATTGAAGAACAATTTGTCGTTTTTGAAGTTACTTGAACCGAATAGCTTCCTGCCGATGTTGCATTTAAAGTTGCATTTGTTTCCCCAGTAATAACGGTACTACCTTTTGACCATATATAGGTGTAATCCGTAGTTGGTGTACCATCATTTATTCCTGCATCTAGTGTTGTAGAAAAAACTGTAGAATTAGAACATATTTGAATATCTTCACTACCACCATTATTGGTTTTTATTCTAGGTAATGGTTTTACAATCAAAGGAATTATGGCAGAAGTAAAACATGCTGGATTTGAGGTTTGTTCAATTCTAGCGGTAATGTTTTGGGTTAAGCTTCCAAAAGGATTAGGTAATGGACTAGATAAAGTAGCTCCTGATTGACTAAAGTATTTTATGACCATTCCTGTTTGCGATCCTATAAGAGTAGCATCAAAAGTTGAAGTATCAAAATTAGCTTTTCCATCTTGATTTAACGGATTGGTTTCATCATCACAGATAGTTGTAAGACTAGTAGGGATTGAATAAATTTGTGGCTGAGTTTTTAGGACTTCATAAAATATGGAATAAGTTGTTCCGTTTAACAATAAATTCAATCGGTATTTTTGAATACCCGCGGTGGCAGTTACGGTAAGTTCTCCTGCGGTTGCTCCAGAAATAGGGTCATAATTATTAGTTACTGTATTTAATTGAAACCATTGCAAACTTGAAGTAGCGGTAAATTCAAAAATTGGATAGGAATTCCGGTTTGGAGTATCATTTGGAGCATCATTCCATTTAATTCCACGGTTTTGAAATTCAAATTGGGCATAATCTTCATCGTTAGAACCTCCTATTTCATACAGTTGGAAAGGCGGTGAGTTTCCTGGTGCATCCCGGTAATCATTGGGTTCACCATCACTCCAATTAGCATAAGTCATTGGTGTTCCATCTATCCAATACCATCCTCCTTGGACTGCACTATCGCTAAAATTGCTTGCATTGCCATATTGTTTTAATCCTAGCCAAAAAGCAATACCATCGTCGCCAATAGTACCATTTGTTAGACCTAAACTAGTCAATGCATTATAAACTGCTGTTTCTTCAGTTGTACTATTAATGATGTACATCGATGCTCCCGGAATGGCGTTAATGAGATTGTTGGCGTTTTCCCAAGACATTGTTTCTTTTTTTACATAGTAAGTTGAATTGCCTATTTGGGTGACTTTAGTAAGCTTAAGACCTAAACCGTTAGTGTTTTCAGTACTAAATTGTTCGCTTGATAATAAGTTGTTCCCTGAAAGTTTTACCGTTTCACCAGTGCATATATTACTTGTTTTATCAGCGGTTATTGTGGGGGTTATTTGATAAACAATAGTTTGTAATCGTGAGCCAATAGCAGCAGTAGGAATGGTTTCCAAAAAATATTTTTTACCGCTAATTAATGGAGTTGTGGGAAGAACGATATTGCCGCCTGTAAGTGCATCATACCAAAAAGGAGTTGCGCCAGTGGGTAAACTGATTACTTTTAAGTCAGATACAGTATATATTTTAGTAGCCGAATTCAAATAAGTAAAAGTAGGTTCAACTTTTACATTTTGTGAAAAGCCAAAATGGAAAGAAAGTAGAAAAAGAAAAAAAAATATATTCTTAAAGTTGAATAGTTTCATGATACAATCGGTACGTATTGATATAATTAATTTTGAATAGGAATTGTTACAATCTAATTCTCTAGCAAATTATTTAAAAATTATTTAAAAATATAGCTTTTTTTTATCATATTAAGAGTCTATTTTGTCTTTTTTGCTTAAAAAAGCATTTAAATTGCATTAATTAAATTTATGCAATTAAATTTTTGATAGTTTTATATAGATTTTTTTCGCTCTTAATCAAATAAGTAAGCAAGCGTTTAAAGTGGAGATTGAAGTGTTTTTTCTCCTTTAAACGATTTTAATTTTATAGTTGGGGATATAGTAGTAGGTTTGAGTGTATTTAATAAGAAACTTAATACTGCCGCGGTATGGAAGATATTTTTGATCCAGTTTACAGACAAGGTTATATAGAAGGATATTCACTTGGTTTAAACCCCTTTTATCAACTTAATTATAGTATAAGAAATTGCCAAGCTTTTAATTCTGGTTTTAATTCTGGTAGATCTGATTATGAAAGATTGAATGGTAAAATAGTCAATGGAATTCCAAATCGAATAGTTACTAAGAAAGTTTTGGATGAGTTTCAATTGGCAGGTATGCTTGGTATGAGTATTGACTCAGAAGGGTTTACTGCTTATCAGTTGAATGTTATTGAAGAATGGTATAAAAGTGGAGTTGAAAAGTATGATCTTGACGAAAGCTTATACCTTTTAGCTATTCTAGAGAATAATGGTATTCAAACGATGTAAAAAGTATAGTTTTTCGAAGAAAATCCCCTCAATGCATTTTTTTTTTAGCTTGAGGGGATTTTTTATGTGTAAACCTACTTACTAAAATATTTTATTTCACCTCAGACTTAGGACTTTGATTATAAATTTGGATTTCTTTTTTAGACAATCTTTGTTGCAACCATGAGGTTAATTTTTTTTCAGTTTCCATTTCAAGTCTTTTTTTACTTTTATAAACAAGGACAGGAATTACTTTGAGGCTATCTGTTTCTTCATTAAAACTGAGATTGGCTATTGCAATATTCTCAATAATGGGAAATAAAATTTGAATTTCGGCTAATAATGATTTGTTATTGTAATGGTTGTCTGTGATCTGTTTTTTCAGTTTTAAAATAGCTACATCTTTTTCACTTAACACTGATTTGTTGTAATTTATTTCGTTTAGAATATCACTTTTAAGATCCGTAGTATCCTGCATAATCACTAATTGGGTATTGTTGATTTCGTATAATTTTAGTTTTAGATTCAGTGCTTTAATTTCTTTGTCAGTAAATTTTTTAGTCAGGAAGCCTAGTTCTAGTTTTTTTGGACTTCGATTAAAAAGGGTCTTTTTGTACATAATAGCAATCCCTTTATTGGTAAATTCATTTTCCATAAAAATGTCAACATCGTGTTGGTATTTTTTTTGTTCAAAAAGTAGGTAAGCAAAATAAATACTAGGAAGAATTAAGATGGTTATTAATGTCGATATGATGTACTTGACTTTTTTTTGATTTGTCTCTTCTAGTTGTTTTTTTGTAGGATACTTTAAATATTTGACTATAAAAAATGTTGAAATACAGATAAATACACAATTGATAGTATATAGATAGATTGCTCCAAAGAAGAAGCGATAACTACCTATTGCCAGACCATATCCAGCAGTACAAAGTGGAGGCATAAGTGCCGTTGCAATGGCAACTCCAGGAATTGGATTTCCTTTTTCGACTCTAGTGATTGCAATTGCCCCTACTAATCCTCCTGAAAAAGCGATTATGATATCATAAAAATTGGGCGCAGTCCTAGAAAGTAATTCGGGTTGTGTTTCTTTAAAAGGACTTATGTAAAAATATAAAGTAGACACGAATAACCCTACAACTGTAGCGACTAATAAGTTTTTAAGTGATTTTTTTAATAAGTTGAAATCATACGTTCCTAAACCAAATCCAGCACCTACAATAGGTCCCATTAAGGGAGAAATAAGCATGGCTCCAATAATAACAGCTGTGGAATTAACGTTTAAGCCCACAGAAGCAATTACTATAGCACAAGCCATAATCCAAAGATTTGAACCACCAAATGAAATATTAGATTTTACATTTTCTAATACTTTTTTTCGATCTTCTTCGCCCTGATTAAGGTTTATGAATCTAAGGAAATCAC
Organism: Flavobacterium ovatum; assembly: GCF_040703125.1. Classification (NCBI taxonomy): domain Bacteria; kingdom Pseudomonadati; phylum Bacteroidota; class Flavobacteriia; order Flavobacteriales; family Flavobacteriaceae; genus Flavobacterium; species Flavobacterium ovatum. Next base: position 2,449,273 of record NZ_CP160035.1, read on the forward strand.
TAATTATTTTTTTCATTATGATTTCTTTTTAACGTTTTTTTAAGTAAGAAGAAGCCAATGATACCTGCAACAAGTGAAGATAATAGAATTACGAATTTAGCATTATTTATAATTTCGGGATTATCAAAAGCAAGTAATGTGATGAAAATAGACATGGTAAAACCAATTCCTCCTAAAAAACCAACTCCTATGATGGTTTTCCAACTTAAATCATCAGGAAGCTTGCAAAGTCCTAATGAAACTGCAATGAAACTAAACAGAGCTATACCTACTGGCTTTCCTACAATTAAACCTAATGCAATTCCAATACTGTAATGTTGCTCTAGTGTTTCTCCTATGTTTGATCCGAGTACAATTGCTGTATTTGCCAATGCAAAAAGAGGAAGTATGAAGAATCCAACAGGCTTGTGTAGAAAGTGTTGTAGTTTGTATGAGATAGAGGTTTTTTCTCCGTGTTGAAATGGGATTACAAATGCCAAAAGAACTCCAGTAATAGTAGCATGTATTCCTGAATTTAACATAAAATACCACATGATGGCTCCTCCAATTAAATAAGGAAGTAGTTTATGAACTTTCATTCTGTTCATAATAAACATTACTAATAAAACAGCTAAAGCAGAAAGTAAGTTAGTCCAAAATATTGTCTTAGTATAAAAAGCAGCTATGACCAAAATTGCTCCCAAATCATCAATAACAGCTAATGCAGTTAAAAATACTTTTAATGATAATGGCACTCTATTACCTAATAAAGAGAGCACTCCAAGAGCAAAAGCAATATCAGTTGCCATAGGAACTCCTGCTCCTCTTTGAGTCAGATCACCATAATTAAACAATAGATATAGTCCAGCAGGGACAAGCATTCCCCCAAAAGCAGCAAAAATAGGAAGTAATGCATCTTTGATATTAGACAATTCTCCTAAGTAAATTTCTCTTTCTAACTCTAGTCCAATTAATAAAAAGAAAATAGCCATTAAACCATCATTAATCCAATATTCAAGACTTTGACCGCCAATTGGAGTTAGCCAAGTATGGTGGTATTGTTCTCCAAAAATTGAATTAGCAAGAATCAATGAAATTAAAGTACAACCTATTAATACAAGACCACTTGACTTTTCGTTTTCAAAAAATTCTTTAAATAAATCGGATTTGTAAATGTTCTTTATGTTTTTTATGCTTTTTCTCATAGGGGTTTGATTTCTAGAAAGTATTCTAATGGGATTATTATTGTTATTTTATAATTTTCTCAAAAATACCTAATTTGATATTAATTCCATAACTAAATCTTAGGATATTATGATGCTTTTAATACATTTTTGCAATATAAAGCAACGAAAACGATTTTTTTCTAATTTTGAGGATCATAGTCTAATTTTTAATAGACATTGAAATTATGTCAAGGTTAATTTTTCTCAATAAAATCTAAGTCGGTATGGAAGGTTTCTTTAAGCTTCCAAAGTGCTATTAGTGCAATAACTGATAATATACTACCTACAACCATTCCAGCATTAAGAATATTTCCATCAAATAAGTCGTCTCTGAAAAATGTGTAAATTAAAATTATCAAAGGTAAAAGTCCACGCACAAAATTTGGGACTGTTGTCGTTACTGTTGCACGAATATTAGTTCCAAATTGTTCTGCGGCAATGGTGATGAATAAAACCCAGTAGCCTACTGAAAATCCCATAGCCAAACAGATGTAATAAAAAGTTTGTACCCTGATTCCGAACGAGTTCAAGAATATAAATACCATTCCCAGGTTTAAAAGTAAAAACAAAAACATGATTTTTTTTCTGCTTTTAAACCATTGACTCAATATTCCACTTCCGATATCTCCAAGTACAAGTCCCGAATAACACCAAGCAATGGCTTGACCTGCAGAAACGGTATCAGCTGCTTGAACATTTAGCGCTTTGGCAAATTCTGGTGAAAAAGTAATTAACACTCCAACTAAAAACCAAATCGGAATTCCGATAAGGATGCATTGAAGGTATTTGAAAAATCTTTTTTTGTTCGAAAATAAAGATAGGAAGTCGCCTTTTTTCTCGTTGCTATCGGCTACTTTTTGGAAAATACCAGATTCATTTAATTTGATTCTCATAAAAAGTAAAAGCACACCTAAAACTCCACCAGCATAATAGCACAAGCGCCAATCTTGAAATATTTGATACACCAAATAAGCTGCAATAGCTCCCGAAACACCAATAGAAGCCACAATCATGGTTCCGTAACCACGCTTTTCTTTCGGTAAGCTTTCTGTAACCAAAGTAATTCCAGCGCCTAATTCGCCTGCCAATCCAATTCCAGCAATTAAGCGCCAAAAAGCGTAACCGTCAACCGTAGTTACCATTCCGTTGGCAATATTTGCTACAGAATAGATTAGTATAGAACCAAAAAGCACCGAAATACGGCCTTTTTTGTCGCCCAAAATTCCCCATAAAATCCCTCCAAACAACATTCCGCCCATTTGCATACTGATAAGGTATTCTCCTTGATTGCGAATTGCATCTCCTACCACACCTAAATCTTTTAGGCTGTCGGTACGCACGATTCCGAATAGGAGTAAATCATAAATATCGACAAAATACCCTAAAGCAGCCACAATAACTGCGGAGTTTAAAATGGAAACAGGTTTGGTTTCGAGAGAAGTAGTGGTGGTCATGTAGTATTTAATTTTTTTTCAAAAATAATATAAATCCATTGGATTGCTATTTTTTATAGGACTATTATAGATTTCAATTAATGTCATGGTTTATTGTTGTTTTCAATTTGTATTTTTGGACTGTTAATTATTTATTTACCATTTCTACCTATGAAAATTGTTATTTCGCCTGCCAAGTCCTTGAATTTTGATAAAGAATTACCAACACCACTTTTTTCTGAATCTAATTTTTTGAAAGAATCACGTCTTGTACATAAAGTTTTGAAAACCAAAAAACCAGAGGATTTGTCTAGTTTGATGAGTATTTCTCAAAAATTAGCCGACTTGAACTGGCAACGAAATCAAGACTGGAAAACGCCTTTTACGACAGAAAATGCGCGTCCTGCGGTTTATACTTTTGATGGGGATGTGTACACTGGATTGGATGCTTATACTATTCCGCTTGAGAAACTGGATGGTTTACAAGATAAATTACGAATATTGTCTGGCTTGTATGGACTATTGAAACCGCTGGATTTAATGCAAGCGTACCGACTAGAAATGGGAACTAAAATGCCGATTGGCGAAAACAAAAATCTTTATGAATTTTGGAAGCTAACAATTACTAAAGCTTTGAATAAAGAGTTGAAAGAGGAGGAGTTGTTTGTGAATTTGGCGAGCAACGAATATTTTTCGGTGGTAGACACCAAAGCGTTAAAAGTGCCTGTAATCACTCCTGATTTTAAGGATTATAAAGATGGAAAGCTAAAAATAATTAGCTTTTTTGCCAAAAAAGCTAGGGGAATGATGGTTCGGTATATTATAGATACCAATGCAGAAACGATAGATGATTTAAAAGGATTTAATTATGATGGTTATCAATTTGATGCCAATCTGTCCAAAGGGAATCATTTGGTTTTTACGAGATAAAGAAAACGCTGTATTTAGAAATGCAGCGTTTTTTTTGGGTTTTCAATCTACGTCAGTTCTAGTGCTTTTATGTTCAAATGTGATAGCTTTTGGACGTAAAAGTGTATCGAGAACTTTTCTAGAAATAAGACGACTTCTCGATACATTTTTATTCCGCTAGGCTTCATAAAAACACTCGAAGTGACGGTGGAAATAAGTACTTCTGGATTTATTTTATTTCGCTGCGTTAAATTAAAGTGCTCGAAGGAACTGTCAACAAAAAAATATTATATTGCTGTATCGAATGTTGCGTGAAGGATCGCAGCGGCATCCTTTTTTGGGGCTTTTTCTGCCCCAAAAAAGATATAGCGTAGAGCCTGACCCGCAGTTTTTACGGAGGGGCACGCCCAAATTAAACTTTTAGTGCATGGCATCAGCTGGATTGATTTTGCTTTTTCCAGGTCTAACCAATAGTATTATCGGAATACAGAGTAAAAATAATATTCCGAGATAGAGGAATATATCCATGTAGGCGAGTACGGTGCTTTGTTTCATCACCGAGAAATCGATGGCTTTGTAAGCTTTATTTAGGGCTTCGTTGGCCGAAAACCCTTTGGACATAAAACCGCTTTGCAATTGTTGTAAACGCTGTTGTACTTCAAATTTACTTCCGTCTAAATGGGATACCAAATCCACTCGGTGTTTTTGACTGAAACGGGTGATAAACGTAGTAATAATGGCGATACCAAAAGAACCTCCCAATTGTCTCATCATTCCGGTAAAAGCAGCTCCTTCGCCAATTCCTTTACCCGAAAGAGTAGAGAGCGACATGGTGGTAATGGGTACAAAAAGTAATCCTAAACCAACTCCTCTAAGGATTAAAGGCCAGTACAAATGCTCAACGCCTGTATCTGGCGTCATGACATTGTGCATCATTAAAGTGAAGATGAAAAAGGTTAAAAAACCGGCAGCAACCATATAAGTTTGCGGTATTCCTTTTTGAATCATTCTACCCACAATGGGCATCATGAAGGCTGTGGTGATGGAACCTGGAATCAATAATAATCCGGCATCTAATGCTGTCCATCCTAAAACGGATTGTGTGTAAATGGGGATAATTAATGTTGAGCCATACAAACCAAAACCTAAAATAAAACTCATTATGGTTCCAATACGCAGGTTTCCATCTTTCAGAACGCTAAGGTTTACAATTGGATATTTGTATGTCATTTGTCTCCAAATAAACAATACAAGACCAAATACAGATATGGTACTCAATGTTACAATTAAGCCGTTATTGAACCAATCGTCTTGCTGACCGTGTTCCAAAACAAATTGTAACGAACCAATAAACGAGGCCAAAAGAACAATACCAATCCAATCTACTTGGTTTGATTTTAGTTTTTCGCCGTATTTAGGGCTTCTCACAAAGCTTAAAGTCAATAAAGTTGCGATAATTCCCAAGGGAATATTGATGTAAAAAATATAAGGCCATGAAAAACGGTCTACCAAATACCCACCTAATGGCGGTCCTAATGTTGGTCCTACGATAACTCCCATTCCGTAAATAGCTTGCGCCATTCCACGTTTTGCAACGGGGTAACTCTCTGTAATAATGGTTTGAGCCGTTACTAATAATGCTCCACCACCAAGGCCTTGAATGAATCTAAACGCTACTAGTTCCCATATATTAGTTGCGTTTCCGCATAAAAAGGAGGCCACCGTAAAAATCACAATCGATACGGCAAAGTAGTTGCGACGTCCAAATTGTTGCGATAACCAGCTCGTCATTGGAATAATGATTACGTTTGCGATGGCATAAGCCGTAATTACCCAAGCCACATCGGTCAAAGTGGCACCTAGACTTCCTCGCATGTTGGTCAGGGCTACGTTTACAATGGTGGTGTCTACAATTTCTAATAAGGCACAGAGCACCGCAGTTATCGTGATGATAACGCGTCTAAATCCGTATTCTACTAAATCGTCTTGTCCTTGTTTCATTTGTATAGAGGAAGGGTTTTTAATTTGGTTTTACCGTTGATTTTGTGAAAGGTTTTTAAACATGCATCATTTTAAACCATTAAGAGATTAAGAAAATTTAGTGCTGTATTGACTTAATGAAACTTAATATCTTAATGGTGAACTTTAGATGATGTCTGTTTTAATTAGGTACCAGTAAAACCTTTAGTTTAAATGTACGTCCACATCTACATTCATTCCGGGGCGTAAAAGTTTTATTTTATCGGCATCGTTGTCTTTGTCAATGCTGATTTTTACTGGCAATCTTTGAATTGTTTTTACAAAATTCCCTGTAGCATTATCTGGAGGCAAAATTGAGAAACGAGAACCTGTTGCTGGCGAAAATGATGTTACCGTAGCATTAAATTCATAATCAGGATAAGCATCCACTTTCAGTGTTACTTTTTGTCCTGCAATCATTTTGTTCAACTGCGTTTCTTTGAAATTAGCAATTACCCAAGCTTCATTGTTGTTGATAATGTAGAACAGTGATTGTCCTGGTTGTACCAATTGCCCTGGTTGAATATCAATTTTTGATACTTGCCCGTCGATTGCCGCCGTAATCACTGTATAGGTTAAATTCAATTGAGCTGATTCTAATATTGCTTTTGCTCTTTTGATATTGGCAGCAGCCACATCTGTTTGTTTGTCGGATACTTTTGATTTGGCTTGAATTACTGTTTTCTGAAAAGAAGACGCTTTTTGTTGTTGTTCCAAAATGCGAATTTGATTTTCAGCCTCTTGTTTAGCTGCTAGTGACTGTTCGTACTGTTGTTTGGTAATGGTATGACTTTGGTACAAATTGCTGTAACGGTTAAAATCATTGGTTGCCAAACCTAATTTTATTTTGGCAGATTGGATGTTTCCAAAAGCCGATTTTACATTGGCGTCAGAAACGGAAACACTTGCCAAAACACTTCCAATATCAGCTTTCGAAACTTCAAAATTTCCTTCGGCACTTGCTAAATTAGCGATTGCTTCGTCTATTTTTAAACGGTATTCTTTGGAATCAATAGTGAACAAAGTATCTCCTTTTTTTACAAAATCATTGTCTTTGATATATACTTTACTCACATAACCAGAAACTCTTGGGATGATTGGATTCATGTTTTTCTCAATTTGAGCATCATCAGTTTCTTCGTGTGAAAGGGAGTGCATGTATTTGAAAGTTCCGTAAGTAACGCCTAGGATTACTAATGCAGAAATGATTACTATGAATTTTTTATTGGTGGTTTTCTTTTCCATTATGATTATATTTTTGAAAGATTGAAAGTTTGGTTTAATTGTCCTGAGGCCGAAAGCAAAGCATAATATTTTTGAATGCTATTGGCTCTAGTTAAAGTTTGATTGATTTTGGAGGCAAGTTGCTCCACATCTGCTTCTAGTAAATCGTTGGTGTCTGCTAGACCATTATCGTATTTATCTTTGATGATTCTGTAGTTCTCTGTCGCTTGACCAACAGCTTCTTTGTACACTTGCTCTTGTTTAAGAGAAAGTTCATAACCTTCTATAGCACGTTTTACTTCGATTTTAATATAATCGGTCAGCATTTCTTCATGGCTTTTTAATTCTTGTGCTTGACTTTTGGCCAATTTTACAGCCGTTCCATTTTTCAAAATACCACTTAGGTCATACGATAAACCCACGCCAAAATTCATGGCGTTTTGTACCGTAATCACATTTTTTAAATCAAGAGTTGTGTATCCACCCACAAGAGATAAAGAAGGGAAGTAGCCACTTTTTGCTACTTCAATATTGTCCAGACTTGCTTTTTGCTGGAGTTGAATCGCTTCTAAGTCTTTTCTACTCGTTAAGGCAGTTTGTTCGCTCGTTGGAATTCCGTTCATTTCAAAATTAGCAAAATCACTTTCTTTTACTTGTATCACTGTTTTCGGGTCTAATTTTAAGAAATTCGTAAGCTCATAATTTATCGTGTTCAAATCACTCGTTGCGCTATCAAGGGATAATTGCAGTTTAGAAACTTGCAATTGTGATTTCAGTAAATCATTACGAGGTATAATTCCGTTTTTTTCTAGCTGAATAAAATCGGTTACCCTTTGTTGTGCACTTTTTTTGTTTTCAGTGATTAAGTCAATTGTTTTTTGCGCTTTATATAAGTGAGCGTAGAAATCAATCACTTTCATAGCGACTTCTTCTTTGGTTTGCAAAGCGTTTGCAGTTTCGGCTTCGTATAAATGATTAGACGATTTGATGCTGTTTTTTAGCTTAAAACCATTAAAAACAGGAAAAGACGCAGTTACTTGACCCAACATTAATTGGTCAACGGCTGGTGTCGATTCGCTACTTGAAGAGCTACTACCCGTTTTTAGATTTACTTTTGCATTGGCCAAACGTTGATATTGTCCAGATACTTTTAAATCGGGATAAGCATGATTTTTTATCGATTGTACTTCCAGTGATTTGCTTAAAACTTTAGCGTCTGCCAATGAAACTTCGTTGCTTTTTGTCCAAGCTAAATGAATCGCTTCTTCGAGCTTTAAACTCGTTTTTACCTGCGCTTTCAGGCTAGGAATCAGGAATAATGAAATCCCTAAAACTAGGTAGGTATTAATTTTCATAGATAAGAAGTGCTTTAATAGTTTGTTGTATGTGTTGCGTTAGGCTTGTAGTGATATAGTCCTCAAACGCTTTTTCAGTTTTTAGATTTAGTAAGTTTTGGAAATAATCTTTATTCATATAAAAATGAAAAAATGTCCCCAAAATTGTGGGTGTAATCAGGGGGATAATAATGTCTTTTCTGAAGATGCCTTTGCTTTGTCCTTCCTCAATTATTGCAGTAAGTGAGATGAGATTTTTCATCCTTATATCATCCAATACTTGCATTTTTAAATCAGTCTTACTACTTGTAACTTCAAAATGTAAAATTCTATAGATTCCTTTGTTACAGTTGATTTTATTGATGTACAAGGCAATCATTCTGTTTATTTTTTCCATTGGTTCTATTGTCTCAATGGAAATGTTTTCAATCTCAAATCCTAAATCTTTTGTTCGGTAGTAAACCAAAGCTTGTAGTAATTTTTCTTTAGAACCAAAGTAATAGGACACCATGGCGACATTTATTTTGGCTTCCTTGGCAATAGTCCTTATAGAAGTCCCTTCAAACCCTTTATCACCAAATAAATTTTCGGCTACTTGTAGTATTTCGATTTGTTTTTCGTTAAAATCTGCTTTCATACTCACGATAGATTTTTTATTCGAGTACAAAATTAAACAACCGTTTAAATTAAACAGTTGTTTAGTTTTTATTTAACAAAGTATTAACGAAGTAAGAGCTGTAATTAGGAACAGGAAATCACGGTTTTATGAACTTTTAGTCTCATTATTTACAATGTCTTTTTAATACTTTTATAGTAGTAAAAATGGCACTTTACTCCTGTTAGAGTTAGAATGTAATACTTAAGTGCTGTTGTAACTATTATACAAAAAAAGGAAGTTTTAATTATGAAAAAAGTATTTTCATTTCACCAATATAAATACCTATATTTGTGTAAGTGTGCTAATAAATTAATAGATAAGTTGAACAATAAATTAGGTAAACAAGATTTGGAAATATTGATTTCCACAATGGATAGAAATTCCCTAGATTTTTTAATTCCAATGTTTCCTTTTTGTCATTTTTCTGAATTCTCATTACTAATTGTTAATCAAACAAAAGGAAATAATACATTAATTTCTGAATTTCCCAATGTTAGAGTGATCAACTCGTATGAAAAAGGCATATCTAAAAGTAGAAATTTAGCTATTAGAAATGCTTCAAAAAAGATTTGTTTAATTGCCGATGATGATGTTGTTTATTTCCTAAACTTCGAAAAAGGAATCATTGTTGCTTTCAATCAGAATCCAGAAGCTTCTATAATTACATTTAATCATCAACGAATTGGACTGCAAAAACCTCATAAAAATTCTAAAATTGAATATGAACATTCTAATAAAAGTGTTTATGAAGTAATTGCTATTGAAATAGCATTCAGGTTAAATGTTATAAAAGATAAAAAAATATTCGTCGATGAATATTTTGGGTTAGGATCTTATTTTGAAACGGCCGAAGAATATTTGTTTTTGCGAGATGCAATTAAATTAAGGCTGATTGTACTATTTAGTCCATTTGTCATCGTTTCTCATCCTTTATTATCCTCGGGAGAAAATTATGGGTCGGATAAAATTTTATTTGCTCGAGCTGCTTTATTCTATAAAATAAAAGCTAATTTAGTTTACATTTGGCTGCTTAAATATGTGTTTTTTCTTGCAAGAAAAAACTATATTAATTGGAACGAATGTATAAAAAAATATAAAATAGGTTTGTCTGGAATTCAAAAATATAAAGAACTCGTAAAATTATAGTAATGACTATTGAAAATGTTCAATTAATTGAAGTCCCAAAAGCGCATGATGTGAGAGGAAATCTTTCCGTTATAGAAGGAAATACAATACCTTTCGAAATAAAAAGAGTTTATTATTTGTATGACATTCCTACATCCAGTGTTCGTGGCGGTCACGCACATAAGAATTTGAACCAACTTTTAGTTGCTTTAAGTGGCAGTTTTGATGTTGTGTTAAAAGATGGAATTTCACAAAAAGTGATAACACTTAATAAACCCAATTTTGGACTATTAATTCCCACAGGAATTTGGAGAGAATTACAAAATTTTTCGTCAGGTTCTGTTTGTTTAGTTTTAGCTTCTGAGGTTTTTGACGAAGCAGATTACATTCGTGATTTTGATGAATTCCAATCATTTAAAAACGGATGAACCTAAGCCTATTTCAGCTAAAAATTGTTTTAGATTAATTAACGGCTTTAATAATAGAGTAGGAATCAATAGTAAAACTCTCTTTTTATGACTTAATTTTTTTAAATCAATAGCTTTATAGTAGTGATTAAATAGTTTGTAGTCTCTAGCTATTTTACATTTTATGGCTAATGAAAAACGATTTAAATCTAAGAATTTTTTCAAATTAGGATTTGTTTTTTCTTGTTCGCTATATTTTTCAAAATTTAATTTAACGGTACTAAATTGATCTTTTTTTGAAAGACTGTCATTAACAAAAACATATCGAGCTAAGGTTTTCCAATAAAATAAAATGGGGTAGAATAATCCAACACGAATCCACATGTCGATATCTTCACCACTCTTTATATTTATATCAAAGTTTCCCGTTTCTTCAAAAACACTTTTATGAAAAACAGCACAGGAAGTACAAATTACGGATTCCTTTAGGCTAGCAGTGAAATAATTTACAATTTCGTAATCTCCTGTTTTTACAATAGAATAACTTGAGGGAATAACTTTCTTGGAAGTTTCAATTTCTATAGCTGCCGAGAACACTTTTAATTCTGGGTATCGATTGATATTTTTGAAAATTTCCTGTAAAAAAGCCTCATACCAATAATCATCAGCATCAATGAAAGTAATATAGTTGGATTTAGATTTTCCTATTCCATAATTTCGTGCAGAAGAAACACCTTCGTTTTCTTTATAGTAGTACTGAATCCTAGAGTCACTAAATTTTAAAACTTTTTCTTCGCTTGAATCTGTGGAGCCATCATTTACTATAATTACTTCAAAGTCAGTAAATCGCTGATCAAGAACACTTTTTAATGTGTTTTCAATGAAGTTTTCTTTGTTGTAAAGTGGGATAATAATGGAAAAAAACGGCATTTTTTATCAATTTAATGGTTTGGTTATCACAATTATTTTTTCGTTCCTATCATAACAATATTTATTATCAACAGAAAAGTTTTCTCTAATTTCAACTAAAAAGCCACAGCTTTGTAGGCGTTCTTTTAATCCAACCACGGAATAAATTCGAACATGGTCCTCTTGTCCAAAATGTTTTAATCGATCTTCGTTTGATACAAAAGTATAATCTTCATAAATTTCACCTTCTTTAAAAGGAGTTTGAATCAATGCTTTAGCTCCCGGTTTCATAACTCGAATTAACTCTTTAATTGCTCGAATATCATTATTAATGTGTTCTAAAATGTGGTAACAAATGACCAAGTCTAAAGTGTTATTAGCTATTTCCAGATTAGTTATGTCAAATTGATGATCAGCAATAAAATCTCCTGATAAATCAGTGCTATAGTAATTGATGTTTGCTGTTTTTTTTAATTTTCGATACAAACATCTTGAAGGGGAAAAATCTAAAATTGAAGCTTGTGGAAACAGAAATTCCGTTTTTAAAAGAGACCATAATCTTCTGTTTCTTTTTACACTTCCACAATTAGGACATAAAGATTCGTTGTTCGATAGGGTGATAAACTTTCTTAATTTTTTACTACAAACGTTACATTGATAGTTGTTTCCAGTGTAAAAAAGGGCATACCAAGACCTTAAAGTTTCCTCGTATTTGAAAATGAATTTTCGTGAAACAATTTTCGTGATGGTATTTTTAAAAGTTTGATACATAATTATTTGTTTTCAAGTTGGCATAAATAGCCTAATCGGTATAAGTCAAAAATAAACAAGGAAGGATATCTACTGGATAAGTTTTTCAAAAACAGAAAATTTGTCATTTTATGAAAAAGCACAAAGATTGGAATCAATCTGTAGTGCTTAATTTTGGTGAATAATTTTGAAATCCGGACATAATCTGTAGGTATTAATTGATTGTCAATCAGATATTTCAAAGCTAACAAAGATTCCTTTTCCTTTCGAATAGCAACTATAAAATCATCTAATCCATTGTGATAAATAGGATTGTCAATGTGTTCTATTTTGATTTTCCCTTGCATCAAATTATAAGAAAACAAAGTATCTTCATGTCTTAAATTGGGAATAGTTTCATTGAATGAAATTTTTTCAAAAATAGATTTATGGATTAAAATATTCAAGGTTAAAGAACTTAAATAAGGCTTTTTAGATCTAGTTTTATAATCAAGTGCTTCTCTTTTTCTTCCATAAACCCAACGTAGTAGTTTGTTTTTTTCTGGTTTTTCATTTTGATATAAAAGACCACCGTTTACTATTTTTTCTTCATTGTTGATATGTTTAATATATGTTGATATGAAATTTTTATTTTTAGGAAAAACATCAGCGTCTAGAAAAAGTAACCAATCGTAATTTGCTGTTCTGCCTAATAGATTCCTGATTTTACTTCTCCCAATATTGGAGTCTAAAACGGTATAATTGGAATTGTTTAAGGTATTTGTCTTCTCATTCTCGACACAAATACTGCTTGAAAAATCATCAATCACAATAATCTCAAAAACTATTTTAAGTTTTAAACATTGAGCATGCAGTTCTAAAATTAGCGGATAAATATTATAATTATAGACAGGGATTAATATAGAAAGCATTAACGCTATTTTTTGTAATTAGATTACAAAGAAAATATAATTTATCCAAAAAAAGGATATTATTAATACAATTGATATTTTAATTTGTAGCCTCAAATAAAGTTATAAATAAAAAGGTGTACGGAGCTTAATAAGATTTATTGGTTAAAACTTATTATCTTTACTTTGTGTAAATTATTAGGTATAAAAAATGAGAATACTTTTGTTAGGAGAATGTAGCAATCTTCATTCAACTTTAGCTGATGGTTTGAGGATATTAGGTCATGATGTTACGGTTGCATCTGATGGTAGTAAATGGATGGGGAATGATAGAGATATTGATATTTCACGATCAGGATATGATTTTTTGCCCTCCATCAAATATTTAGCGAGTTTGCACAAGACCTTCCGAACGTTTAGAAACTTCGATATTGTACAAATAAAAAATCCTCTGTTTTTAGATTTAAAGATTAGTCGCAACCTTAGTTTCTTTCATTATTTAAAGAAGCATAATGCTAAAGTATTTTTAGGTGCTTTTGGAACAGATTATTTTTGGGAGAAATCATGTTTTGATAAGAAAACTTTCAAATATTCAGATTATTATATTGGGAATATTCCAACAAATTTTGGTACGACAAATATTTTGCAAAATGATTGGTCAGGTACAAAAAAACAGGAAGCTAATATTGAAATGGCAGATTCTTGTGATGGTATTATTGCCTGTCTTTATGAATATTATAAATCATATGAGCCGTATTACAAAAATAAATTAGCTTATATTCCATTGCCAATTAATACTTCATTATTGGATTATAAACAAAAAGGCAATGATGGTGAAAAACCTAAATTTTTTATTGGTATTCAAAAAGATCGTTCAGAATATAAGGGAACTGATATTCTGTATAAAGTATTATTGAAAATACATGAAAAATACCCGGATGAGTTATTTATAAATATGGTGGAATCTATTCCTTTATCCCAATATGTGAAAATTATGTCAGAATCAGATGTGTTACTAGATCAAATTTATTCTTATACGCCTGGAATGAATGGGCTAATTGCCATGGCACAAGGTTTGGTATTGGTTGGTGGAGGTGAACCTGAAATGTATGAATTGATAAACGAACACGAAAATTTCCCCATAATTAATGTGTATCCGTCTGAGGAAGATATTTTTGATAAGTTGGAGGATTTAATTATAAATAAAAATGATATTCCAAACCTCTCCTCTAATAGCCACGATTTTGTACAAAAACACCACGATTACGTGAAGGTTGCACAACAATATTTATACTTTTGGAATAGCAAATAAAGGACGTTAATAGTAGTAGATCATGAAAAAATTATGAAACCGTCCTTTGAACTACTTCAAATATCTTAGCATCCTCACATTTTAAGGTTTTAGCAGGATACTTCATAAGTAGCGCATAATCATGTGTTGCCATGATAATAGTTTTTCCGTTTTCGTTGATTTTTCTTAATACTTCAAGTACTTCAGTACTAGTTTGTGGATCAAGGTTCCCTGTAGGTTCATCCGCAAGAATCAACTCAGGGTCATTTAATAAAGCTCTTGCAATAGCCACACGCTGTTGTTCCCCACCAGAAATCTGATGTGGCATCTTGTTAACATATTGTTTCATTCCAACTTTGTCTAATACTTCATCAATTTTACGATCCATTTCTTCTTTTATGGTCCAACCAGTAGCTTTTAAAACAAAAATCATATTCTCTTTGATACTACGGTCTGGAAGTAATTTGAAATCTTGGAAAACAATCCCTATTTTTCTTCTTAAATAAGGAATATCGTTGTCTTTTAAACCGACTAAGTCAAAATCCACAATATGTCCTTCGCCTTCAGTTAAGGGTAAATCTGCATAAAGTGTTTTCATTAAACTACTTTTTCCAGTTCCTGTTTTTCCGATGATGTATAAAAATTCACCACGATTAACTTCTAAATTTACATTTGATAAAATAGTTTTATCCTCTTGGTAAATAGTTGCGTTTTTTAAAGAAAGTATAGGTTGAGACATAATATAGGATTCATTTATTGTGTAAAAGTAATAAGATAACGGTTGTATTCAAAATAAATTTCATTAGATATAGTTAATTTTAAAAAAGGGGCATTATTGTTGCTAAGCTCAATGGAGTTCTAAAGCAATTCTAATACATTACAGTTGTTAAAAGAATGTTTATAATAAAATGGAATTAGAATTCGTTATAAACGTTAGAATATGATACTTTTGAATAGATAAAAAAAAATAGACAATGCGTAAATTTTCTTGGTGCCTCATTTTCTTGGTTTTTACAAATGCAATATCCCTTTTTGCACAAAAATCAACGATATATACTCATGAATTAAAAGATTTTAATGAAGCTGTAGCTTTATATAGAGATGGACAATTTGCTTCGGCACAAACCATATTTGAAAAAGTATTTTTAGAGAATAAGAATCCAGAGGTAAAGTCTGATTGTGCTTATTATGATGCCAGTTGTGCGATTCGTTTGGATCGTGCTAATGCAGGAGATTTAATAGAACGCTTCCTGTCTGATTATCCTACAAGTGCTAAAAGTAATCAAGCTTATGTTGAAGTAGCATACTATTATTTTGACCAAAAGAATTACTCAGGTGCCTTGAGAAATTTTGAAAAAGTACAAGAGTTTCAGTTAAAAAGTGAAGACAGAGATAAGTTTAATTTCCAAAAAGGGTATTGTCTTTTTAGTGCTAAAAATAAAAAAGAAGCCACTTTATATTTTAACAAAGTCTTGAAATCACGAGAATATGGTTCTCAAGCCAAATATTATTTAGGTTTTATGGCCTATGAAGGCAATGATTATTCTCAAGCCAATAAATATTTTGATGCCGTTTCTGGAGATGAAAAATACAAAGAAAAGCTTTCCTATTATCAAGCTGATATGAATTTCAAACAAGGAAATTTTCAAAAAGCTATTGAATTAGGTGAAAAAGCCATGACAAAATCTACAGCTCTGGAGAAATCAGAGTTGAATAAAGTTATTGGTGAAAGTTATTTTAATTTAAAAAAATACGATAAAGCTATTCCTTATTTAACAGCATACAAAGGAAAAAGAGGAAGATGGAGTAATACTGATTACTATCAATTAGGTTATGCCTATTACAAACAAAATGATTACGAAAAAGCCATTGCGCAATTCAATAAAATCATTGGAGGTAAAGATGCTGTTGCTCAAAATGCTTATTACCATTTGGGAGAAAGTTATTTGAACCAAAATAAAAAACAGGAAGCATTAAATGCTTTTAAGAATGCTTCAGAAATGAGTTTTGATGCTGCAATACAAGAAGATGCTAGTTTGAATTATGCCAAATTGAGTTATGAAATTGGGAATTCATATCAAAGTACTCCTGAAGTATTGCTTGGTTTTATTACTAAATATCCAAATAACAGTAATAAAGCGGTAATTGAGAAATTGCTGATTGACTCCTATATTTCATCTAAAAACTACAGTGAAGCATTGGTTTTATTAGAAAAAAGTAAAAGGCCTGAAAATAAATTAGCCTACCAAAAAGTGACTTTCTATAGTGGATTAGAATTATTTATAAATAGAAGTTATCAGGAAGCTGAGAAAATGTTTAAAAAATCACTTGAAAATCAAATAGATAGTGAGTTTACTGCAAGAGCGACTTTTTGGAAAGGAGAAACAGAGAATAAATTAGAAGATTATCAAAATTCCTTGCTAAGTTTTAAACAATTTATAGGTTTGACTCGTGCGAGTGCAACACCTGAATTTAAGAATATCAATTACAATATTGCCTATGCGTATTTTAAGTTAAAAGAGTATGACCAAGCGGGGAATTATTTTCAAAATCAAATTGATAAAGGGAAAAGTGACCAAGACCGTTTGAATGATTCCTATTTACGTTTAGGAGATTGTCGATTTGTGAATTCAAAATATTATCCTGCAATGGAAGCTTACAATAAAGCAATAGAATATAACGGTTTTGATGCTGATTATGCTTATTTCCAAAAAGCACTTTGTTATGGTTTTGTGGGGAAAAGTGATAAAAAAATTGAGGAACTGAATTCTTTTATTAATATGTATTCTAAATCTAGCTATAAAGATGATGCTTTATATGAATTAGCAAATACTTATGTTGCGACTAATAAACAAGAATTAGCCTTAAATACCTATGACCGATTGATAGTCGAGTATAAAAAAGGTTCTTTTACAGCTAAAGCCATTTTGCGACAAGGTTTAGTGTATTACAACTCGGATAGAAGTGACTTAGCTTTAACTAAATTTAAAAAAGTAGCGTCAGAATTTCCCAAAAGTCCAGAGGCTTTAGAAGCCGTTTCTACAGCTAGATTGATTTATGTAGATAATGGTAGAGTAGATGAATATGCTACATGGGTAAGAACGTTAGATTTTGTAGCCGTTTCAGATGTTGAATTGGATAACGATAGTTACGAGTCGGCTTATAAACAATTTAGCCAAAAAAATAATAGTCAAGCAATATCTGGTTTCAATGCCTATATTTCCAGTTTTCCTAGAGGGTTACATAACTTACAAGCCAATTTTTATTTGGCACAAACCTATTTTTCAGAAGGACAGGAAAGTAAATCAGTTCCAAGCTATGAGAATGTGATTAGTCAATCTCGAAACGAGTTCACGGAACAATCCTTAACACGTTTAGGACAGATTTATTTAAAAAATAATGACAAAACGAAGGCGATTACAGTCTTGCAACGTTTGGAAAATGAAGCAGAGTTGGGGCAAAACAAAATTTTTGCACAGTCTAATTTGATGAAATGCTATTACGATAAAAAAGATTATGCAAATTCAGTGACCTATGCAGAGAAAGTGTTGAATGCAGTTAAAATTGATGATAATGTCAAAAGTGATGCGCAAATTATCATTGCACGTTCAGCAATGCAAACAGGTGATGAAGCAAAAGCTAGAGCAGGATATTCTAAATTATTATCAATTGCTAAAGGAGAATTAGCTGCCGAAGCATTGTTTTATGATGCTTATTTTAAAAACAAAGACGGGAAATATGAAGCGTCAAATATAACGGTACAAAAGTTAGCCAAGAGTTATTCTAGTTACAGATATTATGGTGCCAAAGGATTAGTAGTGATGGCTAAAAACTTTTATGGTTTAAAAGATAGTTTTCAAGCAACTTATATTTTAGACAACGTGATTCAGAATTTTACAGATTACCCAGAGGTAGTTTCAGAAGCTAAAACCGAATTAGCTTTGATTAAATCTCAGGAGTCAAAAACAAATTCATCGATTCAAAATTAATTTTAAAGTTTCAAGAAAAAGTTAAGTTTAAACAAAATTCATTAAAAGGTATTTCGTTATAGACCGAATTCCAAAAGAAAAAAAATATGAAATTCAATTTCCAAAATAATATAGCCATAGCAATTGTAGTAATGACTGTTCAAGTGTCATTTGCTCAAAAGAGGGATGGTAACATTGGCTCAGAAGAAGTGACGGTTGTTAAATCCTATAGTCCAACTATTTCTGATGCAGTGAAAATTAGTGAAACACCTTCACTTGATGATGATGGGAATACTAAGAAAGAAACGATTAAATATTCTATTTTTTCATTTCCTGTAGCTTCTACGTTTGCACCTTTGAAGGGGAAAGCAGAAGGAGTGGAGAAGTCAAAACAAGAACATTTATATAACAATTACGCAACCTTAGGATTTGGAAATTTCCAAACTTTAAATGCAGAACTTTTTGTAAACCAAGAATTAAATAATAACGATTATGTAGGAGGAATGTTTCGTCATCTATCATCTCAAGGGGGAGTGAAAAACGCCGAATTAAATGCTGATTATTTTGATACTGCAATTGATTTGACTTATGGAGCGAACTATAATGACATGTCATTTAATTTAGACTTAGGATATGAAAACCAAATTTACAACTGGTACGGTTTGCCAGCAGACTTTGGTAGTTCATTAGCCCCACAAGATAGATCTGATTTAATCTTTGGGATTAATCCTCAACATTCTTTTAATACCTATTCTATTGGAGGAAGAATTGGTTTTGGTGAAAGTTTCTTAAGTGATGCTAATTTGAAGTTTTTACATTTTGCTGATACTTTTGGTTCTGCCGAAAATCGTTTTTATGTTAGACCTACCTTTAAATTTGAAGTAGGAGAACAAGCGGTTAAAACTAATTTAATAGTTGATTATGTAGGCGGAAGCTTTGAACATAATGATGACAAAAGCAATACTCAAGCCATTAAATACGGCTATACTAATATAGGAATTCAACCTAGTTTTGTAATGCTAAAAGACGACTGGACATTGAATTTGGGAGCTGGAATCTTTTACAGCATGGATTCTGAGAACAGTAAAGGCTCCTTGTATGTTTACCCACAAGTAAATGCTTCATTGAAAGTGGTTGGTGATTTAATGATTTTCTATACTGGAGCAGAAGGAAGTCTAGAGCAAAATTCGTATCAACAATTTGCTGATGGAAACCCGTTTTTGTCACCTACTATGGGAGACAAAACAACTGCTGGATTCATCAAGCCAACCGACAAACAGTATGATATTTTTGCGGGATTAAAAGGAAAGCTGGCTAATAATGTGAGTTATAATTTAAAAGCGTCTTACTTGAATGAAAGGAATAAGGCTTTGTATAGAAGTAGTGATTATACAGAGGTTATAACTAATGAACCTTACGCTTTTGGAAACTCTTTCCAAGTGGTTTATGATGACATGAAAACCTTGAGTTTCTCGGGGAATTTAAAAGCTAGTTTTTCCGAGAACGTAACTTTTGGACTTACTGGAACTTTCAGTAGTTATACCAACAATTTTGAGCAAGAAGCTTGGAATCTTCCAACGGTAAAAGTAGAATCCAATTTGGATGTTAATATCACTCAAAAATGGTTTACAGGTGCTCAAGTATTTTATGTAGGTGAGCGTATGGACATGATGCAGAATTCCACCAACACTACAACATTAAGCAGTTATTTTGATATAAACGCACATTTAGGCTATAAACACAGCGACCGTTTAACAGGTTTCTTAAAAGCAAATAACATCGCCAATCAAGGATATCAACAATGGTTGAATTATCCAGTACAAGGATTTCAAATCGTAGTTGGGGCTAATTATAAATTCGATTTTTAATATTTTACCCACAGAGTTTATAAAGAAAGCACAAGGTTCACAAAGTTATATTAGGCTTTGTTCTTGTGCTTTTTTAAATTTACCGTTATGAATTTTCAGGGCGTGCCCCTTCGTAAAAACTACGGGTCAGGCTATACGTTTCAAACGAAGTTCACTGAACTCCGATGAAAATAAGTGCGAAGTGAAGTAATCTTTTTTGGGGCAGAAAAAAGCCCCAAAAAAGGATTTCCACTTCTATCCTTCACGCAAAAATATCGACAAATTTTGAATTTAAATTCATATGCCAAAGGATTTTAGAATTTTTTTAAAAAAACTTAGAAACTTAGTATCTTAGCCACTTACACAAAAAAATGACTTTCAAACAAAAAATACATTCGCATTATTCCCAACAAGTCCAAGACAGGATTGATGTTTTTAGAGACATGATTTCTAGCTTGACCGAAGATGCCAAGAACGACGCCAAAGGTTCAGCAGGAGACAAGCACGAAACCGCTTTGTCAATGATGCACTTGGAACAAGAAAAACTCAATGCCAAATTGAGTGAAGTAATCACGCAAAAATCAGTTTTAGAAAAAATCAATCCCGAGATTATTGCCGAAACGATTTCGTTAGGAAGCCTCGTCAAAGCAAACGGAATTTATCTATACCTTTCTTTGGCTTTGCCAAAAATCAACATCGACGGGGTGAATGTAATTGCTTTATCTCCACAAGCACCATTAGGAAATAAGTTGATTGGAAATAGAGTAGGTTTTACTTTCGAAATAAATGGAACTACCTATTTGATTGAGAGTGTGGAGTAGATTCTGCTTTTTGCAAAATCAGTGTTTTCGAGCTGAAAAAATATAATAAAATCTCCAAACTCTGTTTTTTCAAGCCTCTTTATGGCTTTTACACAACTGAAAATAGTAAAAAAAAGTGTTTCCCAAACAAATCTTTCGTAATTTCGCGACCGTAAAAGTTTGACTTTAAAACTAAATTAAATTATGAGCAAAATAATGACAGTCGACGTCTTGTCGAGTATTAAAGGAGCACAGCCTTCAGAGAGTGTGAATAAATTGTTTGATGTAATCAAGAATGCAAATGCATCAAATAATAATGCTACCAATAATGTCAATTATAATTGCGTGCCTGTAAGTGATTTAAGAGATGATGTGGTGATCGAAAGCTCGGCTATCGAGAAAGAACTCATCATGGAAAATTTCCCAAACAAGAAAAATGGATTTTTAGTAGTTGCTAAAGTTATAGAAGGATAATGATGGAATCTCAGATAAAAAATATACACCAACAATTGGTGTCAAAAGAAATAACTTGTACTGCTTTGGTGCAAGAAAGACTCGATTTGCTAAAGCAAAACACCTATAATTCGGTAAATGCTTTGCTAGATACAATGGCGCTTGAATTGGCGGCAAAAGTAGATGCAAAAATCGCAAATGGAGAAACAATCGGTTTGTTGGAAGGTATTCCGTTTGGAATAAAAGATGTGTACATGGTACAAGGAACCTACACAACAGCAAGTTCTGATTTGTTGAAAAATTATAAATCACCTTATACGGCAACTGCCATCCAAAAATTATTGGATGCTGGTGCTATTCCGTTAGTGAAAGAAAACTGCGATAGTTTTGGTCACGGTTCTTCTAGCGAAAACACCATTTTTGGAGCGGTAAAAAATGCCATTAACCCCGAATTGGTTGCAGGTGGTTCAAGCGGAGGTTCTGCTGTGAATGTTGCCAAAGACTACACCGTTTTTTCTATCGGAGGAGACACAGGAGGTTCGATTCGTCAACCTGCAGGTTACAATCATATTTATGGTTTGAAACCTACCTACGGTCGTGTTTCTAGATTTGGTTTGATGGCATATGCGTCTTCTACAGATTGCGTTGGACCATTGGCAAAATCAATCGAAGACATTCGTATTGTGATGAATGTCATGAGCGGAAAAGATCCAAAAGATCAAACTTCGATTGCTTCAAACGAAATTTCAGAAGAAGCTATTGCTCATTCGACAGTAAAAACAATCGGTTATTTTAAGAATTTTATCGAAAGTGATGCTATCGATGCGCAAGTAAAAGCAGACTTCTTAGCAGCTATCGAAAAAATAAAAGCCAAAGGAATTGTAGTTAAAGAACTGGATTTCTTTAAATCAGATATTTTAGTTTCTACTTATTATACCTTGGCAATGGCAGAAACGGCTTCAAATTTATCACGTTTAGACGGGACAAACTACGGAAACCGAATTGAGTCTGAAAACTTAATTGATACTTACGCAGTAACCCGTTCTGAAAATTTTTCGGAAGAAACAAAACGCAGAATCGTAGGAGGGAACCAAGTATTATCTCAAGGTTTCTCGGATGCGATTTACTTAAAAGGTTTGGCTTTGAGAGACCAAATTTCTGAAAATTTCCGTAAGGATTTTGAAGAAGTAGATATCATTTTATCACCAGTGACGCCAGGTACACCTCCAAAAATCGGAGACAGTTTGAAAGATCCTTTGGCGATGTATTTGTCAGATGCTTATACAGTAGGTTTTAGTTTGGGACAATTACCAACAATGACGGCGCCACAAGGAACAAGTACAGGACTGCAAATTACGGCAGCAAAAAATAATGACGAATTAGTGATGCAATTTGCTAACTTCTTAAAAGATACACTATAATGGAATTGGAACAATTAAATGCGGCGATCATTGCCCACGATTTAGAATTGGTAATCGGAATTGAAACTCACGTTCGATTAAATACCAAAACCAAGTTGTTTTGTTCTTGTCCAAATCAAGAAATTGAAACACCTAATCAAAATATCTGTTCGGTTTGTACGGGACAAATGGGCGTTTTGCCTGCCCTAAATAAAGAAGCGATAACCAAAGCGATTTATTTTGGAAAAGCGGTAGAATCGACCTTTAGTAACGAAGTAATCTCTTGGGATAGAAAGCACTACGAATACCCAGACAACCCAAAGAACATTCAAATTACACAATATCATAATCCGGTAATTCCTGATGGTCACGTTTCTTGCTATAGAAATGATGGTTCTCAGTTTACAGTTAACCTGACTCAGGTCCATATCGAAGAGGACGCTGCCAAATTGATGCACGAAAAGAAA
Source organism: Flavobacterium ovatum (assembly GCF_040703125.1). NCBI lineage: Bacteria > Pseudomonadati > Bacteroidota > Flavobacteriia > Flavobacteriales > Flavobacteriaceae > Flavobacterium > Flavobacterium ovatum. Next base: position 2,472,362 of record NZ_CP160035.1, read on the forward strand.
ATTTCGTTAGTCGATTTCAACAAAGCAGGTGTGCCATTAATCGAAATTGTGACGGAGCCTTGTCTTCGAAATATAGAAGATGCTTCAACTTATGCGCAGTACATTCAGCGTATTGTTCAAAATCTAGGAATCTCTGAAGCGAACCTTGAAAAAGGAGAATTCAAATCGGATGTTTCGGTTTCGTTACGTAAAAAAGACAGCGCCGAATTAAATCCAAGAACGGAAATCAAAAACTTGAACTCGTTTAAGTTTATGGTCGAAGCTTTGAAAGAAGAAGTAGAGAAGCAATTCAATTATTTTATCGAAAATAAAGCGTTTAGACCCGATCAAACCACGGTTTTATGGGATGCCGATTTGAAGCAAACCAAAGTGATGCGTAAAAAGGAATTCGAAGCAGATTACCGTTTTATTTCGGAGCCAGATTTACCTTTTGTAAACATCAAAAAAGAAATTGAAGCTATTTCTGTAGATACTGCTTCTTTGCCTTTCGCAGTAGAATCAATTTTGATAAAAGGTGGTGTATTGCCGCAAGATGCTAAGTTTTTTACAGCTGATGCTTTGCGTTCTAGAACCTTTGTAACTTTAAATAATTCGATAAATGATCCTTCGTTTGTGGCTAAAACTTTAGCTAACAATGTGAAGGCAGAGGATTATGTCAAAATTAATAACATAGCGCATTTAATTACCATTTTTGTATTATTCAAAGCTGAAAAAATCACTGCAGTTTTAGTTCAAAATGCGATTTCGGGCTATTTGAAAGATCATAATTTTGATTACAACAAGTATTTCGAAGAAAACACTATTTCTGAAGAAAAAATCCAAGAAGTAATAACTAAAGTACTTGCTGAAAATGAGGCTGTAGCCAATGACATCAAAGCCGGAAATCAAGGGAAAGCGGGTATTTTGGTTGGTAAAGTTTTAGGTGTAGTTGGAAAAGGTGCCGATGGAAAAGTAATTCGTCAAATTATTCTAGACCAATTGGGAGCTGCAGCAGTTTTAGAAAAGAAAGAAGCCGCTCAAAATGATTCGAAAGAAATAGAAGTAGAAAGCAAAGGTCATCAAGAAGAAACACTTCCTGAAGTGCCAATTATCATAAAAGACAATTATAGAACACACAAAATCTCGCAATTGTCTGAGGAAAACATTAGTCAAGAAGTGGAATTATCTGGTTGGGTAGCGTCTGTGCGTGACCACGGAGAATTGATGTTTATCGATTTGCGTGATTCTAGTTACGAGATTTTCCAGGTTCGAATTAGTAGAGAATCGTTCCCAAATATTGATGATTTGGTGAAATTGAAACCAGAATCGGTGATTTCTGTAAAAGGAATTGTCGTTGGTCGTAATGAAGATGATTTCAACGCAGGTTTGCGTACGGGTAAAATCGAAATGGAAACGTCGGTTTTAGAAATTTTGAATTTATCGAAAACCTTGCCTTTCGAAATAAAAAGAGCTGCCAAAACAAATGAAGCAACTCGTTTTCAATACAAATTCTTAGATCATAGAAATGATGAGGTTCGTAGAGCCATTGTCAACCGTCATAAAGTGATTAAGTTATTGCGAGACATCTTAGATGAAGAAGAGTTTTTAGAAATTGAAACTCCAATTCTAAGTGCCGGAACCGATGAAGGAGCACGTGAGTTTATCGTTCCAACACGTAAACAAGCAGGTTTCTTTTATACGTTGCCACAAGCGCCACAACAGTTCAAACAAATGTTGATGGTGAGTGGTTATGAGAAGTATTTCCAAATTGCTCGTTGTTTTAGAGATGAGGATTCTCGTGGAGATCGTCAACCAGAATTTACACAGTTGGATATCGAAATGGCATACGCAAGCATGCAACAAATTATCGATTTGAACACCAAAATGTTCAATAACATCGTTACAAAAATATACGGTAAAAAATGGATTTTGCATCCGTTTGAAGTCATTACCTATAAAGATGCTATGGATTTTTACGGTTGCGATAGACCTGATTTACGTTACGGATTGAAGATGCAAGACATTACCGAAATCGTAAAAGAAACCACTTTCCAAGTATTCAGCAAACCAATTGATGAAGGCGGAATTGTAAAATGTATCAAAGTTTCGGCTCAAGAGCAAGGAAACAAACGTATGTCTAAAGGGCAAATTGAAACGTTGACTGCAGTTGCACAACAACACGGTTTAGGTGGTTTGGCTTATATTATTGTGAATGAAACCGAATTGCAATCTCCGATTATTAAATTTTTGGGTGAAGAAATTGCAGCAGGAATCATCAAAGCGACTGATGCGCAAGTGGGAGATATTGTATTCTTCTCAGCAGCAGATTATGCTACGGCAAACAAAGCTTTGGATGCCGTTCGTCAAGAAATGGGTAGAATGTTGAACTTGATTAACCCGAAGGAATTGCGTCCGGCGTGGGTAGTTGATTTCCCAATGTTCGAAAAAACAGACGAAGGAAGATGGACGTTTACACACAACCCGTTCTCCATGCCAGCAATCTATGATTTGAAAAAACACATGGATGGTAACGAAGACGAAATTGGAACGATCATCGCACAACAATACGACATTATCTTAAACGGTTACGAAATAGGAGGAGGTTCTGTTCGTGCACACAAATCGGAAATTCTAGAAGCAACTTATAGAAATATGGGTTACAACAAAGAAGAAATGATGAAGAGCGTAGGAACAATGTACAAAGCCTTCCAATACGGCGCACCACCACACGGAGGAATCGCATGGGGAATTGACCGACTAATGATGATTTTGGAGAAAAAAGCTTCTATTAGAGAAGTAATGGCTTTCCCAAAAACAGGATCTAGCGAAGATTTATTATTCGGAGCACCATCACTTTTATCTGACAGAAAGGTGGAGGAGATGAACGTAAGGATTATGAGGAAATAAGGATTTAAAATCTTTAAATAATTTAAAAAGCGGGTTTGTATCGAAAGATATGAATCCGCTTTTATAATATAAAATTGTCGGTATCTACGCCAATTAAGAGTAAGAATATTAGTAACTATTGTAGCTGTGTGATTTTTAAGCCTCAATATCGTCATCACTATAATCAATGTCAAAATCATCTTCCGTATCTTCTTGCTGATTTTTATTATCAGTTTTGTTAAAACTATTTGAATTCGAATTATTTTCTCTTTCCTCTGGAAAAAATAATTTTGCTAAAAAGCTTGCAAGAAAGAATGTTGGAATGATAACAACTGCAAAAGCGCCATCGCCTAGAATATTTACTAATGGCTTTAATGTAGCCATTACAATTACGAACGATACTATTATTATTAGACATCCTCCAAGTCCAAGTTGTTTCATATTTTAAGTTTTTTGATGGTAGATTCTTTGAATTGATTAATCATTTCTAAATCATCAATTGTAAATTTTATAAATTCACCATCAATTTTAGAAAATTTATCATCTTTAATATTTACAGAATAGATGTTTTGAAGATAATTAGACATCTTATTAATATTTTCAAGTTTTCCAAGTTTTTCATCCTGTATAAAAAAATTTCCAAATCTTGGATAGTGTTTCAATTGAATGAAATCTTCTGTGTCATTTAGTTTTATCACATATTCATTAATGTTTTCGCATAAATCAATGGATACTAAATAATTAGTTTCATTTTTTGAAAACTCATTTAATAATTCCTCAATTGAAGTTGTTCCATTATCTATATGTTTAATAGAACCTATTAAATAAGGGATTGTTAATCCTGAGCCAATTGGAGTTTTTTCATAACACCAATAAAACAAAAGCCTAAACCATAGATTTTTCATATTTTTAAAGTTATAAAAGTCCAAACCATTTTAATTTTCTATAATATATGATTATGATATAATGTGTGTGTACTTATTAATTTAATAAAATTCTCCTCGTCAATATCAGGTAAAAGAAATAGTTCAAATTCAATAAATAGACTCTCTTTTCTTGTCATTTTATCTGTGTAATTTATTAATTTAAAATATAACTCATTGAATTCTTTCTCTTGAGAAGGGGTTGGTTTTTTTATTTTTAATATCATAATGTTACTTTTATTATTTAATTGTGTCCAAAATCTAAATCTGCTTTTCGAATATTTACACGGTGCAATTGAAAGTGCGAAATTTTTCCGTTCCAAAACCAATTGCAGGCAAACAAATCTAACAAAATAATTCCTGCATTATTATCTAAATTTCAAAATTTCTCACAAAAAGAGAATAATAAGAAAAGTGTTATTTTTGAAACCAGCTCCCTGCTGGTGCGGGCGTAAAAAACACGCTTAGTTAGTTCGAGCGTCGCGCTTATACCTATAACGATTGGCCAACAAAGAAACTACAATCAATAAAATGGTTGTAGTTTTTTATTTATATTTGTTTTGAATTTGATTGTGGGTAAGAGGGTAAGCTTGCGCTATCGGTGACGTTAACAGCTATTTTCAGAACTAATAAACGGAAAAATTATATGAATTATCTTGTCCTGGAAACGGAAAAACTATTTAATAAGATTACAATTTATTCAAAGCAATATGTAATTACAAAAAGTAATTTGAAATATGAAGGGGATCACCGCATTCATATTTTCCTTTCACTTGAAAAAATTACTCAATATATTTTACCGTGCGACAAAAAATTAAATTTTGAAAAAATAAAATATTCTGAGGAATGGTGTTGCGAATCAACTTATATGAATAAAATTTTACCAATATACATTTATAGAGCAAGAACTAACGATTGGTCCCGAGGAGAAATTAAATATACTTCTCTAAAATCTGAATTAAAGTATTACATAAAATCGACATACAAGAATTATAATCAACTTGAAGAGGGTACATATATGCGTAAAGATTTTTCATTACAAAGTATTATAAGGAAAATATTGCAATTTGGTTTTGAAGAATCATTAACAGAATTACTTTGGATTATAAAATTTACTCCATCAGGAATTATATTTGTTTGTGAGCCTAATTTAGGTCAAGATGAACCTCCGTTTTAAAAGTCATTTTCAAATACATTTTTTTGCTTCCTGTTGAAAAACAGACCAACGATATTGAAAATAAAACACTAATTAATTTTTTAATAAATGATACCGAAAAAAAACACTAAATATTTATCCTAAAAAAAAACAAAATTAAAATGGGCTTTACTATCATACCGCTTTGTAAACAATGTGGATACCAAACGAAAGCAATTGCTGTTGGTGGCGGAAAATTAAATCATCTTACTCAATGTGGAGCGCCAGCTTTTAATATTGAATCTAATGAGATTGAACAGGTAAATCTTTATGATTGCACAAGTTCTGAAATAGTTAAACAAAGATTTCTTTATTTTTTTTATCGAAATGTCACTGTTGTTAAAACAGATGATAGATATATTCCATATTACGAACCTAAAATGTTCGTTGACGACAAGAAAATTGGAAGCCATAATTGGAGTGGTAAATATTATAAGAAAAGTAAAAATTTCTGCCCAAAGTGCAAATCATTTAATTTAGATTTTTTAAATGGAGGAGTTTATTTTGATTAGTTAGAAAAACTAAACGCCCAATCGTCACGCTGAATATGATAAAATAAACGCAGACACAATTTAAAATCTAGAATTATGGAAATAGCTCCTATAAAAACTGAAAACGATTACGATAAAGCACTGGAAAGATTGGAAGTGATTTTTGATGCTACTCCAAATTCTATTGAGGGTGATGAAGCTGAAATTTTGTCATTGTTAATAGAAAATTACGAAAACCAATTTTTTCCTATTGAAGCTCCAGATCCAATTCAAGCAATAAAAATAAGAATGGAAGAAATGATCCCTTGCAGGCGCGAGCAGAAATAAGCTCAACAGCTAGCGCGAGCATCTTGCTCGTGCCCACAAAGTAAATCAACAAAGCTACAACCTTAAAAAGTTGTAGTTTTTTGTTTTAGAAATAAATGATACTAGCAAACTGTTTTAGCGATTGGCTTGATAAAGTTATTAAACGCAATAAAGTTTTTTTGTATCTTTGATAAAAGCTATTTAAATCATAATCAGTATGAATGTTCAGTATATATCCGATAATTTAGGAAATAAGACAGCTGTTGTAATTGCTATAGAAGATTGGGAAATCATGAAAAAATGCTACCCTGATATTGAAAATCTAGAAGACGAATTTCCTAAATGTGATAAAGACATTGTTTTGAGTAGGCTAAATGATCCTCAAGCAACTATGGACGCTTTTGAAATGATTGACGATTTGGAAAAATAAAATATATATAGCTATGACACTACAATTTATTCACGATAAACAAGGGAATACAACAGGGGTTCATATTCCTATTGAAGAATGGCAAAAGCTGAAAACAAAGTATTCGGATTTGCAAGAGGAAGAAGCTCAAGACAGTTCTGAGTTAAGTTCGTGGCAAAAAAATATTCTTAACGAGCGTTTAGAAGATTATTACAAAAAACCTAATGATATAGTTGATTTTTATACTACACTTGACAAAATTAGAAAAGGAATATGAGTTATGGTTTTGTAAATTAACCCGCTGTAGCTTTTGATATTCAAGATATTGTTGATTACTACAAAAATATAAATCCCGAACTTGCCATTGCTTTTTTAGATAGGATTGACGAAGCTAAAAAACACATTGCCGATTTTCCCACTTCCTTTCAGATAAAATACAAGAATTTTAGAACGGTTCTATTAAAACAATTTCCGTATCATATTCATTACATTATAAACGATACTAAAAAGCAAATCGTTGTTTTAGCTGTGATTCACGCTTACAGAAATCCTAAAGATTACTCACTTAGAAAGTAAGAAAAAATTTAGAATTGTTTTTTTGCGATAAATTGCATTTGCAAATTTTCAAAATAGGCATTTCCATGTTTGTTTTGAAAATTTGTGTTTTGTAAAGGGTTATTTTGATTTTTGAATTTTGAAATTGACTTTTGATATTTGATTTTTGCCTTTTGACTAAGACCTCGGTTTACCAAGTCCTCTATCATAAAGCACAATACTCCCAGCAACAGAAACATTCAAACTTTTTTCGGATTTGAATTTTATTAGTGAATGGCATTTTTCTATGGCTGCTTTAGAAAGTCCGTTGTCTTCGGCGCCTAGTAGGTAAACACATCTTCTTGGGTGTTCAAAAGTTTCTAAATCTTCGGCTCTATCGTCTAACTCCACACCAACCAACCGTGCGCCTTTGGGTAGGTTTTTGAAGAAATCATCAAAATTGTCGTAATGAAAATACGGAATTGATTTTACGGCATTGTGCGTGTCGCAGGCTTGTTTGGCATAGCGATTTCCAATTGTGAAAATATAGCTGGCACCAAGGTTTTGTGCAGTTCTCCACAATACACCTAAGTTCTCTGGTGTTTTTCCGTTTTGTATTCCAATTCCGAAATATTCTGTTATAAAATTATCATTCATGCCGCAAAAATACAAACTGTTATTGGTCTAGTCAAGTTTTGTATTTGTTTAAACATGAATTTTTTGTTTGATACCATTTATATAATAGTCTATTGTTTTTTGTCCTATCGAGGAGTAATTTTTATTCTAAAAAAAGCAATATAAAATGACGTTATTTGAATGTTTGCACTTCTAATTCCCCTCTTGAGAGAGGCTAGGGGTGTGTTTTTTAGGTGTCTGTAATTTAGGTATTTAAATCAAAACGTCATAGGTAGCGCAGTCGAGATGCTGTTGTGGTTCTCGACTGCGCTCGAACTGACAATTAGACATGTTTTTAATCATAATTTGCATAAGAGTATTCGGAACTGTTTTTTTATGAAAATGATATTCCAATAAATTTAGTGTTGATTTCGGGTTTGCGTGAGGGATAGGAACTATCCGCCGCGGCGGAATGGATAGCCTGACAGCAGCAAGTAAAGGGGCTAAATATGGATCTGCAAAAGTCAACCCCTTTGCTTGGTGGTGGCACGCCCAAATTATCTTTTTGGTGGAAAATGTTTGAATCTTCATCTTTTTTATAGCAGTCACAAATTTTGAATAGTAAGGGATGTTCGTTTTTTTAGGGATTGCGTTGAAAATGCTATAGAAATTGACACTTATTGTTAATAACTTAAGCTGTTAAAAGCTGATTTTGGCTATGTTCTAATTTCAGTTTTTATATATTTGTTCGTTAGACAAAAAATAATACATTTTTAGAATAAAAAAACATGAGCGAAGAAATCAAGAAGGAAAATAATTATTCAGCAGATAGTATTCAGGCATTAGAAGGAATGGAGCACGTAAGGATGCGCCCTTCCATGTATATTGGAGATGTAGGAGTTCGTGGACTTCATCACTTGGTTTATGAGGTTGTAGATAACTCTATTGATGAGGCAATGGGAGGTCATTGTGATACCATTATAGTAGATATAAATGAAGATGGTTCAATTACAGTAGAAGATAATGGTCGTGGTATTCCGGTTGGAATGCACAAAAAAGAAGGAGTTTCGGCTCTGGAGGTAGTTATGACCAAAATTGGAGCTGGGGGTAAATTTGACAAAGACTCTTATAAAGTCTCTGGAGGATTACACGGTGTTGGGGTTTCGGTGGTAAATGCATTGTCAAACCATTTGAGAGCAACTGTTCATAGTAATGATGGTAAGATTTACGAACAAGAGTATGAAAAAGGAAAATCACTTTATCCAGTAAAACAAATTGGAGAAACGACTAAAAGAGGTACAATTGTAACTTTTTATCCAGATCCAACTATTTTCACTCAGACTACGGAGTATTCTTATGATACTTTGTCGGCTCGTATGCGTGAGTTGTCCTACTTGAATAAAGGAATTACAATTACTTTTACAGATAAAAGAGAATTAGATAAAGACGAAAATTTTGTTTCTGAAGTATTTCATTCTACAGAAGGACTAAAAGAATATATTCGTTACCTAGACGGGAACCGTGAGCCAATTATTGCTCATGTAATCTCTATGGATAATGATAAAGGAGAGATTCCTGTTGAAGTGGCATTGATATACAATACAAGTTATAGTGAGAATATTTTCTCCTATGTAAATAATATCAATACACACGAAGGGGGAACGCACTTGCAAGGTTTTAGAACGGGTCTTACGAGATCATTGAAGAAATATGCAGATGCTTCGGGAATGTTAGACAAATTGAAATTTGATATTTCAGGTGATGACTTCCGTGAGGGGTTGACAGCTATTATCTCTGTAAAAGTTGCAGAACCACAGTTTGAGGGGCAAACAAAAACCAAACTTGGAAATAGAGAAGTTGTTTCGCCAGTAAGTCAAGCGGTGGGTGATATGATTGAAGCATATTTGGAAGAAAATCCAAATGATGCTCGAATCATTGTTCAAAAAGTAATTTTGGCAGCTCAAGCACGTCATGCTGCTAAGAAAGCGCGTGAAATGGTACAGCGCAAAACCGTAATGGGTGGCGGTGGATTGCCAGGGAAATTGTCTGACTGTTCAGAACAAGATCCAGCAAAATGTGAAGTATATCTTGTCGAGGGAGACTCGGCAGGTGGAACGGCTAAGCAAGGTCGTGATCGTGCATTTCAAGCAATTTTGCCCTTACGTGGTAAGATTTTGAATGTTGAGAAAGCGATGCATCATAAGGTGTTTGAAAACGAGGAGATTCGGAATATATTTACTGCTCTTGGAGTTACAGTAGGTACTGCAGAGGATAGTAAAGCATTGAATATTGAGAAATTACGTTACCATAAAGTAATTATTATGTGTGATGCCGATGTCGATGGTAGTCATATCTCTACTTTAATTTTGACATTCTTCTTTAGATTTATGAAAGAATTGATTGAAGAAGGACATATATATATTGCTGCTCCACCTTTATATTTGGTGAAAAAAGGAAATAAAAAAGAATACGCTTGGAATGATTTACAACGTGATCAAGCTAATGAGAGAATGGGAGGAAGCGCAGCGATACAACGTTATAAAGGTCTTGGAGAGATGAATGCAGAACAGTTGTGGGAAACAACTATGGATCCTAACTTTAGAACATTACGTCAAGTAACAATTGATAGTTTAGCGGAAGCTGATAGAGTCTTTTCGATGTTAATGGGTGATGAAGTACCACCTCGTAGAGAGTTTATCGAAAAAAATGCAGTTTATGCTAATATTGATGCTTAATTTATTAAATTAGACCGACCATTAATAAAAATGGTCGGTTGTCTATTTTAATTAACAAATTAATTCAAAAAAAACATGAAGGTATCAATAATAGGAGCAGGAAACGTGGGTGCAACTTGTGCTGATGTAATCTCTTATAGAGGAATTGCAAGTGAAGTAGTATTGTTGGACATAAAAGAAGGTTTTGCTGAAGGTAAAGCTTTGGATATAATGCAATGTGCGACTAATACAGGATTTAACACAACGGTTTCCGGGGTGACTAATGATTATTCTAAAACAGCAAATAGTGATGTTGTTGTGGTAACTTCTGGAATTCCAAGGAAACCAGGAATGACCCGCGAGGAACTAATTGGAATTAACGCAGGAATTGTTAAATCTGTTGTTCATAGTGTATTAGAGTTTTCTCCTAATGCAATTTTTGTAATTGTGTCGAATCCAATGGATACGATGTGTTATTTAACATTAAAATCTACGGGATTACCTAAAAATAGAATTATTGGTATGGGAGGCGCGCTGGATAGTTCTCGTTTTAGAACCTATTTAGGGTTAGCGCTGGATAAACCAGTTAATGATATTTCGGCAATGGTGATTGGAGGTCATGGAGATACGACTATGATTCCTTTGACACGTTTAGCTTCTTATAATGGTATTCCTGTTACTCAGTTTCTATCAGATGAAGTTTTACAAAAAGTAGCTGCAGATACTATGGTGGGAGGAGCAACTCTAACAGGATTGTTAGGGACTTCAGCTTGGTATGCGCCAGGAGCTTCTGTTGCGTTTTTAGTAGATAGTATTTTGAACAATCAAAGAAAAATGATTGCTTGCTCAGTTTACGTGGAGGGCGAATATGGACAATCAGATATTTGTATAGGTGTTCCTTGTATTATTGGTAAAAATGGTGTGGAAGAAATTTTAGAGATTAAGTTAAATGATGATGAAAAAGCATTATTTGCTAAGAGCGCAATTGCTGTTAGGCAAATGAATGATGCTTTGAAATCAATATTAGGTTAATAAAAATGGCATATAAATGAAAAGACTGCACTTTTGCAGTCTTTTTTTTGAGATTAATTCGAAAATAAATTGGTTAGTCTGAACCATAATTATATATTTGCTCGGTTTAATAAAATAATACAATTCTTGGGTTTTGTTTTTTTGTTTTAAAAACATGATTAAGATTAGCATTTCAAGCACAAACAATAATAAAATAAATATAAAATAATTAATTTTCAGTAATAATGCAGAATAAAGGACTTATTAAATTTTTTGCAATTCTATTTGCATTGGTAAGTATTTACCAACTCTCGTTTACTTTTGTTTCGAGTAAAATTAAAAATGATGCTAAATCTTTTTCGGGAGGAGATCCTGACAAAGAATTGAGATATTTAGATTCAATTAGTAAAGAAAAAGTATTTAACTTAGGGTTTGCTAATTTTACTTTTGATGAAGTAAAAGACAAGCAAATAAATAAAGGTCTTGACTTAGAAGGTGGTATCAATGTGATATTACAAATTTCTGTGAAAGATATATTAAAAGGATTGTCTAACAATTCTAAAAATCCAGTTTTCAATAAGTCTTTAGCAGATGCAACGGCTAATCAAAAAGGGAATCAAACGTATATCGATGCTTTCTTTGAAGCTTTTGCTGCTAACTCTAAAGGAACAGTAAAATTAGCTTCGCCAGATATTTTTGCAAACCGTTCTTTGCAAGGTGAAGGTGGTGTTGATTTTCAAATGTCAGATTCTGATGTTCAAAAAGTAATCAAAAGAAAAGTTGACGAATCAGTTGAAAGTGCTTTTGGTGTTTTAAGAAAACGTATTGACAAATTTGGTGTAACACAACCAAACATCCAAAAATTAGGAGAATCAGGAAGAATCCTTGTGGAGCTTCCAGGTGCTAAAGATGTTGATAGAATTAAAAAATTGTTGCAAAGTACTGCGCAATTAGAGTTCTGGGAAACCTATAAAATTGATGAAATTGGTAACTTCTTGGTAGCTGCAAATGATGCTTTGAAGAAAACTGAAATCACTAAAGTTGAAACTAAAAAAGTAGTTAAAGATTCTTTAAGTGCATTATTAACAGATACGAAAGATTCATTGGCTACCAAACAAGGAAACAATCCTTTGTTTGATAAAATGTTATCTCAAGGTGGTGGACCGGTTTTAGGTTTATTTGCTCCTAAAGATACAGCTGTAGTTAATGGTTATTTGAAAAGATCAGATATTAGAGTTTTATTAGCTCCTGAATTTCGTTATGTGAAATTTGTTTGGGGAAAATCGACTCAAATAAAAGATGCTAAAGATAAAAGTGTAGAAGCAGTAGAATTATATGCCTTAAGAGGTAATAGAGATGATGTTGCTTCAATGAGTGGTGGTGTTGTAACTGGTGCAAATGCTTCTTTTGATCAGTTAGGAAAACCTTCTGTATCTATTGAGATGAATGGACAAGGAGCAAAGGTTTGGGAAGAATTAACAGGAAGAGCGTATACTCAAAAATCAAATATTGCTATTGTTTTAGATGATATTGTTTATTCTGCTCCGGGTGTTTCTACTGGGCCTATTGCAGGAGGAAGATCGGAGATTTCAGGAAGTTTTACTTTGGATGAATCTACGGATTTAGCTAATGTTTTAAGAGCAGGTAAATTACCCGCAGCAGCAGATATAGTACAGTCAGAAGTAGTAGGTCCATCCTTAGGACAAGAAGCTATTGATAATGGAACAACATCTGCGCTAGTAGGTTTACTTATTGTTTCATTATGGATGATGGTATATTATGGTAAAGCAGGATGGTATGCTAATATAGCATTAGCGGTTAACTTACTTTTCCTTTTCGGAGTTTTAGCAAGTTTAGGAGCTGTTTTAACATTGCCAGGTATTGCAGGTATCGTATTAACAATGGGTACGGCAGTTGATGCCAATATCATTATTTATGAAAGAGCAAAAGAAGAATTAAGAGCCGGAAAATCGCTTGAAGAAGCTATTAAAACGTCTTACAGTTGGAGGGGAGCAATGTCTTCTATTACAGATGCAAACGTTACTCATATTTTAACAGGTGCAGTATTATTTATTTTTGGTTCAGGACCTATTAAAGGATTTGCTACTACTTTGTTAATAGGTATTGCTACTTCATTATTTACTTCAATTTTTATTGCAAGAATCTTTTTGGATAGAAATTTAAGAACTAAAAGTGACTTAACATTTGTCACTAATTTCTCTAAGAAAATATTCAATAACTTCAATTTTGATTTCTTAGGAATGAAAAAATGGACATATATGTTCTCGGCAGTTGTTGTTGTGGTAAGTATTGTATCATTATCAACAAATGGTCTGGATCAAGGAGTTGATTTTGTAGGAGGTAGAACTTTTCAAATTCGTTTTGAAAAACCCGTTGAAGCTGAAGTAGTAAAAGGGGAATTGACTAAAGTATTTGGTAGTGCTGAAGCAAAAATATTTGGTAGTGATAATCAATTAAAGATTACTACGAAGTATAAAGTTAAAGAACATGGAATTCAAGCTGATGAAGAAGTAAATAAATTATTGTTTGAAACTTTAAAACATCATTATGCAGCTGATTTAACGTATGATAAGTTTATTAATGCTTATGATGGTAAGAAAGTAGGTATTTTACAAGCTTCAAAAGTTGGGCCTTCTGTTGCTGAAGATATTAAAACAAATGCTTACTGGGCTGTTCTTGGGGCTATGTTATTGGTGTTTTTATACTTAATGATTAGTTTTAGAAAATGGCAATATAGTTTAGGAGCTATCACAGCTGTTGCTCACGATGTTATTTTTGTTTTGGGGATCTATTCATTATGTTATAAGTTCATGCCTTTTGGTATGGAAATTGACCAACACTTTATTGCTGCAATCTTAACGGTAATTGGATATTCTATGAATGATACAGTTATTGTATTTGACAGAGTACGTGAATTCTTAGCAGGTAAAACAAAAGGTAATTTTGCTGAAATTGTAAATCAATCTATTAATACAACTATGTCAAGAACGATTAATACTTCATTAACTATGATTGTGGTATTGTTGATTATGTTTGTTTTTGGTGGTGAATCAATTAGAGGATTTATTTTCGCAATGCTTGTGGGTATTGTAGTTGGAACTTATTCATCTTTGTTTATTGCGACTCCAGTATTAGTTGATACTATTTCTAGAGAAGATAAAAAGAATGTTGAAAAACAACACGAAGAAAGTTAATCTACTTTATATACAAATCAAAAAGACCTAGCTTACAGGAGGGCACTGAAAAACCTCGCTTATTTCGATTTGTGTTATTTTTCAAAGATTAAAAAAACGCTTATAACAGGATTTCAAACATCCGTTATAAGCGTTTTAAATTTTACAACTGTTTTTATTTTAGATTTTAGGAGTCTATTTTTTGGCTTAAAATGAGTGTATTTTAGACAATACGCAAGTAGAACGCATTTCCTACATTAGTTTTATGATTCTTTTTAAATTTACTGTAAAAATAGCCATTGCTCCTTGCATTTGCATATTGTTTATGCCATAAGATATCGCTCTGTCAAAACCATGTGCATTTTTTAACTCACTATTCTTCGCTTCTATTTTGTATCGGTGCTTTGCTTTTTCTTTGTAATAGTCTGTTTCTTGAAAGGATATTTGCTCTTGATATAAATCTGATTTTATGGATACCGAATATGTTTTTGTTTTTGCTCCCTCTTTATAACAGCCTTCTGTTAAAGGACATGATTTACATTTTTCAACATCAAAATAGTAAGTGTCGACTTGATTTTCCCCGATATCTTTGGTTCCACCTCGTGCTTTTCGTATTGCCATATGACCCGCAGGACATACAAACCTATCGGCATCTTTATTGTAATCAAATTTATCCTCGTCTTTTCTAAATCCTTGTGTTATGGATGGGTTTAGTCTGGCCACTACTTTAATATTTTGCTCACTTGTGATTTTAAGATTTTCTTTCCCCGAATAGGCACCATCGCCAATAATAGTATCTACCTCAATTCCATTTTCTTGACTAATTTCTAAGAGTTTTGGCAACTCCGGTCCATCTCCTTTTTCTCCCGATGTTACTACGGCTGCTGTTATGATGCGCTCTTCGGTCATAGCTAAATGAGTCTTGTAGCCAAAGAAAGAACTCTCGGCAGATTTATGCCCAGTTTTGGCATCGGTATCTTTTGATAAAATTAAATTTTCTTGTGTATCTTCTTTGTCTTTTTTGATTTTAAATCGAGTAGGGTCTTTTACGGCCGGTATCAAACTCACCGAAGGATCTTCTTCTAGTCTTTTCTCTAACTCTTTGCTATAAGCCAACTCCTTTTCTAAATCATTCTCGTTGTTCTTCTCTGGCATACGTTCTTTCCATTGTTCATCAAATGAATAAACCACTTTACGAAGTTGTTTGGAACGTTCTCTCAGTACGTCTATAGCTAAAAATGGATTTGACCTTGATAAAGTATGTGTGGCATCAACTATTATAGATTTAGAACGAATAACACCTTTTTCAATGGCTAAGGCTACCGTTTTGTTAATCAATAAATTCAATAAATCGGTGTCTTTTAAGCGGAGTTTTCTAAATTTTGTCAATGAACTTGGGTTGATAACATCGGCTTCGGGTGTCATATCCAAAAAATATTTAAAGGACATGTCAAAACGAGAGCGATCAACAACATCAACATCCGAGACCGTATAAATCGTTTTCAAAAGTAGATATTTGAACATACGAATAGGACTTTCTGCCATACGACCATTATTTACACAATAGGTATGTATAAGTTCATCGGTGATAAATGAAAAATCAATTAATTCATTGATTTTTCGAAGAAGATTATCTTTAGGAATGATTAAATCATATAACGAGGAATGCTCGCTGAACTGAATTTGTTGTTGCTGAACTAACATCTAAAAAGCCTTATAATTACAGTTAAATATAACCAAAAAGGAGCAGTAAATAAAATTTTACTGCTCCTTTTTTATGCTGATTTTTTGTAAATGACTTTTTCAGTGCCCTCGCTTACAGTTAGGTCTTTTTTTTTGTACCATTTTTAAATGTTTTGGGAATTACAGTAACTCTTTGAGTTGTCAATTTTAATTAAATAAAACGAATTACGTTAAAAATAAAATACTGCCTTTATAAATGTATTTTGGAAGTTTAGTTGTTTTTTTGTCAGTCAAAAAAAAAACACTCTTTTACGAATTAGAATTATAAAATTGTATTATTTTAATTTAGCAAATTTACTAATGCAGGATTTAATACTAAAAATATTTAATTTAGGTTTTTTATAAGAGTTATAATTTTTGAAAACATACTTTACTGTTTTAATAGCTATTAAATGTTGTTATTAGTCGGTTTTAATTTTTTAACAATTTCAAATTTTATATATTTACTAAATGTTGAAATAATGAGATTCTTCACTCAAGTTCAATTTTAAATTTTTAACAATGAAAAAATTTATAAAGTCATCTACTCTTCTTTATATAGTTGTGTGTTTTTTGAATGCAAGTCTGTTCGCTACTACATTTAGTAATAGTCTTGTTGTAACAACAAGCATAGGGTTCAAGGCTGATAAAAGTTTGTTTTTTGCTCCACCTGCGGCTCCAATAGTGCAATCACCAATTTATTATTGTCAAAATAGTCCCGCTAGCCCATTGACTGCTACTGCTGATCCTGGAAATACATTGTTCTGGTATGGTACTGCTGCAACAGGAGGTACTCCATCAATTACAGCTCCAACACCTTCCACCAATTCAGTTGGTTCTACAACTTATTACGTAAGTCAAACAGACGGAAGTACTGTCAGTCCAAGAGCACAAATAGTAGTTAATGTTGTTGCTAATAATGGAGCTGTAATTTTAAATTATAGATGTGATCCGTCTCAAGTTTTAGCTCCTGATAAGGCTTCATCAGTTATGTTTGATTGGTCTAACAATCCCTTGATATCTAATACATATAATTATACTTATACTATTCAAGGTGGATCGCCAGTTTCTGGAACAACAAATGTTTCGCATCAACAAGTTTTTGGAATGTTACCTGGACAAAGTGCAACAATGACTTTGTCATCGGCAACTCATCCTTGTGTTCCGCCTCAAACTATAACTTGTACGGTTCCTTGTGGTACAGCTACAACTAACCCAAATTTTGCACCGATTCCTCCATTTTGTACAGGTTCACCTGCCCCAATCTTAGGGCCTACTTCCCCTAATGGTATTTCAGGAACTTGGGCACCAGCCGTTGTGAGTAACACGGCAAGTGGAAATTATGTGTTCACACCTGACCCTTTTTTACACCCTTGTGCTACAACACAAACGTTAAGTGTTACAGTAAAACCGTTAGTAACCATGTCTTTTACATCGATTCCAGCAAACGTGTGCCAAGGATCAACTTATAGTTTACCTACAAGTTCCAATAATACGCCACCAATAACAGGAACTTGGAGTCCATCGACTGTTGATACTTCAACATTAGGTTCTACGTCTTATACTTTTACATCTAACCCAGGACAATGTACATCTGCTTCAACGTATTCAACTACAATAACAGTAATACCTAATAATGTTACTCCAACATTTAATGCAGTCGGACCAATATGTTCTGGTGACCCACTAGCGCCATTGCCTACAGTATCTAATGAAGGAATAACAGGTAGTTGGTCTCCGGGGATTAGCAATACGGCTACCACCACCTATACTTTTACACCTAATGCAGGTCAGTGTGCTTTAAATACGACGATGACTGTTACTGTTAATTCTAAAGTAACCCCAACATTTAATGCCGTAGCACCAATTTGTTCTGGAGACGCATTAGCACCTTTACCTACTTTTTCAAATAATGGATATTCAGGAAGTTGGTCGCCTATTTTAGATAATACAAAGACAACTACTTATACATTTACTCCTACTGCGGGACAATGTGCGAATAATGCTACTTTGACAGTAACGGTAAATGCAATAATAGTACCTGTGTTTAGCTTAGTGCCTTCAGTAATTTGTGAAAATTCAGGAGATCTTGTTTTACCTACGAATTCTGAAAATACTCCCCCAATTACAGGGACTTGGAGCCCTGCTTTTGTAGATAGTTCGGTTTTAGGAACTGTTAATTATGTGTTTACGCCAGATGGTGGGCAATGTGCTAGTAGTAAAACGCTTCCAATTACGGTGAAAGAATCGAATACTTTGATAGATTTCCAGTGGACAGTCACTGATGCTTTTGTAGAAAATCAAGTCGTAACGATAAATGCTACTGCTGCGGGGGAATATGTATATCAATTTGATTTTGGTCCTTTTCAATCGAGTCCAATTTTTGAAAATGTACCTTATGGACTTCATTCCGTAACGGTAAAAGACCCTGTGGGTTGTAGTGCTCCAATAACTAAATCAAATATTCTAGTTGTTGATTTTCCAAGGTTTTTCACACCAAATGGTGACGGTTTTAATGATTCTTGGAATATAGAAACTCTGAAAGATGATGTAAATGCTAGAATTCACATTTTTGATCGTTATGGAAAATTTTTAGTTGAAATAAAACCTAATTCAGTAGGATGGAGTGGCTATTACAATGGGCACCCAATGCCTGCAACTGATTATTGGTTTACTATTGATTATGTAGAGGCTAATGTTGTTAAAAAGTTTAAATCTCATTTTTCCTTAAAACGCTAGTTTAGTAATCAAAAATAGGAATTGAATCAAAGTATTTTAGTTTAATGATTTACTTATAGAAAAAGAGGGATGATACAATATTGTATCATCCCTCTTTTTCTATTGTTATAGGTTTTTTTTCTATAATTTGATTGGCTTTTCGGCTGTAAAGATAAAATACAAACCAATTAGTATAAATGGAATACTTAACCATTGCCCTGTAGAAAATAAACCTAATGAACTTTCAAAACCACCTTGACTTTCTTTAACATACTCAACAATAAAGCGAATAGTCCATAAGGCAACTAAAAATAGCCCAAATAAATAGCCTGATTTTAACCTCGTGTCCGTTTTCCAGTATAAAAACAACAATAAAGCAAATACAAATACATAGCAAAAGGATTCATATAATTGAGCTGGATGTTTTAATGGAACTTGATCTAATAACATCGAATATTGAGGGTTGTTTGCAATCGCATGATATGCCTCTGTAGGATTTGAAATATTTGTTAAAGAGACGGCTTCTCTAGGTGAGAATTGGTCTCTTATAAATTGAATTCCAAATATTGAATCAGTTTTTTTACCAACGATTTCAGAGTTAAAGAAATTCCCTAAGCGTACAAATATAGCACCACTTGCAACAGCAATTACTACACGGTCTAATATCCATAACAAGGGTCTTTTAAGTACTTTTTTACTGTAAAAATACATGGCAACTATAATCGATATTGCTGCACCGTGACTCGCTAAACCTTGGTATCCAGTAAATTCAAATGAGGGCGTAAATCGAAAAGGAAGAAAGATTTCTAGTAAATGATTGCGGAAATATTCCCAATCATAAAAGAGAACATGTCCCAGTCGTGCTCCTAATAAAGTAGCTAATACAGTCCAAACGAATAAAGAATCTAGTTTTTCTATGGACTCATTTTCACGATCAAAAATATTTTTCATGATGTACCACCCTAATCCAAAAGCAATTACAAACATGAGGCTGTAAAAACGTATCACGAAAAATCCTAAATCAATACCTTCTGAAGGGTTCCATACAATGTTTAATACGTGTGTCATTATGTAAATTTTGGTGTAAAAATACTGTTTTTGTTTTGAGTTTCAATATTAAATTGAAGTTATGAAGAGGTATTAAGAACAGTTTAACAGTCTTAATTGGTGTTAATTTAATTGTTGTTTTTCTTAGGCGGTACAGGATCATAACCTGTTTTACTCCATGGGTGACAGCTTAAAATACGTCTTAATCCTAAATATCCACCATAAAGTAATCCATGTGTTTGTAGTGCCTCAATCATATAAGAGGAACAAGTAGGTTCAAAACGGCAAGCAGCAGGTGTAAATGGAGAAATGGCTGACTGATAAAATCGAACAAGAAATATAAAAGGAGTTGTTAATTTCATTATAAGAGGATTGTATCATTAAATGAAAAAGGT